>JAFGJQ010000103.1 GCA_016929015.1 Phycisphaerae bacterium | reverse complement strand
CTCCGCCCCGAACCGGCCGGCCGTCACCAGCATGACGCCGCGCGCGTGCCCCATCAAAACGGCCGTTCGCGGATGCTTGTAATGGGCGTAGAGCTGCTCCACCGCCACGACCTCCGGCCGCCACTGCTCGAAGACACTGGAGAAATCCGCCTCGATCTGGACCAGCCGCTGCCCGAGGTCTGCCTCCGGCAGTGTTCGGCAGATGCCGGCGTCGCGCACGGTCACCGCGCGGCCGTCCGCGTCCAGCACGGCGTAGCCCGACGTATGCAGTCCCGGATCAATCCCGCAAATGCGCACCGCACCACTCCCGCGTGCCCGTTCCCGCGAGATAGTGTACCCGATCCGGCGGCCGGGTGTTTTTTGTTTTCGGATTCCGGCCGAACGCGTCCCTACATGTTCCACCACGCCAGGTCGATTTTGGGGAACACGCTGTCGTGGATCTCGCCGTCACGAAGCTGGTGCTCTTCCAGCGGGGAGATTTTGTTGCCGTCCAGAATGCGGTCGATCACGTTGTTCACGATCTCGTATCGGTTGTCGTGCAGGGCGAACCGGCGGATGCCGTAGTCCACCGCCTGTCCGCGGGCGACCACGAACGGCCAGTCGGAGGCCTGAAGCAGCAGCAACTCCCGTGCCGCCCGCTCCAGCAGATCGCGAATCTGCTTGTCCTTCTGCCAGGGCAGGTGGAACGTGTTCCGTCCGAACTTTGCCTCCGCCCGGTACTCGACCTCCCACATCCAGCGGGTCCGGTCGTTGATCCAGACCCGATTGTCGCTGCCTTCGCCCCAGGAAAACTCCGGCAGCCGGTGGAACCGCTCCGGAGGCCGGCGGGAGAGCTCATCATGCACGGTCGAAACATGAATCTCCGGGTCATGGTGCAGATTCAGCAGCAGGTCCCTCAGGAACCGCGGACCCTCAAACCACCAGTGTCCGAACAACTCCGCGTCGAAGCTTGCGATCACGACCCCCGGCCGGCCGTACCGGTTGCGGTGGTCCCGCAGCGTCTGCCGGATCAGATTCGTGAAGTGGCCGGCCTGCTGGTGGATCACGCCCGGCACGTCGTCCGGGTAGTACGGGTCCTTCTCCCCAAGCCCGGACTGGGCGTGGGTGACCTTCCAGTATCGCAACCCCCGCCGTTCGCCGTACTTCTTGTGGAACTCCAGATAAGCGCCGGTGCCGGGGTATCCGATCCAGCCCGACCACACCTGCTCGCACACCTCGCGGCAGCGGGCGTACGCCGCGAGCACCGCTCCGTTGGAGGGGCTACGCAGCCCGATCGGGCCGACGGTAGGTCGCCAGTCGCCGCACTCGTGGATGAACCGCTTGCGGTCGTCGGAGAGCTGGTCGTAGAACAGCCGGGCCTTCTCGTCGCCGATGTTCGTCGGAACCAGGGGATCTTCAATGAAGAAGTGCGTGATCCCTTCGTCCGCCAGCATCTGCTCGACGGCCAATCGATCCCGTGGACCGCCGAAATCCACGGCCGGATACCACTGGCCGGCCGGTCGATAGGCACACTCCGGCAGCCATAGCCCCGTGGGCTGGATGCCGAGAATCCGTCGGGTGGAGGCGATGCCCGCCCGAATCTGGGCCCGAATGCACGAATCCTCCAGCAGCAATGGGGTATACCCGTGGGTGGCGTACCCCGTGAGTATCTCGATGATCCCTTCCTTGGCCCAGCGGCCGAACGTGGAGGGGATGTCCCGCTTCATGCCCTCGAACTGGTCGGCGGTTCTGGCGTACCATTCGCCCCAGCGCTTCGCCAGGTAGGCAAAGTGCAGTTCATTTCGCGATTCGAATTCCTTCCGATCATGCTCGGCCCGGGCGATGCGCTCCTCCAGGTACTCGCGGAAGCACTGCTTGAACCGATCGTGCGCCATCTGCTCGAGCAGAACCGGCGTCAGGCCCACCGTAATGGCCGGTCGGCCACCCAGTTGGTGCACCTCGGCGATCATGTCGAGGATGGGCAGGTAGGTCTCAGCGGCGGCCTCATAGAGCCAATCTTCGCCGTGCGGCCAATAGCCATGGTGCAGTACGTACGGCAGGTGCCCATGGAGAACCAGACAGAAGCTGCCCAGGGGTTCACTCACATCAAGTCCTTTCCGCACAGAAGGTTACGGGCAAAACTGGCGCAAGCGACGATGACCGACCCAGATCCAAACCCCTCGCGCAAGTCAGCGCGTTTACCGGTGAAGGCAAGCCATGTCAAGCTCAGCCCACGCGGGGGTTCTTGCGACCGCCTGGGCCTGAGTCGGCGGGCTCACCGCTTTCCCACCATCCCGCCCGTCAGCGCGAAGCGCATGGCCTGCTCCATGTCCATGTCGATTGGTTCCACGCTGGCCTGCGGAATCATGACCGTGAAGCCGCCGAGTTGGTAGCTCATGGGCAGGTACACCGCGACGGTCTTCTCCGTGCCCAGTGCATCCGGCACGTCGCGGAAGTCGTCCCGCGTGACGAAACCCATGAGCTTCATCTCGCTGCCCGGCATCGTGACGAGCACCACGCGCTTCGCATCTTCCGTCGCGCTGCGGTTCATGAAGTCCGTCAGGTCACGGACCGCGCCATAGATGGTTTTGACGAGCGGGATGCGATCCAGCAGCCGCTCCGCACGATGCCAGATCCACTTGACGATCCAGGTTTGAAACAGCAGGCCGATCGCAAAGATCAGCACGATCCCGATGGCCAGGCCGACGCCCGGCACGTAATACTTGTCGGGCAGCACGAGCTTCACGCCCCGACCCAACAACGATTCCAGCGTCGAGGCCAGCCAGTAGATCACGTAACATGTGATCAGCAACGGGGCGACAACGGCCAGGCCTTTCAGGAATACTTTGTGGATATGCCGGTACATGAACACCCCCTTCAAATGATCGGCGTTGTCTTCCTTACGACGCAGCCCTGACGTGCCCGAACGGTGCGCCAGGGGCAGCCTACGCCTCCTGCGAAGCGCTGTAAAGCCGGGCATGTCCTCCAACCGATCGGAGCGGGTGATTGCGAACGGCCCGCGCGCGGCGGAGGCCGGGGGAATCGCCCCCGGCCTCCGATACGAACGCTCGTCAAGGCCGTTGCCCGACTTACTTCGGCTTCGGCACGTTGTCCTTCAACATGCGGAAGCTGGCGTACTGCTTTGAACTGCCATACTTGATGGGCAGGCCGGGCTTCACGCCCGCAGCCTCGGCCGTGTAGAACACCATGTGATAGACGTACACCAGGTCCGGGTCGGCCTTGCCTTCAAACGCGACGAGGACTTCCAGGCAGTATTGGGTCGGTTCCTGGGTGAGCGGGGCGCGCTTCCAGACTTCCCAATCCTTGCCCTCCACGCACGCAGCGTAGGGCACGTGCTCATCATCATATTCCGGGGCGGTCCACTTCGGGTGTTCCTTCAGGAACTCCAGGGCGGCCTTCGCGATCTCATCGGGCTTGCCCGGGCCGGCGTAGTCCTTGTTGTGGCCGGGCCAGGTCAGATCCTTCAGCACTTCTTTCCACAGGGGCAGGGCCTCGGCCGCGGCAGCTTCGGCTTTTTGGATTGCGTCGTCGTATTTGCCGTCCGGGTTCCAGAGCTGGGCGAGCTTGTAATACTTGACGGCGCCTTCCGCGCGCGCGTACTTCAGCTCCAGCTTCTCCTTGTTGTCGACGGGAATGCTGTTGGATGTGCGCAGGGCGTCCTTGGCCCAGCCTTCCGCCCATCCCGCGATCCGCCGCTCGCGTTCCGCGAAGTCGATGCCGTATGCCACGTTGGCGGCCAGAGCCGCTTCCAATTCGACGCCTTCCGGCTTGGGCACGTCTTCAAACGCGCCGTACACTTTCACGTTGTCATCGCCATAGCGCTCGCGGAACCGGTTGCGCACCGGCTCGAATCGCTGCTTCCAGTCGCCCCAGGCCTTGTGGATCACCGCGCCCTTCTTTTTCACGTCGGATTCCGACTGGAAGTTGGCCTGGTACTCGTCGCACAGGGCCGCCAGGGCCTTCCAGTCCTCCTGGGCCTGGGCCACGTCCGTGACTTTGCCGGCCTTCTGTTCGGCCTTTGCCTTCTCCTCCGCTTCCTTGGCGGCCTTCTCCTTCTGAACCGCAGCCATCTCGGTCTTGATCTTTGAGAGCCGCTCCGGCTGGGCATCGATGTACGCCTGGGCCTCGTCCAGGTCCGGATGCGATTCCACGCCCTTCGCCGCCGCCAGTTCGCGGACGTTCTTCAGGGCCGCGTCCAGTGCCGGAAACTGATCCTCGATGTCCTTGTAGTAGTCCTCGACCGGCTTCGACAATTCCCGGGTCTTGAGGAGTTCGATCATCTGATAGGCGTGTTCGATGCTGCCTTTCACGTCCTGAAACTTGCTCATCGCCTGCCTTGCTTCGTAGGGCAGGGCGGTCGGTTTGTCCGCCTTCGGCTTGTCCGCGGCGGGGGGCGCCGTACCGGATGGGGACGCTCCCGTGCCCATTCGCCGGGCCAGATCTTTTTCCAGCTTCTCGTACTTGCTCCGCAGGGTCTTGAGTTTCGCGTGCTCGGCGTCCGCTTCCTCGATCTTCTTGAGCAGAGCGTCCGCCGCGTTGAGCTGCTCCAGGGCTTGCGTGTGCTGGCGGCTGAACATCAGCCGCTCCGCGTTCCGCAACGTCTTGTCGGCCTCCTTCACCCAGTCATCTACCCCCCCGGCTGATGCCGGCGCAGCCACCCAGCCGCCGAGCACCGCCGCCAGAATCACCACAGACACCGGTCGGATGACCGCCTGAGCACACTTCCCGATCGACATGGCAATACCTCCTTATTTCCCCAGGGACATGTGTGACCTTGTCCCCCACTTCAGCCCGGCCCGACGCGGGCGGCCTCCCGGGCCATCTTGGTCCCCCACAACCGCGCAGGGACGGCACAGACAAGCCTCTATCGTCGGCTACGGGGTCGATGGCGTCAACCGGCATGGAATGGCGTGGAGTGGACACGAGGCGGGAACATCTGGCGGCTGCCCCATACGGCCTGGGCGGGTGTTCCCGGAAACGAATCCGCCCCGCAGGCCGGCATGTCGCCGACCTGCGGGGTGGATGGAGCAAGCCGGTCGTGTGATTACGGTACCTCGGTGACCGCGCCGGCCGTCACCACCACGTCGGTGGCCAGCACCACGTCCTCGTCGAAGTACTTCGTGAGGGTGTACGTCCCCGCCGGCGCGGTGACCGCCACCTGTGGGTCGTTGTAGGAAGACACGATCTCGCCCCCGACATAGATGTCATAGGCCAGCGGTCCGTTGAACCGGATGGCCCCCATTGGCACCGTCGTGGCTTCCCCGGCGATCACCTGCACATCTGAGGCGTAGGTGAAGCGGTCGTTGAAGTACTCTTTCAGCGTGAACGTGCCGGCCGGCGCCGTGACGATGATGTCCGGGTCGTTGTAGGTGGAGAACACTTCCTCGCCTGCCTCATCGTAGATACCGTAGGTGCCATCCACCGCGCCGGTGACGGTGGTCAGCTCAATGCCGCCCATTTCTATCGTGGTGACCTCTCCGGCCGTGACCGTTACGCCGGTGGCGTATACGAAGTCGCCGTTGAAGTACTCCTTCAGCGTAAACGTGCCCTCCGGAGCGGTGATCCGCACATTGGGTTCATTGTACGTGGAATACTCGGTAGCCCCGGTCGCGTCGTAGATGTCGTACTGGCCGTCCGACGCGTTCGGCACGGTTACGAGTTCGATGGCGCCCAGTGTGACCGTGGTGATGACGCCCTCTTCGATCGGAACGTCTGCGGCATGGACGAGGCCGGCATTGAAGTACTGAGTGAGGCGGTAAAGCCCGGGGGCGAGGGGGATCAACTCATACGCCTCCTGGTACGTGCGAATCGCCTCCGCGCCGACGGCCCGGTAAATGTCGAACTGGGTGTTGGTCGCACCCTCCACCGTTTCCACTACCAGTGCGCCGAGCCCCGCCGGTATGTCCGGCCCATCGGCCGGCGGCGCCGGATCAATCTCGGTGTTCAAGGTGTCCGGCGGGTCCGAAGCGGCCCCCGGCGCGCCGGTTTGACAACCGATCGTCAGGCAAAGGAAGGCCAGAAGGGATGCCAGGACCAGGAATTCGCCTCGATGGAAAGAGCCGGGTGCGTGCATGGTGCCAGAATCTCCAGTTCAGGTGGTTCCTCAGCTGCAAGTGAAGACAGACGCTGTGTCTGGTCCATCGGTTGAGAGATGCCTCGGATTGAGCAAACACTCGCGGACTCGGCGTTATCGGGCCTCGCGGTCGCCCGGCGGCAGCATGGCTTGGGCAGCCGTAGCGGGGTGGCAGGCCGTGGTACCGGCTTTCCGGATGTGGGACCGGCTCTGCGGCCGGATGACGTTCGGATCGGCTTTCCCGTGGACCGGTCCGCAGAATCCGGCGAGGTCCCCGACGGCATGCAGGCCCTGGGCGTGAGGTGGGACTGAGGGGACGGCAAAGAGCCGGGCCCCGGAACGTCCGGTTGCGGCACGGTCCTTGACCGGGCATCGGCCCCATGTAATATGAATATTGAAAATTCAAATTGCAAGGGGCCCGCTTATGATCGCCCGCCATTTGACCAAAACACTCAAGGAGGCTGCCCGCAACTATCCTGTGGTCACCGTCACCGGACCGCGGCAGTCCGGCAAGACCACGCTCGTGCAGGCTGCCTTTCCGCGGCATCGCTACGCCTCGCTGGAAGATCCGGAGACGCGGGCGTTCGCCCTGGAGGATCCCCGCGGCTTTCTGGACCAGTTTCGGGGCCGCGTGATCCTGGATGAGGTGCAGCGGGTTCCCGACCTGTTCTCGTACATCCAGGGGATCGTCGATCGGGTGGATCGGCCGGGGCAGTTCATCCTCTCCGGCTCGCAGAACTTCCTGCTTCTGAGCCGGATCAGCCAGACGCTGGCCGGTCGGTGCGCCGTGCTGCGACTGCTGCCTTTCAGCCGGTCCGAGCTCGTCGGCCGGCCGCTCCGGGATATCGCGAAGTTCGCTTCGGCGCGTCCACGAGTCAAACCTGCCGGTCAAACGACTCCAACCTCGCTGTTTGAAATGCTATTCACGGGTGGCTTCCCGAGGATTCACGACAAAGGCCTCGAGCCGCAGGGTTGGCTCTCGAACTACTACCAAACATACCTCGAGCGCGACGTGCGCGACCTGCTCAACGTGGGCGACATTGAGGGCTTCGGGCGGTTCATACGGCTGTGCGCAGGGCGGTGCGGGCACCTGTTGAACGCGTCGGCCCTGGCAGCGGACGCAGGTGTGTCCCACGCGACGGCGCGCCGGTGGTTGTCGATTCTGGAAGCGAGCTTCGTGATCCATCTGCTGCGGCCCCATCACCGCAATTTCAACAAGCGCCTCGTGAAATCACCCAAGCTCTACTTCGTCGACACGGGCTTGCTGTGCTTCCTGTTGAGGGTCCAGAGTCCTGCGGATCTGGTGTCCCATGCCGCGCGGGGCGCGGTCTTTGAAGCCTGGGTGGTCTCCGAGGCGATGAAGAACGGCTACAACCGCGGCCGCGAGCCGGACCTGTACTTCTGGCGTGATTCGGCGGGTCACGAGGTTGACCTGCTGATTGACCGGGGTTCGAAGCAACTGCCCGTCGAGATCAAGTCCGGGCAGACGGTCGCCAGCGATTTCTTTGGGGGTCTGGACTACTGGCGAGACCTGGCCGGCACGCCGGCCGGTGCCGCCGCGCTGGTTTATGGGGGTGACCAATCGTACAAGCGTAGCGGAGTGTCGGTCCTGTCGTGGGCGGATTGGGCCTGAAGGCAGCGGTGAGCCGGTCCCAGGAGGCGTGCGGATGGGGGCGTTCAATACTCTGGTCCTGGAGCAGACTTGCCCGGCGTGCGGCCGGAGGATCGAACTCGGGATTCAGTTCAAGTATGGTGACACCTGGCCGTACGAGTATTCGCTTGGCGATCTGGTTCGCTGGGGCGGCAACGACATTGGCAGACCCGGACAAAAGCACGTGGTAGTGGACGGCATCGCGGAACACTGTTCCGCCTGTGACCACGAACTGCCGGATTACGAGGTGCATATTGAGAATGATCGCATCGCCCGTGCCGTTCCGCAGGCCGGGCGATACGATTTCGCGGCGGGTGGGG
Organism: Phycisphaerae bacterium; assembly: GCA_016929015.1. Taxonomy (GTDB): domain Bacteria; phylum Planctomycetota; class Phycisphaerae; order UBA1845; family UBA1845; genus JAFGJQ01. The sequence goes on along the minus strand of JAFGJQ010000103.1, from coordinate 13,898 downwards.
ATACCTTCATCGTGCTCGATGAGTAACGCAGATGGTCGCGGGTGAGGTTCCGAAGTGATCGGAACCTCACCCGCGGCCCTTTTCGGTCGCCGACGACTGGAGCCCGCGTTACTGCGGGCCGACCAGTTCGTTGACGAAGAGACTCAGATCGTCCAGGTCGATCATGCCTGTGCCGGCGAGGTTGCCCGGTTCGCATTCACCGGCCGCCTCGCTGCCGAAGCACTGCTGGAACAGGAAGAAGTCCGCCAGGTCCACGTCGCCGTCGGGCTCAAAATCGCCGTTGCCGTACAGGACGCAGACGTCGCCGGTTTCGTTGCACCAGTGCGTGGTCAGGCACGGATTGCCGGCCGACTGGCAGAATCCGTACGCATCGCACGTATCGGCGCCGGTGCAGAACAGGCCGTCGTTGCAGGCGCCGTCCGACGTACACTCGCACGGATCGCAGTTCGGACCGCCGCAGTCGATGCGTTCCTCGCCCTGGTTCTGCACGCCGTCCGTGCATGTTTCGGTCGGAACGCACTCGAATGCGGTGATCCTGAAATCGTCCAGCGCGGCCTCCACCAAGGATGGGGAGCCATGGTCGGAGGCGACAAAGCGGAGCTTGATCTGCGCGCTGGGGCTCACGAAATCGGCCACCCGGAACTCGTGGTAGATCCATCCGCCCGACGTGCCGGCGCCGGAGGGGCCGACCGTCTCGGCACTTTGCCAGCTTGTTCCGCCGTTGTTGGAAATCCCGACGACGAACATGTCTTCGTTGGGCGCAGCGCCCGTGTCGTTGGAGTACCAGCGATAGTAGCTGATCGTCGGATCGGAGACCCCCGACAGATCGAAGACCGGGGACATGAGGGTGGTCTTGCCGCCGTCGACGTCTCGGGCGCCGAGGCTTCCGCCGTAGACTCCGTCCGTGACCCAGCAGTCCGTCCCCGGCGACGGCGTGTGATCTTCCTCGGGCTGCGCCTCACTGCCTTCCGGGTCCATCCGGTTCCAGATGCCGGCGGTGGCGGTGTCACCTGTATCCCCGACGGTCCAGCCCTGGTCATTGCCTTCGAAGCTGTGCTCGACGATCGTCGTGAGCGTGCCTACGAGCGTGGAATGGACGCTGGTGGGCGCGTTGGCCGGGGAGAGCACGACGGTGCCCAGGTCTCCCTGCACGCTAAAGTAGTACTCGGGCGTGTCGCCGCAATCCGCCGCCGGCAGCGTGGCCTGGTACAGATTGCCTCCCAGCGGGGTGAGCCCGGCGGTCAGGAACGTGCCGCCGTCGTATCGATAGTACAGCGTGCCCGTTCCGGGCACGTAGGCCTCGAGGCCGTTGGAGATCTTTACGGTGATCGGGGTGGGGGAGCCGGGTTCGATCGCTTGGGGCAGGCCGTCAGGGAAGCTGATCCATAATGCCTCCATGATGCCCATGCTGAGATTGGGATTTCCGAGTAGCGCGCCCCACTCGAAGGTTTCGTATCGCACGTAGCTCCACAGGTTGCTGATGTACATCTGCCGCAGGGCCTCCTGGTGGGCGGCGCCGATCGTGTAGTCACCCGAGGTTACGTTGGTCGTGAAGAAGTAGTCCAGTGACTGGCCGGACCCGTCATAAGGGTCGTTCCATCCCGGGCAACCCAGCGCCACCTTCGTGGCGGCCACAAAGCCGACCGCGCCACTTCCCATGATGGCCCGGGCGATGTTGTCTTCGTCGGTGTCCTGGTTGCTGCACGAATCGGCGAAGACGATGGACGGGTAGTTGTCGTTGAGATACGGGGCGCTGCTGGCCTGGATGAAGGCCGGCTGGCCCCCGTGGTAGACGTGGGCGGACGTCGGCGAGCCGTGCCCGGCCCAGTTCACGAACCCGAACGTTCCTGATGACCAGACCGACACCACGTTGGCTATGGTCAGGTTGTAATCCATGGCGTACGTGGAGTAGCCCTGCTCATACATGCGGGTCTTCGTCCAGTCGGCCATCCAGGGCTGGTTCACCTTGGCCTCCATCAGCACTGCGTTGTCCGTGCGCGGGTTGGGGTCGTCATCCCAGAAGAACGCGCCGAGCAGCAGAATGTTCTTCTTGAAAGCCGGGTCCACGTTCTGCTCGTAGGCCACGGATTTCGTGCAGATGCTCGTCACGGTGGCCACGTCGCTGTACGGAATGCGGCCCACGTTCACCTCCGCATAGAAGTCGATGGGGTCGGTGTCCTCGCCGTAAGCGTGGTCTTCGTCGGCGTCCCAGGACTCGTTGTCGGGCAGGGACAGCTCCGCGAAGTAGAAGTCGGTTTCGGGTTGTCCATATCCCAGATCCTGCGCGGTGCGGCGCATGGGAACGTCGTCGTAGTGACCCACCAGCAGCACGTCCTCGATTCCCCATTCGCCGCTGGGATACTTTTCACGCAGGAATGCCCGCATCTTGGCCGCCAGGTCGTAGCCCGTGTAGTTGGCGTTGATCCAAGTGGTCGTTACGACTTCCACGCTGCGGCCTTTGCCCGTTTCCCAGTTGACCAGCGGTGTCACGGCCGAAGTCAGCGTGTCCAGCGTAATGATTACGTAGTCATGAAGCCCGCGAGACGGGGCCTGCAACGCCGGGTACCACGCGGCCGCCTGCTGATGATTCAGAATGATGCTCTCCGCCACGCGCTCGGGGCGGGCGAGATGGTCCGCCGGCGGCGTCGCCTCCTTCTCGGCGGCGCGATAGGTGACGGTGACGGTGATGTCCGGGTAGTACGTCAGCTCGCGCGTGATGGGACGGTACGCGATCGGACACACCTGCACGTCCACCAGGTTGTACTTGCGATATCCCGCCGAGCGGACGAACTCCGCCACCCGGGAGGGGTAGGGATCGTCGGCGGAATAGACCGCCTTGCGGTTCGCTTCGCAACGGGCGAGCTGTTCGGCGTAGATGGCCGGGTCCTCCTCACCGATGACACGTGGCAATGGGACGGGTGCGATGTCAAAAGTGCCGGGAAGCACGACGCCCTTGCCGGCGTCCGCGGCCACGTCCACTACTTGTGCTCCCGGAGGGATGGCAATACTGAAGATGCGCGCGGGGAGCCCCGGTTTGCCCGGGACGAGCAGTCGGCCGAACCCTTCGACGACCAACTCGTCGTGAGTATCCGCCCTCTGATGCTCGTAGGGTGCAACCGGTATGGTGACACGGACCGTGCCTTCCTGCGCGGGACCGTCGCCGACGGCGAAGACGGGACGTGCCGCAACGGCGAGAAGAACAGAAACCACAATTCCCAGTACCCATCCGACCGGTCGATTCACAGATCGTGTCGTTCGTTGTCCCAGCATGTGCTTTCCTCCTTTACGCTTGTGTCCGTTTGGCCGGGCGGCGTTTCCGCTCAGGACCGCCGACCACGATAGGAATGGGGCGCCAGGCACTGCGTTGCTTGCAGCACCCTGGGCTGCCGTATGGGGCCGAATGACAGAATGGGAAACCGGCCGTTGACATCCGGTGATGAACCCATCCCTGCAGGTGTGCAAACGAACATGTCCCGTCGTCGGTCCGCAGTGCCTCACAACCTGCTTCATCCCTGATGGCTGATTGTACAGGAACCGCGGACCGCCTTCAATCCTCTCGACCGTGGAACCGGCACTTCAGGCCGATAAGGAACGCTCCCGGGGGGGCTGGACAGGCGTCCCAGAGGGCGCGAAGGGCCGGCCCCGGGTGATGGGCGGCCGGTTGAAGTCCGTCGTCCTGCCAGGGTCCCACGCGTTTGTGATTTTCCGTTACAGCGACCATACGTGCACGACGGTCGCATTCGTATCCGCGCCGCCCAGGCCGCGCTCCACCATGAACAGACGCCGACCTACCGTGTCGAAGGTCATGCCGCCGGCGTTGGAGCAGGGGTTGTCCTGCAGGTAGAACTCCGTCGGGCGCCAGATGGCGTAGGGTATCACGACCCAGGGATCCTGCTGTCCCAGGGCGCTTCGGCCCAGGGCTGCCACATCGTAGAAGATCACCTGCCGCTCATACGGCTGGCAATGGTAGCCGTGGGCGGCGCTGCACGGATCGTTGCACTCCACCGGCGGCTCGTCGTAACAGTTGTCGCCCAGGCCCTTGTAACCCAGCAGCAGAATCGCCTGCCGCTCGCCGTTGTCCACGAAGGCCCCGCCGGACCAGTCGTCGCACATGGTGAAGTCCGGGTAGTCGCACTCCTGAGGATCGCCCACGTTCGGCCCGGCGCAGCCGGGGAACGCCACCCGGTAATACAGCACCGGCAATGCATCGAGGTTGCCCGTCGCCTCGTCACTCTCCCACGCGTGAAAAGCAAACAGCGTCGGGCCCTGCGAGCCGCCCCGTATGGTCAACGGTTCCATGCCGTCCTGCGGCGTACCGCGGGATCGTCCGGTGACCAGCGTCCGCCCGCCCAGGTATTGGTTCGCGTACCACGCGGGCACGCTGAAGAGATAGGCGCCCATCTTCCGCCCGTGATACGGCGCCTCGTCCGGGCCGACGTGGAACATGCCCTGCGCGCCCGTACCGTCCAGATTGGCAAACCAGACAGTCGGGAACGTGTTCTCGCCGGCGACTCCCTCAGCGTACCACAGATTGACGGAGCCATAGAGCTTGTCGTTCGTCTGCGTGCCGCGCCGGGCGACGAATTCGAGGCCGCTCACGAAGAGGTATTCGTTGTGCACCGTGGAGGCCAGGCCGCCGTCAAAGGGGGTCATCTCCCCAACCAGGACCGCCGCAGGCAGGTCCTCCCAGTTTGCCTCCCGGGCCGGCGTGGGAATGCTCACCTGGCCGTAGTGCGCATAGCAGTCCCACGACGGGTCCCAGCACGTCTCGCCCGGGTGGTCCGGGTCGGTCAACCCCTCAAAGCCCGTGACCAACAGTGACCCTGCGCCGCCGTTTCCACCCGGATAAAACGCGAGCCCGAGCGCGCCCCAGTTGAATTCACCCGGCAGCCGGAGGGCGCCCTGGTACGTCAAGTCCGCCGGTTGCAGCCGGTCGCCCGGCTCCCCGCCGTTTTCGTTTTCATTGGCGTTGTCGTTCGCGTTTTCGTTTGTATTGGTGTTCGTGTTCCCATTGTCGTTCACGTTCGGGGCCCCGCTCCCGCCCCCGCCGGTTGGCCTGCAGCCTGTGACGCCGATGGCAAGAACAAGCAGTACGACCTCGATCACCGATGGGATATTCTTGCGAAACGAACCGGACATGGCGTCGAACTCCTGCAAGATGGAAATGCAGCGCAACGGCCAAACGGTATGTCCCCCAACGCTCCGTTCCTTTGATCGCTGTCCACGACCCTAACGCGACATCCTTGCCCACGCAACCGTGCAACCGCTTCGGAAAAGAAGAACGCCGGCCCAACCTGAGCCGGCGCTTCCAATTTCTCGCGTACAGTCCCGCTTTTTCGGCGATGCCCGCCTTACTTCTCGCCCAGCGCCCGGAAGCTTCGGGTATCGCACGACGCCGCTCCCGCCGCAGGCAGATACAGCTCTGTGAAGTAGTCCAGCACCATCCGGTCCGCGCTGAATCGCCATCCCAGCGTCTGGATCGACCAACGCACCTTCTCGAGCCATCGATGCGGAATCCCGCGATCGTCCCGCTCGTAGAACGTCGGGATGACCTCGTTTTCCAAGGCTTCGTACAGGTGCCGCGCATCGCGCCGTGACTGTTCCTCCTGGTCCGGGTGATAACCGCCGTACCCGATGGCGAAGCCGTTCGAGCCGTCGTACGCCTCCGCCCACCATCCGTCCAGCACGGACAGGTTGAGTCCGCCGTTGAGCACGACCTTCTGGCCGCTGGTCCCCGAGGCCTCCAGCGGTTTGAGGGGGTTGTTCAGCCAGATGTCCACGCCCTGCACCAGGTGCCGACCGACTCCCATGTCGTAGTTCTCAACGAAAACGATCCGACCCTTGAACCGCGGATCGGCTGCCATCGCCACAAGCTTCTGGATGTACTGCTTGCCGATTTCGTTGGCAGGGTGCGACTTGCCGGCAAACAGGATCTGCACCGGTCGCTCATCGTTGCCGACGATGCGGGCCAGACGGTCCGGGTCGTGGAACAGCAGGGTCGCCCGCTTGTAGGAGGCAAAGCGCCGGGCAAACCCGATGGTCAGGGCGTTGGGGTCCAACCGTTGCCGGGCTTCCTCAATGCGGTCGGCCGGTTCGCCGCGATATTGCGCCTGGGCCTCCAGTCGCCGCCGCGTGAATCCGATCAGCCGGTTCTTGCTGATCTGGTGCGCTTCCCAGAGTTCTTCGTCGCTGATTCGGGCCAGCCGCTCCCGCGTCAGCAGGGCCTCCATGTGATCGGTCCAGCCGACCCCCAGGTGTCGTTCCAGAAGCTGGTACATGGCAGGCGCGATCCAGCTCGGCACGTGGACGCCGTTCGTCACGTGTCCGATCGGCACTTCCTGCTCGCTGCGCATGCCCCACAGCGGGCGCCACATGTTTCGCGAGACTCGTCCGTGCAGGGCGGATACTCCGTTCGACCGGTGCGCGATCTTCAGCGTCAGCACGGTCATGCAGAACGGCTCGGACGGATCGTCCGGGTTGATCCGGCCCAGGCCGAAGAGGTCCCGCGCGCTGAGCCCGAGGTCCCGCTGCAGGTACCCCAGGTGCTCCCGGAAGAGGTCCGGACTGAAGTAGTCGTGCCCGGCCGGGATCGGCGTGTGTGTCGTGAAAATCGCCCGACGCCCCACGTGATCGCGCGATTTCTCGAACCCGACGCCCTCCCACACCATGTGCAGGCGAATCCACTCCAGCAGGGCGAATGCGCTGTGGCCCTCGTTGCAGTGGACGATGGCCGGCATTTTGTGCATGGCCGCCAGCGTTCGGATGCCCCCGATCCCCAGCACAATTTCCTGTCGGATTCGAGTGGTGGGATCCGCCTCGTACAGCCGGCCGGTGAGCTGACGGTCTTCCTTGCAGTTTTCCGGCACGTTGCTGTCCAGCAGATACAGTTCGCTCCGGCCCACCATGGCCTTCCAGACCTGTATTTTGGGTGATCGGCCGACGATGGGCACGTCGACCATGAGTCGCTTGCCGTCCAGCCCGTACACCGGCTCGATCGGCAAACGGCTTTTGTCGATCGGCGCGTACTCCTCATTCTGCCAGCCGTCGGCGTCCAGCCGTTGGTGAAAATACCCCTCCGTGTACAGAAGCCCGATCCCCACAATTGGCACGCCGAGGTCCGACGCACTCTTCAGATGATCGCCGGCCAGCACGCCCAGCCCGCCGGCATAGGTCGGCAACGACTCGTGAAGGCCGAACTCGAAGGAGAAGTAGGCGACCGGCCAGACCCGCAGCTTGGAGGCCCGCGGCCGGGCCCAGGCGTCGTCTCCCTTGAGATACGTGCCCAGCCGGTGTGCGGCTTCATTGATTCGGGCTTCGATCGCCCCTTCCCGCGCCCGTTCAATCAACTGCTGCTCCGTGAGCTGCTGGAGCAGCAGGATCGGATTGTGGTTGACGTCCCGCCACACATCCGGGTCCAGATCGCGAAAGATCGCCACCACCTCCGGGTGCCACGTCCACCACAAGTTCATGGCCAGATTCCGCAGCTTGGAGAGCAGGCCCGAGGTGTCTGATTCAAGATACATGGGGTTCGACGTTCCCATCATTGCTTCGTGCATACGCACTCCCTTAGGACCGGTTTCGCGGAGGATGACTGGGTGCACGGACTGTTGCGACAGCCAGGCTACCGATACGCGTCGGGACAGATTTCCCCAAAGATCGGCCAGTCTCGTTCCAGCGCTTCAATGTCCCCGGACTTTATTTGCCGGGAGCGGATCTGGGAAGCCAGGCGGGCGAAATTCGAGAGGTGCAGGTGCAGGCGGGTCCGCGCGTATTCCGCGTGCTGCGGATTTTGCAGCAGCGTCACCCAGTCGCCGGACTGGGCCAGCACGAGTTGCCGGGCCGCCGCCCGTAACGCTCGTGACTGCAAATCGTTACTGCTTGTCGTGGAATGATCCAGGCATTCTGAGGGCGTGTCTTCGGGCTCCCCGTGGTGTCCGTTGCCCTCCTCTTCTTCGGTCCCACCCTGTTCCGCCGCCGCCTCCGTCAACTCCCGCATCACTCGCACCGCGCGGGACAGATGCTGATAGACCCAGGCGGTATCCGGCCCAACCAGTTGATCGAAATACCCTTCGTCCGCCCACGACGACACGGCCGGTGTGGTCATCTGGTTGCACCGGTGCCGATCCAGGTACTCCCCCGGCGTCACTGTTTCCAGCACGTTCTGGTCAAAATGCACCTTTCGATGCAGGTAGTCGAGATACTCGATTCCCTCGAACCACCGGTGCCCGAACACGTGCATATCGTAGGCGCATACGAACAGGGGCGGCCGATCCATCTGGCGGACCAGGTTCTGCGCCCGGTGCATCCGGTCTCGCATGAACCCTTCCGCGTGCTCCGCCGCACGGTTCAGCGCCGCCTTGCGCTGATACACGTTCGATCCGTTGTCCCCGGCCCTGATGCAGTGATATCTGGCCCCTGTCGGAATACGGGTGTTCGGGTCGGGCAGGTACGGGCGCAGGTAGTCCAGCGGCAGATCGTCGGCAATGTCACGCCGGTTGTCACGGAACAGCGGATCCGTGGGGTGTCCGTACGCGTTGCAGCCGGGCAGGCAGGCGGCGTCCCGGTCCCGCCCGAACGCCGCTACGCCCGACGGACAGTACACGGGTGCGTGAATCCCATGGAACGCCGGCGTGGATGCCCGTTCCAGGGCCCGGCCGTCCAGCACGATATACCCCACCCCCTCGGCCCCGAGAATTTCATCCAGCTCCGGCGTGTACGCGCACTCCGGCAGCCAGAACCCACCGGGCCGATGCCCGAACGCACTCTCAAACGTATCCATTCCCAGCCGGATCTGGCAACGCGCGGCCTGCGGCTGCATTGCCAGCATCCCCGGCAAAAAGGCGTGCGAGGCGGGCCCGGTGATCAGCTCGACCTGCCCGCGCGCCTCCATCTGTCGGAACGCCTCCAGCAGTTCCCCCCCGCATCGTTGCGTCAGGATGTTCTGAAGGTGAAGCAACCGCAGATGATACGTGCCTGCCAGTTCCCGCAGGGCCGGCAGGAGGGCCGTCCGGTTCAATTCGCGCGCCGACAACTCCAGCATTCGATTGACGTGCCCGATCAGCCGCTCCCGGATGATCTCATCGCGCATCAACGCGATCAGCGTCGGCGAGAGCGAAAGCGTCAGCCGCGTTCGCGCGCCGTCTCGCTGCAGGTTGTCCAGGATGCGAATGAGGGGAAGGTAGCACTCCAGCGCCCGCTCGTAGAACCAAAACTCGGCGTCTCCTGCGTGCCGCCGGGCCGGCCGGATGTAGGGCAGGTGGGCGTGCAGAATGACTGACAAATATCCCTGGGCCATCCGTCCGCTCCGTCAGGCATGCCCGTTTCGATTGAAGACCATCCACCGAATCGGCCCCGCCCCCGCAACCGGCTCCGGCGACGGCAGTCGCACGCGCCGCGAACGCGCGACCGGGACCGCTCCGTTCGTGCCCGGCGGGGCCACGAGTTCCGCCCGCACGGTCAGCCCGGGACGCTCAAGCTCCACCAGGCAGCCCGTCTGACCGTCCGCCAGATCGAAAATCCATTGTTGCCCCGGCACCTCACCGGCCAGCTCTGAGTCACGTACTTCCCGAATTCGCAGGCACAGGTGCCCGTTGTGGCTCCGGGACGTCGGGTCGTGCTCGTCTCCGTGGCCGTTGTCACCGGACCCGGACGTACCGTCTCCGTTTCCGTTTCCGTTGCCCTTGAGCAGGGGCCACGCGGCCAGCACCCGGCAGGGCGACACGGCCAAGAGGGTGAGCTCCGTCGCCGCCGTGGGCTCGCCCGGATAGAGGAGGTTCGCCAGCGGATCCTTCATTACCGTACGCCCATCCATGGCCCGACCGACTCGACGTTCGAGTCAGATCGGCTAGTTCGTCCGCGAATAGACTTCTTCCGTCTGCAAGGCGATGTGATCCCAACTGAACTGAGTTCGCGCCTTGTGACGACCGTTCTCACCCATCCACCGCGCCCGGTCAAAATCGTTCAACAGCGTTCCGAGGCCCCAGCCGATCGAGTCCGGGTGGTCAATCGCCATCATCCCGTCCCGTCCGTGCTCGACGAACTCCGCCGGTCCGCCGTTTCGCGTCGCGATGACCGGCTTGCCCGAGGCCCACGCCTCCAGAATCACAATTCCGAACGGCTCGTTCCGGCTCGGGACGCAGACGATGTCCGCGCTCTTGAACAGGTTCGCCAGCTCCCGCCCCGCACGGTACCCCAGGAATCGTACGGCGTGCCAGACGCCCAGTTCATGTGCCCGACGCTGTAGTCCGTTGAGCATGTCGCCCTGCCCGACGAACACCACCTTCAGCCGCGAATGGTGCCGGACCAGGGCCGGCACGCACTCCATCAGCAGGTCCGGCCCCTTCTGCGTGGACATCCGACCGGCAAACAGAATCATCGGGTCCATCGGCCCGATTCCGAACGGCTGACGAAAGACGCCCACGTCCAGCGCGTGATCGAACTGGTGTGAGCTCACTCCATTGTAGACCACATTAAGTTTATCTTCCGACGCCGCATAAAGTTGCTGCGTCTCCAGCTTCAGCACACCCGAGACGCAGATCACTTGGGCCGCCGCCTGGGTGCCTTCCCATTCCATGTGGCCGATGCGGTGCGACATGCCGCCACGGTGCTGGTTTCCGCACCGGCCGTATTCCGTCGAGTGGATTGTCATCACCACCCGGTTCCGACCGGCCTGGCGGGCGCGCACCAAGCCCCGCACGCACAGCCAGTCGTGCCCGTGGATGATGTCGAAGCCAGCGCCGAGGCAGCGCTCGGTCTGCTCCAGACGCCACCAGAAGGCGTCGCACATCCGCTCGATTTCCTGGACAAAATCACGGTGACCGGGGCTGGGGCAGCGGTGGTAATGGACGCCGTCCACCAAAGAGTAGTCCGGCTGGCCCGGACCGATTCGTGTGAACACGTGCACGTCATGGCCGCGACGCTGCAGGGCCGCGCCCAGTTCCGTCACATGGGCCCCCACCCCCCCGACCGGGATGGAGTGAAGCGATTCCCACGACAGGAGTGCGATCCTCACCATAATCCCCCTGGGGAGAGCGACCACCGTCCGCCATCGGCTGGGTCCATGGGCGGCATGCCGCTCTCACGGTTGCCCTCAAGCCTTCGGCAATGCGCTGGCCAACTCCGAAAGCAGCCGTTCGCCAACTCCTGTAAGCCGGAGAAGAAGGCCTTCCTGGTCGCCTTCCGGAGCGCCGATGGATTCGGCCGAGACCAGCTCCGCTTTGAGTTGGATTTCGCGAGATCGATCGGGTCTCTTGCGGTCGGGAATGATTGCCACTGCGTTCCAGCACTCCCGCACCGAGCGTGCTGTTCCGTAGGGCACGACCACGTACGCCTGATCCAGGGTCACCCACTCTGCCTGTCCACGTATCGGGACACTTTCGGCGCTGCTGAGCAGGAATGTGCAGGCGCGGTCAGGTGTGTGAGCTGTGGCACGTCCATGCGTTTCGGTTGGGGCCATACCGTTTCCACCTCTTCTGGCGTCCCTCGTGCCGCGCGAGGGGCCGCCCGGGCGATTCCGTTCCTGCAAAAGCCTGTTGCAGGTGTGAACGCGTGGGCGTCCGAAAACATCACCCGCCGCAGCCTCGTCAGGCCGGATCGCACCGCCTCAGTTTCTCTTTCGACAACTCCCCCTGTCGCGGAGTAGGGAAAATTGCGAATCCTCCTCGGAACCCACGGCTGTTAAGAACCAAAAGGACAGAAGGTAACAACTGCACTCCACCTGGGTCTCGTGCGAAAGATCGACCACAGAGCTGCAGAACTGCAACAGAACTGTGACGCCTTCCCCACACCGCACCCATGGCGCGAGCGGAGCGCTGTAACGGTAATCAAGATGCCCGGAACCCACCCTCATTATGGATGCGCACGCGCCGATTTGCAAGCCGCTCAATTGTCCTAAGGTACAGTTTTTCAGAATGTCGCGCGCGTCTCATGCGAGACTATCGCGCGAAATTCACCGCCTGCATCGAGAAATCACTCCCGGCAGGTGAATACCGGAGCGATTGCCACCCTCTCTGAGCCGACAATAATGCACGAGGGTGCTTCGCTCAGGCCCTCAAGAGGTGACACCCCTGTGAGAAAACAAGGCGCGGTTTCTGATCATTCAAGAGGAGCGAAGGTTATGACATCCAACGGACGCACGCTACCCGGCCCGTCGCTCATCGATGGCCTGCCCAACCTGTGCGGCAGCGAGGACAGCATCGTTCCAGACTCCTCCATAGCAACCGGGCCGGCGCTCGCGCCCCACACCGGCATGGACGTCCGCAAGATCCGGTCCGCCATGGCCCTGGCCCTGCACATGCACCAGCCCACCATCCCCGCGGGCGGACATGACCTCCGAACGGCCGCTCTCATCGGCAACCTCCAGTGCATGTTCGAGAACACCGGGGACGGCGACAATCACAACGCCTCCGTCTTCGCCCAGTGCTACAGCCGCATCGCCGACTTCGTCCGCAACCTCGCCGACGCCGGGCACAATCCGCGGATCATGCTCGACTACTCCGGCAACCTGCTCTGGAACCTCGAGCAGATGGGCCGACGAGACATCCTCGACAACCTGGCGACCATTGCCTCAGACCTGAAGTACGCCCGTTACGTCGACTGGCTCGGCACCATGTGGGGGCACGCCGTCGTGCCGTCGACCCCCGTGCCGGACTTCAAACGCCACATGCTGGCCTGGCGACACCATTTTGCCGCCCTCTTCGGGATGGAGGCCGTGGCCCGCGTCCGCGGGTTCTCCCCGCCGGAGATGCATCTGCCCAATGACCCCGACGTGGCCTACGCCTTTGTTAAGGCGCTCCGCGAGAGCGGCTACACCTGGGTGCTTTTGCAGGAGCATACGGTCGAAAACCAGGACGGGTCCGGCATCCGCCGGCCCCACATTCCGCACCGCCTGGTAGCCAGAAACTCCGATGGCGACGAAGCTTGGATCACGGCCCTCATCAAGACGCAAGGCTCTGACACCAAGCTGGTGGCCCAAATGCAGCCGCTGGGCGAGGCCCGCGGCCTGAGCCCCGTGGATCTGGGCGGCGTGTCCATCCCCCCTCTCGTCAGCCAGATCGGCGACGGGGAGAACGGCGGCGTGATGATGAACGAGTTCCCGCACGCCTACAACTCGGGAATGGCATCGCTGGGCCGCGAGGGAACCGTTGCCCTCAACGGGACGGAGTACCTGGAGCTGATCGAGGCGACCGGCGTGAAGCCCGAGGCCTTCCCGGCCATTCAGCCTCTTCACCAGGCAAAGCTTTGGGGCAAGTATTCCGGCGGTGGCAGAGCGGCGCTCGACCAAACGATCGAGTCCCTGCGAAAGGAGGACCACCGCTTCCACATGGACGGCGGTTCGTGGACCAACAACCTCAGTTGGGTCCACGGCTACGACAACGTCCTGAGCCCCATGCAGCGGTTCAGCGCCGCCTTCAACGAGAAGGAGGACAAGGTCCACCCCGACCGCGCCGGCCGGCCCTATCGCAACGCGCTGGTCCACCTGCTTTGCTCGCAGACGAGCTGCTTCCGTTACTGGGGCCAGGGTCGCTGGACGGACTACGCCATCGAGATCTGCCGCCGCGGCATGGAGATTCTGAACCACGACTGGTGAGCCGCGGATGTCGCGGACGGCAGACGCCGGCCGCCGATCGCCACGTCGCGGAGGAAGCATCGGCGCAAGGCTGCGATTCTTCCCGGACGCCGGTGGCTCCGCAGCCCCACGTTGCTGCCGAGCGAGCCCATGGCGACGCGATCACCCGGCCCCGCGAGACCTCCGGAATTGCCCTCCGGACGGATTGCCTGCCCTGTGCTTTTCTGGTAGAAAATCCGGTCGCCCAGGTGACACACCTGCCGGTCAGGTAGCTCAGTTGGTAGAGCAACGGACTGAAAATCCGTGTGTCGGCGGTTCAAGTCCGCCCCTG
>JAFGJQ010000102.1 GCA_016929015.1 Phycisphaerae bacterium | reverse complement strand
GTGTACAGCGGACATTTCAACAACGCGGCGCACGCCTCGGAGTCAATGGGCACCTTTCCCAGCGGCGTTTCGTAGGCCGTGTACTCCATCGGCACGTCGATGCCGTGAAGGAACGCGGAGTGTCGATGGCTGATCGCCAGCACAATCACCCGCTTGTACGAGAGGCCCTTGACCGCCTTGTACGCCATGGACGCAACGGGCGCGCTCCATTGGTAGCCCGCGTGCGGCGCAATGATCGCCCGCGGCCGGCCGGAGGGCAGCTCATTCGGCGCCGCCCGCTCGATCAGGTCGTCGACAAGCTTGGACAGGGCCTCCGCGTCGCCCGGGTACCACATCCCGGCGCAATCCGCCGGCCGGACCTGCTCGGTCGGCTCGCCGGCGGTCGCGACCGGCCCGTGCAGCATGACTGCGACGGCGGGCATGGCCAGCGTCCACAATGCTCGACGGAGGAATCGTTTGCACCCCATGACCCCACCTCCTGCCTTCTCGCCCTCTGCAGGGAGTATACCGGATTGGGGACGGGCTTCCCACCGCGGACCGGGCCGGCCGGCGCCGCAGAACCGAGCACATTGCAGCGTTTTGGGGCAAAGGGCTGCGTTGCCGTTGGGAGGCGAGCACAGATGGTGCCCGATCGTCAGCGGGGCGGGGCGGTGGAGCCGCGAATGACCATTTCCGCCGAAAGCTGCACCACGCGCGGCTGGTTGGTGCCGGTGACGATGGCATCCCGCACCATGCGGTAGGCCTCCGCGGCCATATCCTGGAGCGGTTGTCGCACCGTGGTCAGCGGTGGGTCCAGGAGCGGCGCTGAGGCCGGGTCGTCAAAGCCGACCACGGAAACGTCGTCGGGCATGGACAGGCCGGCGCGACGAACCACTTGCATCGCCGCCATGGCCAGATAGAAGCCGCCGGCGACGACGGCCGTCGGCGGGTCCGGGTCGCCCAGGCGCCGTTCCATCCGCGTTTTGGTGTCCTCGTCCAGGACGACACTGTCTTTGGAGACGAACGAGTCGCGGTCGCCGAGGGGGATTCCATGAACGGCCAATTCCATGGCCGCTCCGGCCGCCCGGTCGCGCGCGTTGCTCAGGTTTGTCGGACCGGACAGCAGCAGAAATCGATGGTGCCCCAGTTCGATCAAGTGGCGAACGGCCTGCCGGGCGCCTCGGAAGTTGTCGCAGTCCACGGTGGCGACTTCGGTGTTTGGGAACGCCCCGCCCAGGACCACGACCGGGTAGCGCCGGGCGAACCGCTCCAC
This sequence comes from Phycisphaerae bacterium, assembly GCA_016929015.1. Taxonomy (GTDB): domain Bacteria; phylum Planctomycetota; class Phycisphaerae; order UBA1845; family UBA1845; genus JAFGJQ01. Next base: position 7,371 of record JAFGJQ010000102.1, on the reverse strand, counting down.
GTCCGCCTGGGCTTCCAGTGCTGGGTGGATGCAGATGGCGCCGGTGTCGCCGTTCTTGCGGGCCCCCCGCATCTCGAACTCGTCGTGGAAGTAGAACTCCACCTGATACTCGTCGGCCCGGGCCTCGCGGCGCAGACCTTCGATGATGGTGCTGTGGTAGTAGTCGTTCAGGTTGACGTTATGGTCCAGCACGATGCCGATGGCCACGTGCGGACGCCCTTCCCGGCAAACATCCACGTCTTCCCGAACGTACGTGCCCCGGCCCACCTCGCGGCGGAGCCAGCCGGACTCCACCATGCGCTCCAGCGCCTTGTGCGCCGTGATGAGGCTGACGTCCACCAGGACGCTGATCTCCTTGGTTGAGGGGAGTTTGCTGCCCGGCACAAGCGACCCCGCCCGAATGGCGTCGATGAGTATCCGCTGCGTCTGCAGATACTTCGGCGTCGGGTCTTTGATGTTCACCTTCTGGAACACGAACACGCTCTCCCGGAAGCCCACGTTCTGAACGCGGGCGTTCCTCGCCCTCTTCCCCAGGGCGTTTGCCTCTTCGCTTGTCCCGGACGCCCCGGTCCCGTTTGGGGCCGGGGCATCCGCGAAGACCTTGCCGCCTCCGTGGAACCCGGCTTTCCAGCCGGTCTCTCTTCACCCGGAGAACACTTCCTGGAACATGGCAAAATCGTCCAAGTCTATATCATCATCCCGGTCCGCATCCAGGCATTGGCACGCATCCTGGTCCACCGGCGGCCCCGGCCACGGCTGGTTCGGCCCCGCCAGGCAATCGGCCAGCTTCGCATAGTCGCCCAGATCCACGAATCCGTTGCCGTCGATGTCCTGCTGCGGATCGTTGCAGACCACGCCCGACGGCGTGTTCGAGAACACCAACAGGTTTCGGGCCGAGAAATCCAGGATCAGCAGCTTATCCACATCTGCCAGGTAGTAGAAGTCGTACAGCGCGGCGCTGTTCGGCACTTCCACCGTGGTCAACGGCAGACCGTTGCTGTTGAGCAACTGTACCGGCGGGTCCGGCAGCAGGCCGTTCGTGTCCACCATCTTGATCACGTCCGCGAACGCCTTGCCGAATGCGTTGTCCGGCCGGTCGTTGAAGATGAGCAGTTCCTGCCCCGACGTTCCCGTCGAAGTGGCTGGGATGTGCTCGATGTGCTGGCCCAGGGAACCTGCCTGGAGTCGCATGGCCACCGGCTTGCCGTCACCGCAGCCGACCTTGGGCGTCCCGTCGGCGTTCAGCTCGTCGGTCAGGTGTCGGTGGGCGTAGCCGTCCGTGGCATTGGGGCCGGTTCGGATTGCCATCTGCACTTGGTTCGAACGGCGCATGTACACGTTGCCGTTGGCGTCGTACACGTGGTCGCGCCAGGAGGTCAGGTCGGAGACGACGCATTGGCCGCTCACATCCGCCACGATCATCCCATCGCTCGAATCGTAGATCGTGAAGCCGTCTTCGATTCCGATGAGGAGTCGCCGACCGGACCCCAGCTTCAACATGGACAGCCCATAGTCCACGCCGCCGGCGCCGGGATCGTACGCCATGCCTCCGGTGGCCGGTCCGATGGCCGCCGGATCCCAGGCGATGCCGTCGCCGGTGCCGGTGTCGCCGTCGAAATCAGGTACCAGCGCCCCGGTCGTGGTGTCGATGGCGCGTACGTTTGTCGAGATGTTTGTGTTCAGCGGCCGGTCGGCCATGGCGTAGAGAATGCCGTCCCGGACCACCAGGCCGATGTAGGCCCGATACCGGTTCATGACCTGCGTGCCGCCGGCCAGGGCCGTGCGGTCGCCCGGGTCCGACAGGTTCACTTTCAGAATGCCGACGTCTCCCGAGGGGTCGACGGCCGTGTAGCCGGCCACGTACGCGTACGTACCGTCCGAGACGACCTGGATCGGGTTGTTGCCCAGCGGGCCGAAGTCCGCGCCCAGGCTGATCGTACGCTCCAGGTAGAAGTCGGCACGGGCCGCCGGCGCGAGCAGGCCCATGCACAGCACGGCCAGCAGGGCACCGGCCGTTCGGATTCGTCGAGAACTTGTCATGCTTCAGTACCTCCTATGCCTGTTCAACTTTCGGTTTTACTGCGGCGTGGGCAGATTCCACTGCGGGTCTTCCGGGGACCACTGCACGCGCAGGGTCGAGATCCAGCGTGTGGGGTTTGCCTCATCCGGCTCCACAACCTGCGTCGGCCGCAGGGTTTCCACGTGCTGATCGGCGAACAGGAAGTTCACCCGCTTCTTGTGCTTTCCAAAGTCGATATATCCGCTGAACGGACCCCGCTGTGCCTGTTCCGTTGCCTTCATGAACTTCCGGTATACGGAAGAGCCTTCCATTCCGATCACGTACCGCGTGCCGTACCAGCTCGGGTTCTCGCTGTCCGAAAAGATCGCGTGCGCTTCTCCGACCAGCAGGTACAACTGCGACGATTTGACCGAGAACGGATTGAAGGGCTTGCCCCGGGCGTACGCCGTGGCGAACGGCTTGGTTTGGTCATAGTTGCTCGCGAAGATGTTCATTGAGTACGCCCGGCCCGCGATCTTGTCGGCGGGACAGCGAAACACACCGCCGAACGCGGAGTTCGTGCCGGACTTCTCCCGTGACGGAATGAAGCGTGGCACCATGTGGTTGTAGTACCACCACGTGCTGTCACGGAAATCCGGCGGCGTTCCTCCGATCGGTGCGGCTGCGTCAACCCTCAACTGGTTGGGCGGTGGCTGCTGGAGGTTGTCATCCGCGTACAGGGTGAACCCCATGCCGATCTGCTTGAGGTTGCTCATGCAGACGACCAGCTTGGACTGGTCCCGTGCCTTGTTCAGCGACGGCAACAGGATGGAGATCAGCAGCGCGATGATGGACACCACCACCAGCAGCTCGATCAATGTGAAACCGCTTCCACGTCGTTTCATGGCCGTGACCTCGCGTTTCATCCCGTCTCTCCTTTGGTGACCGCCTGGCCGGGCGGTTGCCATGCCCGGCAGGCTTCGGCCTCGGGCACGTGGAGCACACAACACGTCCGGCGCGCTTCGTCATGCCCGACCGCCTTCGGCGGAACGGGCATGACGGCCCGCCAACCGATGCGTTCTATCGCCGCCGGCGCAGCACGGCGGCACCCCCCAAAGCCAGCAACGCCAGCGTCGCCGGTTCCGGAACCTGATACACGTCCAGCCGGCGCCCGACGAAGTCCACCACCAGCAGCGTCGGCAGACCCGCGCCATCCAACCCGAAGGCCAGGTTCTTGATGTCGCCCGTCCAGGCTGTGCCGATGCCGTTCTCGTCACCCGTCAGTTCGATCTGGGTCAGCCCCGTGACGGAACCGTCCAGATTGCGGATGTGAACGCTGGTGTCCACCACGCTCGTCACCGCGCCGTTCAGGTCGGTGAACGTGGTCATGTTCCGGCCGGACACCGCCAGCAGGTCCGAGCCCGCGTCCTCCAGGATGGCGACGCCCTGCCCGACCAGGTTGGCCGCCACGTCCTTGACGATTGAGCTGCTCGTTGCGTTGGCCACCCCGCCCAGCGACTGCCACTGGTTCACGCCGATGCGTTGTCCGTAGCCGATGCCGTTGTCGTCGCTCAGGACGATGTTGCCGTCCGAATCGAAGGCGACCCCGCGCCACGAGGTTCCGATGACGGTCGGGTTCGTGTTGATGATGCCGCCGTTCGTGCCGTCATAGATGTTCGACCCATCCGCCAGCGAGAGCAGGCGACGGCGGCCCGAGCCCTGCACAAGGTACGCCACACCCGGGGCGCCGCTGTCGCCCACCGGGTCGACGCCCACCGCGCCCAGCGGCCGAGCTCCCTGCGGACCATACATCGTCCAGGCCTCCGCACCGTCGACGGGAGAGCGCCGGCTGATGAAGCCCGTGGATGTCGAGCCGGAGTCATGATGCATAATCAGGGCCCCGGGCGAGTAGGCCAGGGAGTCCAGACCGCGAGTGACGGCCACTCCCGAAACCAAGGTCAGTGGCATGGGAGTGATGGTGGCCGGTCCTCCGAAAAGACCCTCCACCTTGACCACGCCGACCGTGTCCGGGCTGTCGGACGTGTTGCGAAGCCCGCCGACGTAGGCCGCTGTGCCGTCGAACGCGATGGAGAGCGGGTTGTCGCCGTAGCCGCTGGTGCCGTTGAAATCGTTACCCAGGTCGATGCTGCTGACGTGGATGAGCGTCGATTGAGCGGCCGGGGCTGCGCTCACCATCAGCGCGACGACCGCCAGAGAGAGCCAATGGACTTTCTTCATCGCAACTACCTCCTCCAGATGAGTGTGAAACAGAACGGGTCTTCTTCACCTCCGCCGGTGCCGAACCGGTCCGACGGTCAAATCACGGGCGTATGCCCGGCCGCCATGCCTTGCAGCCCCTTTCTCTCGTAAGCAGGCTGTCCACCGGCTGGGTTCGCTGGTGCGCCCGGCGGAAAACAGAGTGATGTGGGCGCGAGCCACCTGCCGAACACCGCCGCCCTGAGAGGGTCTGCAGCGCAAGATGATTATATAATCATGCCTATCGGACTGCAATGCGATTCCATCGCCGTTGCCATTAAGAACGCCAAGGCCATCGAAAACGCCTTAAAGGCATATAAATACAGTGGTTAGGACTACCTTTCGGCTCAGGCGAGGGTATGCGGCCGGATTCGCCATTCCGATTTCCACTTGCGTTCGGTGAGGCTGTGGGCCGCGCGACGCACATCGCCACATGCGTGGCCCTGAGGATCGTTTAGCGTCCGATCTGGCGACGCAGCAGAAACCCGTTTGCGTGGCACATTATTGGCCAAAACCGTTGCGCATCACATCGCGTTGGCATGCTCGCACGGCGCCCGGCCACAACCTCGCGTGGCCGTGCCTTCCAAGTGGAGCCCCCACATTTCACACCTCAGCACACGGAACCCGCATAACCTGTTTGCTCGTGAGTCCCTGGACGTGTTCGGCCTTATCGGACGACTCCTCAATTGTGGGAAGCGGTGCATGGTTATATAATGCCCCCTTTCGCACGGGAGCGGTTCGGAACCGATCGGCGGATGGCGCCCGCCACCAGGGACTTGCGGAGGATCGGCAGATCGTTTCGGATGCCCGCGCCTCGCCTGCTTGAAGCCATGAGGCCCGTTCTGCACGTCGGAGGAGACTATCGAATGCGAGACTATGCGAAGCGTTTGGCCCCCGGGCGCGGCCTTCCGGACCGCGGAGTCCGATCACAGCACCCGGTCGGGATCAGCATCTGCCTGGTTCTGATCTGCCTGTCCGTCGCCCGTGCCGCGGATGTCCCGCGGTTGCTTACGGCCGGTGAGGTGGAGGTCACCGCGAGCCCCTGGAGCCGGGGCATCGGCATCAGCGTCGGCGGGATCGTGGTCAGCGGGGGCAGCAACATGGTCATCACCACGCCGCCGTGGGCGCCGCACTACTATCTTGGTCCCGACGAAACGGCCGTCCGCACCGCCGCGCAGGCGCTTGTCGAGGGCGGCACGCGGCTGACGATCAGCCATCGTGGCGAGCACGACAGCTTCACGGGCGAAGATGTAATCACCGCCACCAAAGACGGCCGGGTGGAGCGTGTGTTCGAAGGCCGCTTCAATAAGGACGAGGGCGAGGCCCTCATCCAATGGATGATTGCCGGGCTGAACCCTACGCTGATCATCGGTCGGCCGTTCAAGGCTGTGCTGGCCGACGGCAGCGTGAAAGAGGGCACCGTGCCCGTGGTGCCGGTGTCCGGCGAGACGGAGCCCTGCACGCTGGCCAAGGGCTTCCGCACGCTGGAGTTTGATTCGCGCATCGGCCCGATCCGGATCGACGTGGACAGCCCGCATCCGGTCATCTGTTACGATTACCGCAGGAACCGCTGGTCCGACCCCGCCCGGCCGCTGTTCTGGCTGGGTGACATGGGCACGCGGTTCCGCAAGGGTGAGCCGATTCGGTATCGTATTGTCTTCCATCTGCCCCTGCCCGAGGCCGCGAAGACCGACGAGGCGCCGATGAAACGGACAACCTCCCTGACCCGTCGCGACGACGCCCAGACCTGGCCCCTGGACGGTCCCCCAACCCTCATCCCCAAACCCAAGAACGCCACGTTCGCAAAAGGCGGATTCCAAGTGACTTCGTCGTTTGGCGGCCCGATCGTCAACGCCAAGGCCCCCGACCTGGACATCACCGACGCCCCCGCCAACGACCTGAAAACCTACCTTCACGACCGCTTCGATATCGCGTTCGACACGAAAGAGCCACAGGGTACACCCCTCATCACCCTGAAGCCCGCAACCGACCTCCCCGAGGAAGGCTACGCCCTGCAGGTCACCCCGGACGGAATCACCGTGCAGGCCGCAAGCGAGGCAGGACTCCGTCACGCAATCCAGACCATCAAGCAGTTGGCCGTGCGACTGCCCGACGGCAAGATCATGATCCGGTCCGCCGACATCCGCGATTGGCCCGCTCTGCCGATCCGCGGCGTCCACCTGTTCACGGGCGGCCAGGGTCCGGATCTGCATCTCAAGCTCCTGCGGAACGTCCTCGGCCCGCTGAAGATGAACACGCTCGTGATGCAGGCCGAGTACACCGAATGGGACACGCACCCGGAAATCCACCACCCGGAGTACGGCATGCCCAAAAGCGAGGTCCGCGCCATTCTGGACACATGCCGGGCCCTGGGCATCGAAGCCATTCCGCTGGTCATGTCGTTGGGGCACTGCCAGTGGATGTTCGAGACCGGGCACAATCTCGACCTGGCCGAAGACCCGGACGCCATCTGGGCCTACTGCGTCACGAATCCCAAGACGTACGAGTTCATTCACGAGATCTACGAAGAGGCAATCGAGCTTTTTAAGCCGAAGACCTTCCACATCGGTCACGACGAGTTCCATCACCGTGGCCGCGTACCGTATCGCGAGTCCAGCAAGCTCTATTCGGTGGAAGAACTCTTCACGATGGACACCCTGCGCCACTACGAGTGGTTCAAGGAACGCGGCATCCGGGTCATGATGTGGGGCGACATGCTGCTGGGTGAAGGCGAAGGCCCCGACGCCTGCCATGCCGCCTCCGCCGAAAGCGCGAAGAAGCTTCGCGACCAGACGCCCAAGGACATTTTCATCGCCGACTGGCACTACGTGGACACGGCCCCGGAGAACTACGTCAACCTGAAGGTACTCCATAGCGACGGTTTTGAGACCGTGGCCTCCACCTGGTCGCGCCCGGGCAACGTGGTCCATTTCGCCCAGGCCGCCCATACGATGAAATCACGCGGCCTGCTCCAGACCACCTGGGCCGGCTACTCGCTGGACCCCGCCCGGTTCCAGAAGGAGATGCAGCAGTACGCCATGTACGTCATTGCGGCCGAGGCCGCCTGGAACGCGGACAACCCGCCGGACCCGGACGCATATCCCTACGGCTCGTAC
>JAFGJQ010000101.1 GCA_016929015.1 Phycisphaerae bacterium | reverse complement strand
GAGGAATCCGCCTCTGCGTCGGAGGAGCTGTCCGCCCAGGCCCAGTCGGTCAAGGGCATTGTGGATCAGTTGGTGGGCGTCATCCATGGCCGGTCTCACGGCAACATGGACGTTGAAGCCGTGCCCGCCTCCAAACCGTTGGTGAAATCAACGCCGCAGGTGCGGAAGCGACTCACCCCGACCCCGGCGCCCAAGGCCGCGTCGAAGGCCGCGTCAAACACGGCGAAGGCGACCAAGGAGTCATCGGTTCCGGCGGCGGCGTCGGAAGCGGAAGAGCAGGCGTTCCTCTCGCTCGCGAACGACAAGGAACTCCAGGACTTCTGATCCCGGAAATAGGCTGCACAAGCGGGCGGGTGGCCAAGCGGTCGTCCGCCCGCTTCGCTTTTACGCCCGGGTTGCCGCAACCGCTTGGGTCCCTCTCGCTTCCGGCCGACGCACGGGTAGAATCCGATGGATCGGCGGGTCCGGACGGCCGGTATCAGCCAGCCCTAAAGGATTCGCGACACCGAACGCCAAGGAGACCCGCGTGGACGGCCCGGCAACCATCGTCATCTTCGGTGCCTCTGGAGACCTGACGGCGCGGAAGCTGATTCCGGCGCTGTTTGAGAACGCCCGCAAGGGCCGGCTGCCGGCCGGCACGCGGATCGTCGGTGTGTCCCGCACGCCCATGACCGATGACGAGTTCCGCCGGCGACTGTTCGAGAGTTCGTGCCGTTCACTGGGCGACGCCTGCCGGCCCGACGAGTGGAACGCCTTCGCACGCGGAATCCACTACATCCCCGGTAACGTGTCCACTCCGGACGACGGCGCCCGCCTTCACAGGCAACTGCGTGAACTGGAAGACGACCGTTCGAGCGGACGCCTCTACTACCTCGCCCTGGCGCCTGCGTTGTACCCCGCCGCCATCGCGAGTCTGGGCGCCGCCGGCCTGGCGAACCAGGACCGCGGCTGGGGCCGCGTCGTGTTCGAGAAACCGTTCGGACACGACCTGGCCAGTGCTCGGGAGTTGAATCGTACGGTCCTTCAGGTTTTCGATGAGTCCCAGGTGTTCCGGATCGACCACTACCTGGGCAAGGAGACCGTCCAGAACCTGCTCGTGCTTCGGTTCGCCAATACCATTTTCGAGCCGGTCTGGAATCGGAACTTCATCGAACACGTGCAGATCACCGTGGCCGAGACCGTCAAGGTCGGGTCTCGCGGGGCCTATTACGACACGGCCGGTGTGCTGCGGGACATGTTTCAGAACCACCTCCTCCAGGTGCTCACGCTGGTCACCATGGAGCCGCCCGGCCGCTATGAGGCCAACGCGCTGCGCGACGAGAAGGTCAAGGTCCTGGAGGCCGTGCGGCTGCCCCAACGTGAAGCGCTGGACGAGTTCTCCGTTCTCGGTCAGTACGAGGGCTACCGCGATGAACCCGGGGTGGCCGCCGACTCCCGCACGCCGACTTTCGCGGCCGTTCGGCTCTACGTGGACACCTGGCGATGGAAGGGTGTGCCGTTCTACCTGCGAAGCGGCAAGGGCCTGGCCGGCAAAACGACGGAGGTGATCATTCAATTCCTCTGTCCGCCCCACATGATCTTTGACGTGCCCGAGGGGCAGACGATCCAGTGCAACCGGCTGGTCATCACCATTCAGCCGGACGAGGGCATTCACCTCTCGTTCCAGACCAAGGTGCCCGACCACGGCATGGCCCTTCGCGAGTCGATGCTGTACTTCCATTACCGCAGTTCGTATCCGGAGACGCCCATTCCCGAGGCGTACCAGCGGCTGCTTCTCGACGCGATTCGCGGTGACGCCTCACTGTTCATTCGCAAAGACGAGATCGAGCTGGCCTGGCGTATCATGGACCCGATCATCGGCGGCTGGGCCGCCCGGGACACGGAGCCGGTACCTGCCTATGCCGTGGGGTCGTGGGGGCCGCCGGAGGCCGACCGCTTCATGGAGCATGACGGCCGCCGCTGGGTCAACGGAGCGTCGCTGCACCATGACGCCTGAACGAACGATCCGCGTGTTCCCGTCGCCCGACGGTCTGGCCGTCGCGGCTGCCGCCCTGTTCAGCGAGACGGCCCGAGCGGCTGCCTCGGCTCGCGGAGATTCCCGCGTGTGCCTGGCGGGCGGCTCGACGCCGAAAGGGCTGTACCGGCGCTTGGCCGGCGACCTCGGCCGCGACGTGCCCTGGCCGAGCGTGTGCGCCTATTTCGGCGACGAACGCTGCGTCCCGCCGGACCATCCGGACAGCAACTACGGCATGGCCCGGGCCACGCTGCTGGACCGCGTGCCCGTTCGCCCGGAGTGCATCTTCCGAATCCCCGGTGAGCTCGGGCTCGGCACGGCGGCGGATACGTACGAGCAGACGCTGCGTGAGACGCTGGTCGCTGCGGACGGCCGGTTCGACCTGGTCTTGCTGGGTCTGGGGACCGACGGCCACACGGCCTCTCTCTTCTCTCAGACCCCGGCCCTGCACGTGACGGACCGCTGGTGCACGGGGGCCGTGGCTCCGACCGCTCCGAAGGAACGGGTCACGCTGACGTTACCGATCCTCAACGCGGGGCGGCGGGTCGTCTTTCTGGTCACCGGAAAAGAGAAGGCCGGCGTCGTACGTGCGGTTCTCTGCGGCCCGCGTGATCCAGACCGGTTTCCCGCGCAGGCCATCCAGCCAACCGATGGCAGCCTCTTCTGGCTGCTCGATGAGTCCGCCGCGTCCGATCTGCCGCAGTCACTTGGCGTTCGCCGGTCGTGATTCGCCGTTGCCCAGAAGCTCGTCGACCCGAACAAAGCGGTATCCCCGTTCGAGAAGTGCATCCAGAACCGGCCCGATGTGCGGGTGCATCTTGTCTTCTCGCAGAGAGCCCAGATGGAGCAGAAGGAGGAAGCCGTTCAGCCCGTCCGGCTCGCGCTG
>JAFGJQ010000100.1 GCA_016929015.1 Phycisphaerae bacterium | reverse complement strand
GTGGTGCCTGACGCTCCGGGAGAACACGGAACGGCCGGTGACGTTGACGTGCGGGACGAACACGCTGGTGGGGTCGGACCCGGAGCGGATCGTGTCGGCGTACCGGCAGTGCCGGTCGGGGCCGCCGTCGGCTCAATCGGTGCCGGAGAAATGGGACGGCAAGGCGGCGGAGCGCATCGCGGCGGTATTGGCCGGCAGTCGGTAGTCCGAGCATGGTTGCGCAGTCGCTTCGGTGGTGAATCCTATGTTGGCAAACAAGCGTGTGCTGGTGACCGGGGCGGGCGGTTTCATTGGGTCGCACCTGGTCGAGACGCTGCTGGAGCGTGGGGCGGCCGTACGGGCGTTCGTCCGATACAACGGGCGGGGTGACATCGGCATGTTGGCCGATTTGCCTGCGGAGTCGCGCAAGTCGATCGAGATCATCGCGGGTGACGTGGGCGATCCGTTCTTCGTGCGGAAGGCCGTATCGGGATGTGATGCGGTCTTTCACCTGGCGGCGTTGATCGGGATTCCGTACAGCTATGTGGCCCCGGCCGACTACGTGCGGGTGAACGTGGAGGGCACGGTGAACGTAATGCATGCCTGTCGGGACGAGCGAACCCCGCGGGTCGTGCACACCTCCACGAGCGAAGCGTACGGTACCGCCCTTTACGTACCGATCGACGAGAAGCATCCGCTGCAGGGTCAGTCGCCGTATTCGGCGAGCAAGATCGGCGCGGACAAGATGGCGGAGTCGTACCACAACGCGTTTGATCTGCCGGTGGTGATCGTGCGGCCGTTCAACACGTTCGGGCCGAGGCAGTCTGCCCGGGCCTTCATTCCGACGGCCATCTCCCAGGCGTTGACGGGGGATCGCCTCCGCATGGGGTCACTGGACCCCGTGCGGGACATGACGTTTGTGAAGGATACGGCTGAGGGATTCATTGCCGTCGGCCTGTGTGACAAGGCGGTGGGGCAGGTGGTGAACCTGGGCGTGGGGGACGGGGCGCCGGTGGGCGAGATCGTACGCACGATACTGCGGCTGGTGGGCAAGCCGAACCTGCCGATCGAGACGGATGCCGCGCGGGTCCGGCCGGGGAAGAGCGAGGTCATGCGGCTGATCAGCGACAATCGCAAGGCGAAGGAGTTGGCCGGCTGGCAGCCGCGGTTCAGCCTTGAGCAGGGGCTGGGCGAAACCATCGATTGGGTGCGGCGGAACATCGACCGGTATCGACCGGAGGTGTACGCGGTCTGATCGCGGCGGCTTGACGGAGAGCGACGTATGCAGGACGTTCGCGCGATCATTTTGGCCGGCGGTAAGGGGACTCGGCTCCGGCCGTATACGACGGTGTTTCCCAAGCCGCTGGTTCCGATCGGTGATCGGCCGATCCTGGAAGTGGTTCTGCGGCAGTTGCGGCACTATGGGTTCCGCAACGTGACGCTGGCCGTCAATCACCTGGCGGACCTGATCCAGGCGTTTTTCGGGGACGGGTCGAAGCTGGGGCTGAACATTGAATACTGTCTGGAGGACAAGCCGCTGGGCACGGCCGGATCGATCGCCCTGGTGAAGGACCCGGGCGAGAACTTTCTGGTGATGAACGGGGACCTGCTGACCACGCTGGACTACGCCGCGATCGTGCGGGAGCACGTGCAGAGCGGGGCGGCGGCCACGATCGGCGTGTTTCCGCGTGACGTGCGCATCGACTTCGGTGTGCTGGACGTGGCCGAGGACGGCGAGCTGGTGGCCTACCGCGAGAAGCCGCGGTACGAGTTTCTGGTGAGCATGGGTGTGAACATCTTGCACCGGTCGGCGCTGGATTTCATTCCGCGTGGCGAGTACCTGGACATCCCCACACTGATGATGCGGCTGAAGGAAGCGGGCCGGCGGGTGCGGACGTACCGGTCGGCGTGCGAATGGCTGGACATCGGCCGGCCGGACGATTACGAGCGGGCGGTGGAGGAATTTGAGAGGTCGCGGCCGAAGTATCTGCCGAGCGCGCCGGTTTGAAGCGGCGACACGGCGGTCTTGCTGTGCCCGCCTCCATCCCTGTTTTGCGTGGTCATGCGAGACGCGTCAGCACGCGTTCAAACACACGGCTTCCGATCGCGCGCCCCGCATCGCCTCGGAGCGATCCGGCGTCGGCCAACGTCCCGCGCTGCGTTGAAGATCGCGCGTACGTCATCGGAGGGGTTCTGCGGGTTGGTTGCTGACGCTGCGGACATCCGCATCGGGCGCCAAGCGTTGGAAGGAGTCGTGATTCATGCACATCCTGCTCGTGCATCAGTACTTTCTCGTGGGGGGCACATCCGGCGCCGGCGGCAGCCGCTGGAACCAGATGGCTCGCTACTTCGCCGATCGCGGGCACGAGGTGAGTGTTCTGGCCGGCACGGTCCACTATGCAACGGGCTGCAAACTGCCGCAGTATAAGGGACGGCTCGTTACCAGGGAGGAGGAAGGCCCGGGCGTTACCGTCTACCGCTGCCATGTCAGCGAAAGCTACAATCGCAGTTATCTGGGGCGAATGTGGGCATACATCTCCTTTGCGCTGTCGACGCTGTACGCCAGCCTTCGCTTCAAACGGCCCGATGTGATGATCTGCACCAGTCCACCGCTCACCGTCGGGTTGACAGGGTGGGCCATCCGCCGCCGATTCCGCAGGTTACCCATGATTTTCGAGGTTCGCGATCTGTGGCCGGAATCTGCAATAGAAACCGGGGTGTTGAAGGGGCGGCAACTGATCCGATTGGGTTTCGCCCTCGAGCGTCTCTGCTATCGGGAATCCACGTGGATCAACGTACTCACTCCGGCGTTCTACGACGTTATGCTTGAACGCAAGAGCATTCGCAGGGATCGGCTGTCGATGCTTCCCAACGCGGCTGATCTGGACATATTCAAACCCGGGCCGCGCGACAACTGGGTTCGAGAGAAGTACGCCGTCGGCGACCGCTTTTTGGTCATCTACACCGGCGGAATCGGCGTGGCGAACCATGTCATTCAGTTCGTGGAGGCGGCCAGAGCGTTTGCAGACGACACGGCCCGCTTCATGATCGTCGGAGACGGCATGCAGCGGAAGATGCTGGAGGATCGCGTTCGCGAATGGGGCCTCACCAACGTCATCTTCACCGGTATGAGGCCCAAGGTCGAAGTGGTTGACATCTGCGCCGCGGCGGACGTGTGCTGCGCCGTGCTGAAGAAAGTGGAGACGTTCAAGACGGTGTACCCCAACAAGCTCTTCGACTACATGGCTGCTGCAAGGCCGTCCGTTGTGGCGATTGATGGCGTTGCCCGGAAGCTCGTTGAAGACGCTGATTGCGGTGTTTTTGTGGAGCCTGAGAACTCTGACGAGCTTGCCCGCGTGTTCAAAGATCTGCAGAAGGATCCGCGGCGTCGCAAGCAGATGGGGGAGAACGGGCTGCGTTACGTTCGCGAGCACTTTGACCGCTCCAGGATCGCGGCCCGATACATCCAGATGATCAGCGACGAGGTCCTGCCGCACGGGCATCTCAGCGCGGTGAAAGGCCGATAGGAGCGCAGGACCGCGGT
>JAFGJQ010000099.1 GCA_016929015.1 Phycisphaerae bacterium | reverse complement strand
GGACGACGGATGATTTCTATGCGCTGATGGGGCGGATCGGGTTTGACATGACCCATCATTACCTCTTCTGGTCCGAGTTCGAGCCGCGGCAGGGCCGCTACACCAAGGTTCTCGACCATCGGCTTGAGGCCTCGCGCCGCCAGCACGTTCAATCGGGCCTGGTGTTCGGCGTGGTCCCGCACCTGGACCCCGAGGTTTACCGGGGCATCACCGCCGCGGGCACCGAGACCCATGCGATGTCGTTGACTCCGCGCGATGCGGTCACCCCGCTGTGGTTGACCGGCTGTTCTACGAACATTACAGCTTTTGGAAAGCTCGGACCTCTGCGGCGGCCGCGCGGAGACCCGTCGCAATGGCGCATTCCGCTGGGCCCCGACCCGGACGTCTATCAACGGACCCTCGCGGCCTTGATCGGGCGCTACGGCAGCGGACTTGAGTTCTTCGAACCATTATGTGAGCCCTACCTCTTCCTGGTTCCGGAGGGACAAATCCGCTACTTCTACCGTCCGGCCTACCCGGTCATCAAGAAATACGCCCCTGATCTTCCTGTTTTGCTGAACCAGACCTCGGATTTCGAAACGGACGGGACGGGGGGGACGGAAACCTTCTTCCGGATGGGGGGGAACCGCTATATCGACGGCATCTCGGATCATCCCTACGGCGCCCATTCGCTTCGCATGAACGGCCTACCGCACCGCCTGCGGATAAGCCGCTTCCTGGACGAACAGGCAACCCATGACAGAAGTTATCTCATGGCGCAAACGGAGGTGTATACCCTCGGTTCCGGAGGCGCCACACCGGGCTGGGACCTGGTACAGACCGCTCTCCTGGATTGGACGACCGGGGCACGCTGGAGTGTCGGCGCCCAAGTCGAGGGGATGTTTTTCTGGGACAGTTCGGAGCGCAGCGGCTGGTGGCGTCGCGGAGCGCACGTGCCGGGGCCGGGCGCGGCAGCCCTTAACGCCATGCGCGTGATGCTGGGCGGCGCGCATTGCACCGGGAGGATCGATCTGGACGATTACGTGTTGATCGGATGTTTTGCGCGAGAGGACGAGCATATCCTGGCGCTGACGGCAGCCAACATTCCGCTTCTCGATGCCTTTCTCGACGCCGACCTGGACGGGATTGACATGACTTGTTACGACCAATGGGGCGAGCCGGTTGTACATGCGGACAAAGGCGGCCTGGCGCTTTCACGACGGACGCAGTATATCGTGACCCCCGGCCGGAAGCTGGAAGCGCGTCTGAGGCGCGGGCGCGTGGTCTGGTCGCAATCGCTGAACGGAACCACGGATACGGACGCCGGTGACAAGACCCTCGTTAAACAGGATATGGACGCTCTGGCGCAATATGCCGCAACCGGCGTGCCGCCCCGGCGGCGAGTATCCGGAATACTGAAACTGTGGGACGTGATCGGGCCCGTGGCGGCGGATACGCCCTGGCCCATGGCTACAGCCTATGATACGCGCGGGCGTGAAGTGATCCGGCTGGACCCGCGTCGCACGCCCTACATTCTGTTCGGTGACGCGCCGGCGCCGGCCTGTGTTTATTACGCCCGGGCAAGGCTTTCGTGTGCAGCTGCAACCGAAACCACGTTTCGTGTGTCGGCGACCGGACCGCTGTCGGTCAGAATTAATGGACGGGACATTGTCAGCTACAATGATACGGACAGCCTGCTTCGCGAGCATCGGTTCACCGCGGAGATGGAACAGGGTCTTAATGTGGTTACCGTGCGTTTGGACGGCGGTGTCATACCGGCCGCCCTGGTGCTGGGGGAGCTCGTCGCGTATCCCGCCGTTGATACCCAAGGGTATATACGGGTTTGGTCCATGCTCGGTCCGTTTCCCAATCCTCACGATGCCATGCGTTCGTTTCGCGGCAATACGCACCGCTTTCCTCCCGAAAAGCATCTTCCCTGTGCTCCGCCAACCGACATTGCCTACACGGGCCGGGGGCAGGTCCCGATCCTGTGGCATCGTCACCAGTCCTCCACGCCGGAAATCGATCATCCCTACGACATCGCGGTGTCCTATGCGATGACGGGAGTAGCCGTTACCGGTGCAATGGAGGCCGTCGCCAGCGTGGGCTCTGATGACGGATTCGTGTTGTGGGTCAACGGAATCGAGAAGGGACGTAAGGATGTGAACAGGAGCCATCGTTTCGATACCGAACAGTATCCCGTGTTTCTTCACCGGGGGACAAACACGATTCTGATGAAGATCGACGACACACTTGGGGGCGGCGGGTTCTCGTTGCGCCTTCTCGATCGCAACGGCACTCCTTTGATTGCGGATGTAGTGCCCCCCCTGCCCTGACTCGCCAAAAGGCTATGCCTTCCTGCGCGTCGCCTTGCGGTGTGCGCGTGGTGACCGCCCTGTAGCCTGCCGAAACCGCCGGGAAAGATAATTGCTGTCGCAGAACCCCGTTCGCTCGGCAATTTCCGTCAGTGACAAGCTCGTATGTTCCAGAAGCTGGCCGGCCTTGTCGATGCGGATGCGGAACAGGTGTTCGATAGGTGCACAGCCCATCAAGCGATTGAACGTGCGGCGCAACGAGGACTCGGACATGCCCGCTACGCGGGTCAGTTCGCGGATGGTAAGCCGCCTGTGCATATGGGATTCCATGTGTGCCAGCGTGCGGCTAAGTTGCTCGATGTCATGGTGATCGGCTGCCGCGGGCGCTGCATAGCAACGGGACAGAAATCCGACCAGATGCAGGAAGTGCAAGAGGGCGAAGAACCGGCTGCCGTCCTGGCCGTCCCGGAGTTCATCCTCAATCAGTCCGGTCAAGTATATAGCCCGACCTAACTTATCGTAGGGCAAATGCATGCGATTCTTGAACGCGTAACGGCGGCGCGCTCGCGGCTCGATTTCAAACAGGACATGAAAGCCGGGAAGGCTTCCCAGCTCGCTGAAAGGGAATACGATACATTGACGATCGTACAATACGTTAATGACGTGGAGGTTGTCGACCTGGGTATAACAGTGGCGCGTGTCCCCCAGCAGCACGAAGACGTCGCCGGCCCGCACCGGGTATTCCGATTTGTTGACCCAGTGCCGGCCCGACCCTTCGGTGACCAGAACGAGTTCTTCAAACGGGTGTCGGTGTTGCTTCTGCATGGCGCGCTGGCAATGAAAGCGCCGGACCTCAAGCGGGCCGTTCTTCAGCGGCGGGTGAATCATCGGAGCGTCCGCCGGCCGGGCGCCATGGCCCACACGGCTGACCGACCGACCCTGTGCGGATGGATCATGTGGCATGTGCTGCGCTGCTCCCGTTAATGGCGTTGATCCCGGAAAACCTGGTTTGCCAGCCGTAGCTCGCGCAGCGAGCGAAGGCTGGTACCCCGGGCGCGACTCGAACGCGCGACCTACGGATTAGGAATCCGTCGCTCTGTCCACCTGAGCTACCGGGGTAGAGTATGACCGTAGAGTGTACCGTTTCCCCGCGCCATGGCGATAGGAATCTCGGGGGCGCACCGGCTGGACCCGGCCCGCCGACCGTGCTAGGCTCGGGCCCAAAACGAAGGGAATGCCGTCATGACCATCTCCATTATGCCCTGTCTCGACATGCAGAACGGCCGCGTGGTGAAAGGGGTCCGCTTCGTCGATATCCGCGATGCCGGGGACCCCGTGGCCTGCGCCGAGGCCTACTGCCGGGCCGGCGCGGATGCCCTGGCGCTCCTCGATATTACCGCAACCGTGGAAAACCGCCCCACCCTGCTCGACGTGGTCCGCGATGTGACCGCGGCGGCCACCGTCCCCGTTACCGTCGGAGGCGGCATATCCGACCTCGCCGCCGCCCGCGCCGTTCTCGACGCCGGCGCAGACGTGATCTCCATCAGCAGCGCGGCCTTCCGCAAGCCGGACCTCATCGCAAAACTCGTGGACGCCTTCGGCGGCGAGCGTGTCACCGTCGCCGTCGACGCGGCGCGCAATCCCGCCCTTCCTTCGGGATACGAAGTCTTCATCGACGGCGGCCGTACCGCGACGGGCGCCGACGCCGTGGAGTGGGCCGCGCGAATCAGCGACTACGGCGTCGGCACTATCCTGCCGACCAGCAAGTCGACCGACGGAGTCCGCACCGGTTACGACCTGCCGCTGATCCGCAGCATCAGCGCGGTTACGTCCGCCGCCGTCGTCGCCTCCGGCGGGGCCGGAACCCTCGAACACTTCCACGACGCGGTGAAAGCGGGAGCCACGGTGCTCCTGGCCGCGTCAGTCTTCCACTTCCAGGTCATCGGCATTCCCGAGCTCAAGGCCTATCTGGCCTCCCGCAACGTCGCTGTACGCTTGTAAGAGATCAGGGTATGTCCGTCCGCCTCTTCATTGCCGTCGAACTTAATGACGCGGTGCGCCGGCGCCTGGCCGACATCCAGGCGGAACTGGATGACGTCCGCGCCTGCATCAAGTGGGTCAAGCCGGAGAATGCACACCTTACCCTGGTCTTTATCGGCGATGTGCCCGATGCCATGGCGGCTCCGATTGCCGGGGTCATGGACCGGGTGGCCGCGGATACGCGCCCGTTCGCGCTCCGCCTCGCGGGGGCCGGGTTCTTTGGACGGTCTCGTGCTCCGCGCGTACTCTGGATCGGTGCCCGCGGAGATCTGGCCGCCGTCACCGGGCTTCAGGCCCGGCTGGCCGAGGCCTTACAGGAGCTCGAACTCGCGCTCGACCCGAGGCCCTACCGCCCCCATCTCACCCTCGGACGCGTCAAGGGCCCGTCCCGGGGCAGCGAACTGGTCCAACGGCTGACATCCCTGCAGGACGCCCCCTGCGGGACGCTCGACGTCCGGCGCATCGCTCTCATAAAAAGCACGTTGCATCCGCAGGGGCCGGTCTATACCATGCTTCACGCTGCGCGCTTTCCGGGGCCTGAATAGCCGGTCCGCTTCCGCCTCCGGCCGTCCATGCCGGGTTACAACCATGAATGTGTATCTGCTTATCGTTCTTGCCGCCCTGGTCGGCCGCTACCTCCTGGACCTCGTCGCGGACGGCCTCAACCTGCGGCACGTTGACGAAACGCTGCCGCCGGAATTCGAAGGGTGGTACGACGCCGGAAAATACCGCACCTCCCAGCGTTATCTTTTCGACCACACCCGTTTTGCGGTCGTGCACGACTCCGTGGTCACGGCGGTTTCGCTGGTGATGGTTCTCGCAGGCGGCTTCAACCTGGCGGACCGCCTGGCGCGCGCCCCCGGCTGGCCGATGATTCCCACCGGGCTGCTTTTCGCCGGCATCCTGGGGCTGGGTCTCAAATTCATCAACCTGCCTTTTTCCGTCTACGAAACCTTCGGCATTGAGGAACGTTACGGATTCAACAAAACCACCCCCCGCACCTTTGTGCTGGATGTCCTGAAATCGCTGCTGCTCGCCGCGGTCATCGGCGGCCCGCTGCTTGCCCTGGTGCTGTGGTTCTTTTCGGCCGCGGGCGCCGCGGCCTGGCTCTATTGCTGGATCGCGGTCGTCGTTGTACAGGTTTTCCTGGTCTTTATCGCGCCGGTCGTGCTCATGCCGCTTTTCAATACCTTTACGCCCCTGGAGCCCGGGCCGCTGCGCACCGCGATCGAGGACTATGCGCACCGGCAGAATTTTCACATCCGCGGGGTCTACAGCATGGACGGATCGCGCCGTTCTTCGCGCAGCAACGCGTTTTTTACCGGTGTGGGCCGTTCGCGGCGTATCGTTCTGTTCGACACGCTCATCGAACGGCATACGATATCCGAACTCGTCGCCATCGTGGCTCACGAAATGGGGCATTACCGGCAACACCACATTCGCCGGGCGATTATCCGGGGCGCCGTTGTCACGGGAATCACCTTCTTCCTGCTGTCCCGTTTTATCGGCAACCGGGCGCTTTTCGACGCCTTCGGCATGCAGCACGTCTCACTCTACGCCGGGCTGGTGTTTTTCGGTTTCCTCTATGCGCCGATCGCGCTCCTGCTTTCGATCGCCGAACACGCCGTTTCACGCCGTCACGAGTACGCGGCCGACCGGTTTGCGGCCGACACCACCGGCGATACGGATGCCCTCATCACGGCTCTGAAGAAGCTCAGCACGGACAACCTGGCCAACTTGACCCCCCACCCCTTCAAGGTCTTCCTGGCCTACAGCCACCCCCCGGTCCTGCAACGCATCCGCGCACTCCGCCGGCGCTGAAAACCGATTCCGCTTCACCCCGTCGCCCAATATCGGCTATGCTGCTCGGCCATGCTGACTCGCACGGAAAAACGCTGGCTGCTGACGGGCGTACTCTCGGCGCTCATCCTTTTTCTCCTGCTCAGCCTCGTCATCGGGCGTGGGTGCGGTGCCTGTGCGCCCCCGCCCGAGCCCGTCGCCGTTGAGCCGGCCGCGCCGGCCCCGCGCCGGGCACTCCCGGACACGTTTCCACGCAACACGCACCGCCCGCCGCGCCCGGAAGGCCGCGTCTCGGGGTCCATCGATCTCGCCACCTTCTCGGCCGGCCGCGATCTGGTCTATGTGGACGACCCGCGCGTCTGGTGGGAAAGCGACCATGACGAGATCGATACCGAGTGCGATCACACGATGCACCGCGCGCTTGTCGCCCCGTTACGCCGCCTGATCGAGCTCGTGGACGCGCGCGGCGGGACACTCGAGGTGCACGATGCCTACCGCCCCGTCAACGTGCACAACAGCCGTTCCCTGCACAAGGAAGGCCGGGCCGTCGATGTTACGTGCGACCAGATGCCCCTCGAGGAACTGGCCAAGCTTTGCTGGGTCGCCGGGTTCGACTGGGTCTATTACGAGGCCCGCGGGTCGGGGCCGCATATCCACTGCTCGGTGCGGCGCGACGCCGGCACGGCCGAGGTCGCGGCACCCTGAGCGGCGACCGGCGCCCCGCGCCGATCACCGCCCGATGCCGGGACCCGTTTCCGCCTCCCGCTAAGCGGACGGAGGCTTCGGCAACCCCTCCATCGAGGCCAGCGAACGCATCATCTGCTCTTCCGGCAGGGCATAGTCCTCCAGCTTGCCGTCGAAATAGGCCTGGTACCCGGTCAGGTCCATCAGGCCGTGCCCAGACCAGTTGAACAGAATCACGCGCTCCCTGCCTTCCTCCTTCGCCAGGCGCGCCTCCCGCACGACCTGTGCGATCGCGTGCGACGTTTCCGGTGCCGGAATAAAGCCCTCCGAGTAGGCAAACATCAGCGCGGCCTCGTAACACTCCAGCTGGTGCAGGGCACCCGCCTCGATCAGGCCCAGTTTGAGGCAGTGGCTTACCAGCGGCGCCATGCCGTGATACCGCAGCCCCCCCGCGTGAATGGGGGGCGGCACAAAGGTGTGCCCCAGGCTGTGCATGGGCAGCAGCGGCGTCATCATGGCCACGTCGCCCGAGTCATAGGCGTACGGGGCCCGCGTGAGGGTCGGGCATGCCGACGGTTCGACGGCCACGACCTTGATCTCCTTGCCGGCGATCTTGTCGCATATAAACGGAAAACTGATACCCGCGAAATTGGACCCGCCGCCCGCGCAGCCGATCACCACGTCGGGATAGTCGCCCACCTTCTCGAACTGCTTCTTCGCTTCCAGGCCGATCACGGTCTGATGCATCAGCACGTGGTTCAACACGCTGCCCAGCGAATAGCGCGAATCCTTGCCCGTAACGGCGGCTTCGATCGCTTCGCTGATCGCAATGCCGAGACTGCCGGGTGTATCCGGATATTCCTTCAGGATGGCGCGTCCGGCCTGCGTCTCCGTGCTGGGACTGGCCACGCAGTTCGCGCCCCAGGTCTGCATCATGATCTTCCGGAACGGCTTCTGGTCGAAGCTGATCCGCACCATGTAGACCTTGCATTCGAGTCCCATCTGCTTGCAGCCGTAGGCCAGGGCGCTGCCCCACTGGCCCGCCCCCGTCTCGGTCGTCAGCCGCTTGATGCCGAATTCCTTGTTGTAATAGGCCTGCGCCACGGCCGTATTCGGCTTGTGGCTGCCGGGCGGCGATACGCCTTCGTTCTTGTAGTAGATCCGGGCCGGCGTACCGAGCGCCTTCTCCAGCTTGCGCGCCCGGTACAGCGGCGAAGGGCGCCACTGCATCAGCACATCCAGGACGGGTTCCGGAATATCAATCCACCGCTCCTGGCTGACTTCCTGCTCGATCAGGTTCATGGGAAACACGGGCGCCAGCGTATCCGGCCCGATCGGATTGCCGTCCTTGTCCACCGGGGGCGGACACGGTTTCGGCAGATCGGCCTGAATGTTGTACCACTGCCGCGGCATCTCATCTTCATTCAGCAGTATTTTAACTTGTTCCGGCATCCTTCTCCTCCTCTTTGGACATGCTGTCGAGCAACCGCCGGCTGACCGATCCCGGCCGCCGCAGCACACGGGAACCCCGCGTGATCTTGCATAGACTCACGCCGAGCCGGGCCGCAACTTTCCGCTGCGGCACTCCCGCATGCAGCAACTTCATCAATCGCCAGCGCAATGCCAGGTCCCGCCGTTCGGCCGGGGTCAAGATCTCGTTCAGGAACCGTTGCATGGTTCCCCGGTCCCGTATGGTCCGGAACACGTCTTCAATCTCTTCCGATGCGCGCACGGCTCGACCCGCTGTTTCTACATACAGAAACGCAAGGCTATAGCCGCGCGACGTAAAAGTAAAGCCATTTTCAGACTTTTTTTGACGCGCCGAACGGGCCCGGTTCTTCCCCGTCCGAGGAGGGAGCGGTAAAGGACCCCATGGCGACTGGGCGCAGGCCGGGCGGCCGGGGTCCAACCTTTCACGTCCCAGCCTTCTCAGGCTTCTATCCCGCTAGCGACCCCGATTTCGATGGCCCCGACGTGTGCAGGTCAGGCGTGCTGCCGAGCGTCGCCTGGACCTGTTGGCTCGGCATTCCGTGTCAATGCCCGGCCGATCCGATTGAGCTGCAGGATGGAAGCCTCCGCCATCGAACCGTCCTGAAAGACGACCACATTGAAGCACATCGGGGCCTGATGTCGGCGGCAGGCGGACAGGAAGGTCAGGAGGGCGCCGTCGGAATAGAGCGGCGGGTGGGGCTCCCTGCGGTTATCCTTGTAGACCCACCGTTGATCATCCAAACAAGTCCACCCGTGCCACTGCAAGCCGCTATCCAGAAACCGCCCTGCCGGCGGCGTGTTGAGATCGGTCAGTTCTCCGGCCCAGTAATCTTGATGCTCGGTGTAGAGAAACGTCTGACCCACTCCGGCGTTGTAGGCAACCAACCGCCCTGCGTCGCCTGACTTCGCTGCAACGGTCAGGCGCTCCCATGGGAACTGAAACCCTTTCATATCTGTCGTCACGGAGTTGCGAGTTCCGCGCGGGTCAAGGGAGTAGGAACTGTCGAACCACCAAGCCCGGATCAGGCGCCCGTACCGTTCACCCATCCACTTCACGATGCCGCAGAGATTCTCCGCCAGCCTATCCTTCGACGGGTCATGGTAGCCAACGGCGCGTTCCCAGGCCGGATCGTCGCCTCGATTGCAGGAATGATTGTAGTACACGATCAGTTTCTTTCCTATGGCTTCGAGTTCCCGCGCCAGTTCGCCCAGCAGGTCCCGCTCCGTGGTACGGCCCGGCAGGATGCTGTCCACGATCGGGTGTGGGCACGGAAGCATCTGAAGGGCGTGTGTCGCCGTAAAGATGACATAGTCCGCGCCGCTTAATCTCACCGCGTCAAGGAATTCATGCAACCGGAAGCGGGTTACCGCGTCCGCGAAGGAACACGCCGATCCCTCGCGCGGGGCAGTCTGCGCTGTCCAGTGTACGCTGATGCCGAAGACACACGAGGCCATCCAATCTGTATTGGCTCGCTGGTAGGCCATTTCTTGAATCCTGCTGCCAATGCGGAGCTGAGCTTGCTCAGCTCCGCATTGCCGGCGGCGCAGCCGCCGGCAACGATGGGCCTAAGGCGCGGGTTTCCTGTCGCCTTCAGGCTTTGGTTGGCTGGGTTCTTTCTTAAGGACGCTTGCCTATATACCAGTTATTGCCGCAATCAGGGCAATCCACTGAAGCCAAGTTTCATTTCTCTCGTACCACGTTGAGACGTGGTATGAAAAGGTAGAGGTTTTGGTTTGCCATTGGCCTGACTCCGTTTTGTAGGTAAGAACAAGAGATATTGATTTGTCCCCCGTGCGTTTGGACGTGATAGAGAACGGAAGAAATGCCTGGGAATTGTCGGATTGCAGTCCGCCACGTTTATCTCCCGCAGGCAATGTAAAAGTATTGGCATTTGTCGTAGGGAACGTGAGCATCATCGAATAGTGTGACGTAGGATTATTGTAATCGTGAAGCATTGTATCTCCATCACCATAGACCGCAATCTTGATCTCATCTGGTTTGAGCGCACCCATTCCCGATATTCCATGCCTGACAACGATGGGTTCATTGGGCTTGACCACTTTGCTGGATGGCGAAATCCATATCTCCCATTCAGCGCTCGCTGTAAGTGCCAAAACAGTTGCGAGCACAATGATAAGATCGAGTTTCTTCATCGCTGCTATGTCTCTCCGGCCAATCGCAAATCTCGGGCGGCGAAGCCGTACCGAACATTTGCTGGTTCGGCTCAGTCTGGTGTGAATCTCGACACGACAACAGGCCATTTCAGCATCAAGTCCGCATACGTGGGCTGCCAATTCTCCGGTTCCATTTCGTCCTCGCTGACATCAAGAGACCGCGATGCACCAACCTTGTCTGCGGAAAGTCTGTACGCATGGAAAAAGCTTCGTTCCGATGCTGTGACAGAAACCCCCGTCTTTTTGAATACGAATCTTCCGTAGATGAAATCGAGCAAGCCGGCGAGCCACAGCGCCGTCAACCGCGCGACGATGAATGCCAGGACACCTTGCCAGCCGACGGTGAACAAGCCGAGGACGACGAGGAGCACAAAAAAGATGCCGTAGCCGGCAAACCAACTGAAAATGCGGGAGAGAGGAAGGAACGTTTTGAATGGGGGGATGAACAGTCCCAGCAGGTGCGACAGTTTGAACGCGAACCAGGTGGTGCCAGTCGCGACGCCAATGGTGAGTGGGTCAAGACGAGCAACAAAAACGCCAGCCGTTACGACCGCAGTCGCTGCGGAGGCAAGATTCTCAACTTCCTCAGTCAGTTGGAGGACGTGGAACGCGTCCACCTTGGGAAAGAGACGAGCCATCAGGGCGAAGGCGTATGGAACGTTCAACCTGATCTTCAGGCCGCGCGGTGTATATATCGCCATTCCGTTTCTCCTACTTGCCGTCAGCCTTCACGCGCTGAGAAAGCTGCGCCCGGCGCGGGTTCCGAAGGCGCGTACGCGGCTTGCTTCGGCTCCGTCTGTTCTCTGCTCCTTGACGTTCTGCTCTCTGCACACCCAGCACACTTCATGGCGCGTTGTGCTTCATGCATACCAACAGATTCCTGCCATCGGTGTCCATGAGTCTCACAGCCACCGTTTCGCCCTTCCGCAACGCGTAGAATTGCGGTTGATTAAGAAGTTCTCCCCGAAAGATTGTCGAGTCCTCTTTGTTCGACAATCGCACCCAGACCTGCTCAGTCGCAAACTCAACGCCTTGCTTCGGCAACGTGAAACTCGGGCCGCATGTGACGCTCACGTCGTCTGGATAGCCCGAACATCTGAACGGATCCAGCCTCTGGTCCGTTCTGATGGCGATCACAACTGGCGGAATACAAGCATGAAGTTCAGCACGCAGATCAGGGAGATCAAGAAAACAAATATCCTGAGGCGAAAGCCCTTCCGCGTCGAATTGCCTGAGAGTCGAATACTTAAAGAACCAGGTCGCATTGATGCCCGTAAGAGGTGGCCCTACGCGAAAGGGGCGATTATCTTTGGAACGGTAAAGCCAACAGAAATTCAGGCCCCGAATCTCGGAGCCGAATGGGCAAAGAAGAAATGCGGCTAAATGGGTGCCATAAGCTTTGCCCTGGGGTGGGGGGAAAAGGTCCCCCCGCCACTTGAGAATTATCCATTCCCCGACATGGCGGAAGAAGAAGATGTCCGCAGCGTCATACTCTGTTTCGTGGGCAAACATACGGTTATGGTCTACCGATCTCGACATGCACTCTTTCATCTTCTCCGGGGAATGCGGAGCTGAGTCGAATCCGGCTTCTCCGTAGCACGCTTGCGTGCGGAGGGGAAGGCGGTTTCGACTCAAGGGACTGGTTGCGGCGCAAGCCGCCGCCAGTCCCTTGAGCTTGCTC
>JAFGJQ010000098.1 GCA_016929015.1 Phycisphaerae bacterium | reverse complement strand
TTGCGTCACATCAAGACCGCCGTGGATGCCGCCGGTGACGCGATCGGGATCGCGACGGCCGATGCACGCCATTTCTATCAGAATGAGGCGTTCACCCGTCTGTTCGGCTACTCCCTGGAAGAGCTGGCTCATGAACGGCCGGACGTGTTGTACGCGAATCGCGAGGACGCCGACACCGTCTTTCAGACGATCATGTCCGGGGGATCGTTTCTGGATGAGGTTGAGATGGTCACGAAAGACGGCCGACGTCTCCTCATGTTGCTCCGCGCCGATTGCGTCAGGGACGATGACGGGCGGATCAGCGGTCTCATCGGCGTTCATACCGATATCACCGAGCGCCGGCGGGCGGAGGAGGAGCGGGAGAAACTCCAGGCCCAGCTCATCCAGGCCCAGAAGATTGAATCCGTCGGCCGGCTGGCCGGCGGCGTGGCCCACGACTTCAACAACATGCTGGGGGTCATCCTGGGCCACACGGAAATGGCCATGGACCGGATCGGGCCGGACAAGGCCCTTCGTGCGAGCCTGGAAGAGATCCAGCGGGCCGCTCGTCGCTCGGCCAACCTCACGCGCCAGCTTCTTGCGTTCGCCCGCAAGCAGACCGTGGCTCCCCGAGTGCTCGATCTCAATGAGGCGGTGACGGGCGTGCTGAAGATGCTCCGGCCGCTCATCGGTGAGGATATCGAGGTCATCTGGAAGCCCGGCAGCGACCTGTGGCCGGTGAGGATAGACGCGGCCCAGTTCGACCAGATTCTCGCCAACCTGTGCGTGAATGCCCGGGACGCCATCGAAAGCGTGGGCACGATCATCATCGAGACGGCCAATGCCTCCGTGGACGAGGAGTATTCCGCCCAGCAGGCGGGCATTACTCCCGGCGATTACGTGCGCCTGGTCGTGAGCGACAACGGCTGCGGGATGGACGCCGAGACGCTCTCCCACATCTTCGAGCCCTTCTTTACGACCAAGGAGGTGGGCAAAGGCACGGGCCTGGGCCTGGCCACCGTCTATGGCGCGGTCAAGCAGAACCGGGGATTCGTCAGCGTGTACAGCGAGCCGGGCCGGGGCTCGACGTTTCAAATCCATCTGCCGCGGTACGTGGCCGGAATGGCGACCCCCGCCGATCAGCCCCTCGCCGGCGTGGCGGCGGCGCGCGGCAGCGAAACCATCCTGCTGGTGGAGGATGAAGCGGCGATCCTGAAAATGACCACGATGATGCTGAGAAAGCTGGGCTACGCCGTCCTGACGGCAAGCACGCCGGGCGAGGCCATCCGCCTGGCCAGGGAGCATCCCGGCCGGATCGATGTGCTGATGACCGACGTGGTGATGCCGGAGATGAACGGCCGGGAACTGGCCAGGAACATGCTCTCGATTCACCCCGACATGGCTCGCCTGTTCATGTCGGGCTACACGGCCGACGTCATCGCGCATCACGGCGTGCTGGACGAAGGCGTGCACTTCATTCAGAAACCGTTCTCAAAAGGAGAACTGGCGGCGAAGCTGCGGCAGGCGATGGGAAAAGGATGAAGAACCCATGCCGTCGAGGCCCTGACTGGAGCCGTTCAGTCGCTGCCGAGTCTTCGGGGCTGGCACGCCACGCTGGAGAAAGTGCTCCTGAAGCCGGGGTTCTGTTCACCGGAAGAACGGTGTGAGAACTGGACGCTCGCAACCATTACGGCGTAACCGTGATTGGCGTTCTCCGGAGAGGCAGGCACCGCACGTTTCCCCTGGGCGTCAACCCGTCACGACGAGGTTGCTTCAGCACGCGATCGGCGGGGCGCGGCGAGGCCGGTGCGGCGCAGGCCTTCGAGAATGAGCCAGCCCAGGCCGCCGGCGAAGACAACGCCGCTGCCGAATGCGATGACCGCCAACCAAGGCAGGGCCGTCGTGTTCTTGCACACATAGGGTACACCCGCCGAAAGCCCCAGCACAATGACGTTGCTGGCCGATCCAAGGCCGCCGGACACCAGTGTGGTCAGCACGCCCCTGCGCTTGCGGGCCAGGAGGAAGACGAGGTCTACGATCAGGCCCGCCAGTCCGGCGAAGCCCAGGACCACCCATCGGTGCGCGCTTCCGGTCAGCAGCTCGACCACGCCTTTGAGGAGGCCGGCCGTGGTTGCGGCTCCGGGTCTGCGGATGAGTCCTGCCACGATCACCAGCGGCAGCACGTGGACGCCGGCAAACGATTGCAGGCCGCCCGGCATCGACACGCGGCTGCAAAGGGAGGGTCCGCTTTTGCCCAGTGCAATGCTGGACAGGCCGCCAATGACGGCAAGCAGGCCGATGGTCCACCATTCTCGGTTGGAGAAGTATCGTTTGAGCATGGGAAGATGACCTCCTTGCGGCAGTAGCGTATCATGGGGGACTGGGGGTGGGCAAGAGGCTGTTGGCTGTGGATAGGCTGTGGGCTGTGGGCTGTGGGCTGTAGGTCGCCACTGGCGACTCGCTGCGGCGAGCTGTGGGAAGAAGGCTCTGTGTCGCTGCGGTCGTGAGAGTCAGCTCAGGGTGCGAGTAGTCCGGGCTTTCGAAGTGGAGCGTGGATGGATCTGACCGTGATTAACGGCGAGCGTGGGTGCGGCAAGACGACGCTGCTGCGCGAGTATGTCGACGCCGCGGCCCGCGCTGGCCGGACGGTGGGCGGCATCGCGTCGCCGGTAGTGTACGAGAACGGGCGACGGCTGGGTTACGACCTGCTGGATCTGCGCCGGGGTGTGTGCCGGGCGCTGGCGAGGATCGTGAGCGGGCCGGAGGCCGTGCCGACCATCGGGCCGTTCCGGTTCGAGGAAGCGGCGCTTGCCGAAGGGAACGCCGCGATCGTGGCGGCCGTGCGGGACGGGCTGGACGTTGTGGCCATCGATGAGGTGGGTCCGCTGGAGTGGGAGGGCAAGGGTTGGGCGGCGGCCCTGACCCATGTCCTGCGATCCGGCGAAGCCGGACAGGAACTCATCATCGTGGTTCGGACGTCGCTGTGCGATCAACTGCCTGATCGCTTTCCATCGCCATTGTGGCGAACGGCGAAGCGGCTTTCCCCGGCGTAGGTTCCCGCCATCGGCGTTTGGAGCCGGGCCGACTCGTTGAGGCGGGACCGGGGTGGTGATAGAGTGCCGCGTCTGTGTGTGGCACTGCGCAGCCGGGGTGCTGTGCGTTGGACATGCCCGAGGCTGAAGCCTACGGGCATGGCACCCGCGAGTGGCCGGAATGAGGAGCACTTTCATGGCGGACTTTGGGGCGGTCAGTGCGAAGGCGAAGCGCTACGAGAAGGCGATGGCATCGTTCCTGCGCGACATCGTCGCGATTCCGTCCGAAAGTGGGCAGGAACGCCGGGTGATTCAGCGGATCGGGGCGGAACTGAAACGCATGAGGGCGTATGACCGTATCTGGACCGATCCGATGGGAAATCTGCTGGCCCGGATTGGCCGGGGCCGGCGGCTCATTGCCATCGATGCGCACGTCGATACGGTGGGACTGGGCGACCCCGCCGAGTGGCGGCACGATCCGTATCGCGGGAAGGTTGTGAAGCGTGTGATCTATGGGCGGGGGGCCGGCGATCAGAAAGGCGCGATCCCCGGGATGGTCTATGCCGGGCGCATTCTGAAGGAGCTGGGCCTGGTCGGGAATGACTTCACGCTGCTGCTGGCGTTTACGGTGCAGGAGGAGGATTGCGACGGGCTGTGCTGGCAGTACATGGTGCGGGAGAGTGGCATTCGTCCGGAATGCGTCGTTGTGACGGACTCCACGAACTGCCAGGTGTTGCGGGGGCAGCGTGGCCGGATGGAGATCGGCGTGACGACGACGGGGCGGTCGTGCCACGGCTCGATGCCGCACCGTGGCGTCAATGCGGTGTACAAGCTGGCGGGCGTGATTCGGGAGATCGAGCGGTTGAACGGCCGGCTGAAATCGGACGCGTTTCTCGGCAAGGGCACGGTGACCGTGTCGTACGTGGACTGCCAGACGCCCAGCCGCTGCGCCGTCCCGAACGGGGCGTTTGCGCACCTGGATCGGCGTTTGACCACGGGTGAGACTAAGGCATCCGCGTTGCGCGAGGTGAAGGCGGCCGTCCGACGGGCCGGCGTGGACGCGAAGGTGGAGGTGTTGCGGTACGCGGTCCCGAGCTATACGGGCCTGACGTACGAAACGGAGAAGTACTTTCCCACGTGGTGTGCCGCGGAGGACGACCCCCACATCCAGGCGGCGGCGGCGACGTATCGCGGGCTGTTCGGCCGCAGGCCCAAGGTGGGGCGATGGACGTTCAGCACGAACGCGGTGTCCATTGCCGGGATGTTCGGTATTCCGTGCGTCGGGTTCGGACCGGCGGAGGAATCGGTGGCCCACACGGTGAATGACCGGGTGCCGATTGATCACCTGACGCGCAGCGCGGCCTTTTACGCGGCCTTCCCGGGGGTGTACTGCCGGGCGAAGGGGTGAGGCCGGACGTACCGGGCGTCATGTCCCCCGGTGGGGGCGGCGGCGGTCCGAGCACCCGCGGAGCAGGTCGGCGACGTCGGGGAATCGCGCCAGCATGATCATCGCGGCGATGATGAAGGGTTTGTAGCCGGCCTCGCGGTAGGTTTGCACGCGGTAGGCGTCGAACACGTCGGCGGCCACTTCGCCGGCCGGGCAGCTTACGCCGGAGATGTCGGCGGGCAGGCAGTGCATGTACAGGGCGCTGCCGTCGCGCGTCCGGCCCATCATGGCGGCGTTGCACTCCCAGTCGCGGTGTCGGGCGTTCAGGTCCAGGCAGCGGTGTTCCAGGCGGCTGAGCTCCGCGGTGTTTCCGCTGCGCAGCGTGTCGGTCCGTTCCACCATGACGGAGTAGGGTGCCCAGCTTTTGGGGTAGACGACGTCGGCGTCCTGGAATGCCTCGCCCATGTCGTGGACGACGCGGAACGAGCCGCCGGACTCGCCGGCCTGTTTGCCCGCGCGTTCGACGATGTCGGGCAGCAGGTCGTAGCCCTGTGGGTGGGCCAGCGTGACGTGCATTCCGAACCGGGTCATCAGCGCGATGACGCCCTGGGCCACGGACAGCGGTTTGCCGTACGACGGGGAGTAGGCCCAGGTCATCGCAATCCGCCGGCCCCGCAGGGCGTCCAGCGAGCCGAACGTCTGCTGCATGTGGGCCAGGTCGGCCAGCGTCTGCGTGGGGTGGTCCAGGTCTGATTGCAGGTTGATGACGGCCGGCCGCTGGGCCAGCACGCCCTGTTGGTGGCCTTCGGTCAGGGCGCGGGCGACCTGGCATTGGTATTCGTGGCCTGCGCCGATGAAGATGTCGTCGCGGATGCCGATGGCCTCCGTCAGGAATGAGATCATGTTGGCCGTCTCGCGCACGGTCTCGCCGTGGGCGATCTGGGAGCGGGTTTCGTCGAAATCCTGGACCGTCAGGCCGAGCAGACTGGCGGCGCCGGCGAAGGAGAATCGCGTGCGTGTGGACTGGTCGCGGAAGATGGAGATGGCCAGGCCGGCGTCGAACACGCGGGTGGAGACGTTCTGCCGCCACATGGCTTCCATCGCCCGGGCCGTTGTCAGGACGGCCCGCAGGTCGTCCAGGGATCGCTCCCAGGTGAGCAGGAAATCCTGCTCATGGAGCCGGTGATCGTATCGGGACAGCTCAGCGATGACCTGTTCGATCGGCGTGTGTACCATGTTTCGTGTTCATCCGTCAGAGGGTGATTCCGACCCTTTCGTTGAACTGCTCGATGAGGCGGTCCCACGCGTCGACCTGGTCGAAGGTTTCGGCCCAGAAGTCCGGGTCCCACAGCCGGCGCAGATCCGCTACGTCGCGCTGCTGCTGCTCCACCCAGGTGAAGTACTTGAAGTTGTGCAGCGTCTGGCGGTCGTAGTAGTTCAGCTCGCGCATGTGATCGATGCCGATGCTCTCCAGGTGGCGGGCATAATCAACGGCGGCGGTGTTGGCGTCGTAGGGTCCGTGGGCCGACCTTTGCTCGGCGATGCGCGATTGGTAGAGGTCCATGGAGTCCGTCAGCGGGGTGAACAGTACGTCCCGCCCGTCCATCTCGAAATACCGGGCCGTCTTGATGGCGGCCACCAGGTTGCAGATGCTGGAGATGCCCAGCCAGGGCAGCCGCTCCACCAGGTCGTCCGGGACGCCCCGGCTCGTCAGAAATGCCTTACCCGCATCCTCGTTGAACAGTCGCATGAGTTTCATGCACTGCTCGTCGTCGACGGCGCAAATGACGTCGGTATTCCGTACGTTATGGATCCACGGCACGTGTTTGTCGCCGATCCCCTCGATGCGATGACCGCCGAATCCGCAGCGCAGCAGGGTGGGGCACTGGAGCGCTTCGGTGGCCACGACCCGCAGCAGGGGGAACCGCGTGCGCAGGTAATCGCCGGCCGCGATGGTGCCGCCGCTGCCCGTGGCGGAGACGTACGCCGCCAGGCGGTCCCGCTCGCCGGCGATGCGTCCGAAGATCTCCTCGATGAAGCTGCCGGTGAGGTGGTAGTGCCAGATGGCGTTTCCGAACTCGTCAAACTGATTGAAGATGACGCATTCCGGGCGAGTGCGGCGGATTTCCCAGCACTTGTCGTAGATTTCCTTGACGTTTGACTCGCAGCCCGGCGTGGCGATCACCTCCGCCCCGATCGACCGCAGCCAGTCAAATCGCTCGCGCGACATCTCTTCCGGCAGAATGGCCACGGCCGTGCAGGCCAGCAGGGCACAGTCAAACGCGCCGCCGCGGCAGTAGTTGCCCGTGCTGGGCCAGACGGCCTTCTGCGTGACGGGGTTGAACTGCCCGGACACCAGCCGCGGCACCAGGCATCCGAACGCGGCCCCGACCTTGTGTGCCCCGGTGGGGAAGAACCTTCCCACCAGCCCGACGATGCGGGCGGGTACGCCGGTCAGCGATTCCGGAAACTCCAGCCATGTCCCGTTGCCGAAGCCGCCGCCATCCTCCACCGGCTCGTTCTTCCAGGTGATGCGGAACAGGTTCAGCGGGTGAACGTCCGTCATGCCGACTTGTGCGAGCTTGCGGCGAACCGCCTGCGGCACTCTGGACGGGTCCTTTTGCTGGGCAAAGGTTGGAATGACAATTCCTCGCGCCCGGCAACGCTCGGCCGTCTGTTCGAGGACCTTTTCGTCGATTCGAGGGAACGTGCTCACGTGGGCCCTTCCGGGAAAAACCATTGATGCCCGCCGGCCACTCGGCAGGGGCCGGAAAGGGTAACGCGGCGGCGGCCCGCTTGGCAAGCGTTCGGCGAAGAGCTACCGTAGTGGCGGGCCGTTGCGGAGGAGACAACCATGTCCTGTGTCAGCCACCTGGTGTGCGTCGCGTGCGGGGCCGAGTATGCCGAGGGATCCGTCTTTACCTGCCCGTCCTGCGGGCCGCAGGAGGGGATTCTCGACGTGCGGTACGACTTCCGCGTGGCCGAGACGATGTTGCGCCGTCACGCGTTGGAGAGCCGGCCGCGATCGCTGTGGCGATACGGCGAGTTGCTTCCCGTGGAGCATCCGGAGCGCCCGCCGGTGCCGGACGTCGGCTGGACGCCGGTTCTGGACGCGCCGCGCCTGGCCCGGGCGCTGGGCGTGGGTCGCCTGCGTTTGAAGGATGAGGGGCGCAGCGCATCGAACTCGTTCAAGGATCGGGCCAGCGCCGTGGCCGTGGCGCGGGCGGTTGAGGAGCGACGGTCGGCCCTGGCCTGTGCTTCGACGGGCAACGCGGCGACGAGCCTGGCCTATTGCGCGGCGGTGGCCGGCGTTCGCGCGTACATCTTTGTGCCCCGCGAGGTCCCGGAGGGCAAGCTGGCCCAGTTGCTGGCGTACGGAGCGACGGTCTTTCGCGTGGGCGGCACGTACGACCAGGCGTATTCGCTCTGCACGCAGGCATGTGAGGCCTTCGACTGGTACAACCGCAACTGTGCCGTCAATCCGTACCTGGTCGAAGGCAAGAAGACGGGTGGCCTGGAGTTGGCGGAGCAGACGGTGGACGATCCGCCGAACTGGGTGGCTTGCAGCGTGGGTGACGGCTGCTCCATTGCGGGCGTGGCCAAGGGGTTGGCGGAGATGAAGATGCTGGGTTTCACGAGCCGGATTCCGCGCATGCTGGGTGTGCAGGCGGCCGGTGTTGCGCCCGTCGCGTACGCGTTCACGAGGGGGCGACCGTCCGTCAAGGCGGAGGGGACCACGTACGCGGACAGCATCAATGTTCCCGTCCCGCGCAACTGGCGCAAGGCCGTGATTGCCGTGCAGGAGAGCGGCGGCGCGTTCGTTACGGTTGCCGACGAGGAGATCATGCGGGCGGTGGGCCTCTGCGGCCGGCTGGCGGGCGTGTTTGCGGAGCCGGC
This sequence comes from Phycisphaerae bacterium, assembly GCA_016929015.1. Classification (GTDB taxonomy): domain Bacteria; phylum Planctomycetota; class Phycisphaerae; order UBA1845; family UBA1845; genus JAFGJQ01. The sequence goes on along the minus strand of JAFGJQ010000098.1, from coordinate 32,682 downwards.
GGCGGCTGCCGCGATCGCCGGCGTGGCGACGGCTCGGCAGCGGGGGATACTGGATGAGCGCGACGACGTGGTGGCGATGATCACCGGCAACGGTCTGAAGGACGTGCCCGGCGCTCTGCGGGCGCTCGGGCAGCCGCACGACGTTCGGCCGGAACTGGCCGATGTAGCGGCCGTTGTCGAGCGGGAGGAGGCGGCTTGATGGGGGTGGTTCTGCGACACGCGGTTCTGGTGGACCTCGATCCGCCGGGGGTGCAGGAAGGGGGGCTTCGCCTGGACGGCGGGTTCATCGCGTCGCGTGGGGGTGTGAATGCCGAGCCGGGGGATACGGTCGTGGATTGCGGCGGTGCGGTGGTGCTGCCGGGGCTGGTGAACGGCCATACGCATTTGTACTCCTCGCTGGCGACGGGAATGCCGCCGCCGCGGACGGCGCCGACCTCTTTTCGCGAGATTCTTGAACGGGTGTGGTGGCGGCTGGATCAGGCACTGGACGCGGACGGCGTTGAGACGTCCGCGCGGGTAGGGTCTCTGGATGCGGTCCGTTGCGGCACGACCACTCTGATCGACCATCACGCGTCGCCGAACTTCATCGTGGGTTCGCTGGACGCCGTGGAGCGGGGGGCGGATGAGATCGGTGTGCGGATCGTGCAGTGCTACGAGACCACGGATCGCCACGGCCCGGACGGCGCCCGACAAGGGCTCGAGGAGAATCGCCGGTACCTGGACAAGTGTGCCCGCCGTCGGGACGGCCGATACGCGGCGATGGCGGGGGCTCACGCGGCCTTTACGCTCGAGCGGCAGACGCTGGAGGAACTGGGCGCGCTGGCGAGTGTGTTTGAGGCCGGCGTTCACATCCACGTGGCGGAGGATGCGTGCGACGAGCAGGAGATTCGCCGGCGCTTCGGCATGTCCCTGCTCGATTTGCTGGAGCAAACGGGCATTCTGCGGCCGGCGTCCATTCTTGTACACGGCACGCATCTGGACGCCGATGCGATGCCGCTGCTGCGCGAGCACACGCCCACGGTGGCGCACAACCCGCGTTCCAATATGAACAACGCGGTGGGGTATGCGCCGGTGGCGGAGTTTCCCTGCCCGGTGATTTTGGGCACGGATGGGATCGGCAGTGACATGCTGACGGAGGCCCGCTTCGCGTGGTTCAAGGCCCGAGACAGCCGCGCGTCGCTGTCCGGGGAGCACGTTCTGGCGATGCTGGCCGGTGCCGCGCGACGCGCCTCGCAGGCCCTGGGTGTCACCCTGGGTCGGCTGGAGCCGGCCGCCGCGGCGGATGTCGTCGTCACCGACTACGTGCCGACCACGCCGCTGACCGCGGAAAACGTATTCGGGCACCTGGTGTTCGGGCTGGGGCCGCAGTTCGCCAAGGACGTGATGATCGGCGGACGGTGGGTGATGCAGGATCGGCGGATGGTGACGTGCGACGAAAAGGGCATTCGCAGGCGTGCGCGAGAGCAGGCCGCTGCAATCTGGAAACGCATGGAGTTGCTGTCGGAGTGATTGCACGTCGACGATGAGAATGGGGCCGCTCGGCGGCCATGAGTGGAGGGGTCCCAAGGTGCGATCGCTTGATTCGGATCGCGTGCTTGGGTAGCATGGCCGTTCACGTTCGCCTATCCGCAGACCCTCATTTCAAGGAGGCACTTCTCATGACCCTGATCGAACGGATGACTCAGGTGCGGGCTCACGGACGAAAACTCACGATCGGAGTGGCAGTACCGCTATGGATTGCCGCGGCGGGTTTTTGTCTTGCCGGTGCAGGCTGCGATACTGTGAACCTCCCTGGACCACGGGCACCGTCACCTGTCTGGGCCTTGTTCAGCTTCACGCCCATTTCGCCGAGCCCGGGTGAGGAGGTGAGCTTTCATGCGCTGTATACCGTTGCCGTGACTGCGATAGAAGAATACTATTGGGACTTCGGCGATGGTAGCACCGCCGTTTTGACCACGTCCAGCACGACTCACACGTATGCCACGGCCGGGACGTACACGGTGACACTCATTGTGACAGACGATAGCGGGCATACCGGTGACTCGAGCGTACAGATCTCCGTTTCGCAGAACGCTGAAGGATCAACGTGCGAACAGTATGTGAGCTACTACAACAGTTTGCCCTGCGTTACAGAGACACTTGAGGAGGCGTTTGCCTGCTATGAGGAGATGACCGAGACGTGCGAGGGCGTTCCTGCGTTCTACGGCTGCCGGATTGAGAACACGTACTGCGACGATGAGGGGAACCTGGTCAGAGACACGGAGCAGTGCGACCTTCTTCTGGATTGCTCGTAATTGCCGGGTTTCGGAGAAGAGGTCTTGCTGCGTCCTGGAGTGATCCGAACTTCTCATCCCAGTTGCTCGTAATCGGCGGGCGTGTTCACGTTGCGCACGACGGCCTCGGAATCGCATTCCACGGTCCGCACGCGATCCGCATGATCGCGCGGAAGCTCGCGCAGCCCGCCCTCGCATTGTGGTGACTGGACGAAGTCGACCAGGGCGGCGGGGAAGATGAGCGGGTGGCCGTTGTGGCCCTGCCACGCCGCCACCACGATGGAGGCCGGATCTCCGACGAACCGCGCCACGCACGCCTGGATGCAGTGCGGCGGGATGCCCGGCTGATCGCCGGGAACGATCAGAATGCCATCGTGCGAGTGAATCTGCATCCGGCCGGCCCAGGCATCCAAGCCCATTCGGATGGAGTGTACCATTTCCGTCGCGGGGTCGTTGTTCAGAACCACCAGCGTGGCGCTGGGGAGGGAGTGATCAATCGCTTCCGCGATTTCGGAGCGGGTCACGACGGCCACGAACATCACGCCTGCTGCCCGAAGCGAGTCGACCACGCCTGCCAGCATCGGCCGACCGCCCACGTGCAGGAGCTGCTTTGGCCGGCCCATTCGTTGGGATCGGCCCGCGGCCGGGACAATGGCGAAGATTCTCGGGCGCGGCATTGGCCTATCAGGTCGGCTCATGACGATGTCTCGTAACGTTGACCTGGTTGACGTATCGCGTGTCGAGCACGCCGGTCAGCAATCGAACGATCGTGTGGTACACGGCAAGGTCGACGGGATATGTTTCGTGGAGGGTCTCCCGCAGGGCAATTTCCAAGACCTGGTGCGTTTGCGCGTCCAGCCGCACGCTTACCGGCCCATCGTGGAAGGAATACGTCTGAGAGTCAAGTGATTCCACCATGTACACGCGTGCATCCACGCGTCCGTGGATGCGATGTTCCGAGGGGCGGGCTTCGATCACGAAGCCGTCGCGCGGCGCTGCCTTCCGCCACGAATCCAGGCTGCCGAAGAACGCGGGTTTGTCGCGGTAGGGGGCCCCTTGCTGGGGGCAGAACGTGCCGCAGTTGCCGCACTCGTTGCAGAAACCCGCGAAGACGGCGATCTGCCGTTCCTGCTCGATGGTGAACTGACGTTCGACCTCTTCCAGCTTCCATTGCCCCGACGGCTGGACGAGCACGTTTCGATACGCCAGTGTTTCCGGAGTGGTCGGATACGTGAAGATCGCCGCGTTGGGACACACCGGGATGCACTTGTCGCACGTGATACAGTCGAACGTCTTCAGGGGAGTGTTCAGCCGGTGCGGCTCACGGCAGACGCGCTCGGGGCGGTATCGCGTTGAGGCTGCCGCCGCCGTGGCCACGTGGGCCAGGCTTTGTGCATCGGCCCGCGCCCGGATGAATCCGGGGATGTCGGTCGCGCCGGCCTCCCGCATCGAGTCGGCCAGTCGGCGCAGGTATGCGGGGAGCCGGCCGTAGCCGCCCGGACGCAACAGGTCCGTGCACACGGTGACCGGCACGAATTCGCATGCCACCACATCTACGAAGTTGTCCTTGTCCACGCCGCCGCTGTAGGAGAACGGCAGGTCCGGGCCGGCTGCTTCTCGAAACGCGTGGGCCAGGGCCATGGTGAGCACGTAGAGCGGCTGGCCGGAGAGGTACATGACGGGGCAGTCCGCGCCGAAGATTCTCCGATGGTTCCGCACTTCCAGCGTGTTGCAGAACTTGACGCCGAATCGGCGACTTCGCGCGGCCGCGAAACCGGCCAACCGGCGGCAGAGCCCCACCGCTTCGTCGAATTGCAGGCCGGATTCGTATGCCGGCGGGTTCACTTCGATATCGTGATACCCCATGATGTCGTGCAGCAGGTGCTCCAGGCGGTCGCGTCCCAGCAGGGGCGGGTTCAGCTTGACGCACAGGTCGAATCCCTGGTCGCCCAGGAGGAATTCACCGATTCGCTCGATTTCGTCCGGCGGGCAGCCGTGGAACGTGGAAAGCGTGAGGCTGGTTGCCAGCTCGTGTGGGAAATCCAACTCCCGGGCGGTGTGGAACTCACGCGGGATCTGGGCCCGCAGGCGTTCGACCACGGTTTTCGGGCTGCGCATCTGTTCCAGGAAATCGCAAACCTTGTGACTCTGAATCCCTTGCAGATCGTAGCCGACGCTGGCTTCGTAGATCACGTCCCCGGCGGCAGCGGCCAGGCCCTCGCCCCACGGGCCGTGCCGAAACATTTCGATCAGCATGACGCCGGCCACGTACTCGCGGACGGATTGTCCGATCCGCAGCTCCTGTGACCATTCCACGTTGTACCCCACGCCGGCCATGTCGATGCACGGGCGGGGGATCGTCAGGCGGTCGTTTGCCTGTACCGTCTTAAGTTCGAGAATCCGCCCGCCCGCCACGTAGCTGAGCAGCAGGTTCTGGGCCATCTGGGTGTGGGGGCCCGCGGCCGGACCGACCGGGGTGCCGGCCGGCCGACCGTGGAACGTGACGCTGAGGTCCGGTCCGTGCTCGTCCGGCCGATACCATTTTCGCGTTGGCAGACCGAACAGCGCGTTCTGCACCTGTGGTTCGCGGTGCAGCCGCGTCACCAAGTCGGCGAAAGAAGCAGGAATGAGTTCTGCCATGCGAGCGACTCTGTCGACGGATGCTCGGGAGCAGGATTGCCCCCGGCACACGGCAATCTTACAATAAACCGCCGATATGGCCACTCACGCCGATGACCCGTCCCATGCGTCCGAGGTTACCGTCTCGTTCACGTTGAACGGGACGCCCGTTGCCGTGACCACTGATGCGCAGCGGTCGCTTCTGAGCGTGCTGCGCGAGGATTTCGGGATCACGTCGCCCAAGAGCGCTTGCGAGCCGCAGGGGCACTGCGGCTGCTGCACGGTGCTCATCGACGGCCGCCCGCGGCTCTCGTGCGTGCTGAGGATTCCGAAAGCCCAGGGTCGGCAAATCGAGACGATGGAGGGTTTTTCGGAGGAGGTTCGCAACCAACTGGCGGACAGTTTCCAGGAAGCAGGGGGGTGCCAGTGCGGGTTCTGCATTCCGGGCATCTCGGTGCGGACGGTGGCCCTTGTGCGGGACAACCCTCATCCGACGCGTTCGGAGATTGCGCGCGCCCTGCGGCCCCATCTCTGTCGCTGCACGGGCTACACCAAGATCATTGATGCCATCGAGCTTTTTGCGACTGCCCGACGGGGTGAGTCGCGATCCCGGCCTGCGGCCGACGGGCGAGTGGGCAGCCGGCTGCATCGCTATCGCGGGCGTGAGTTGGTGCTGGGCGAGTTTCGGTTTGTCGACGACCGGATGACGCGCGGGGCGCTCGCGGCGGCGATGCGGTTCAGCGATCACCCTCGTGCGCTGGTGCGGGGCATCGACGTGGCCCCGGCGCTGCGGTTGCCGGGCGTGCATCGCGTGATTACTGCGTCCGACGTGCCGGGCGAGCGGTACGTGGGGCTGATCGTGCGGGATTGGCCGGTGTTGGTGGCCCTGGGGGAGGAGACCCGCTGCGTGGGCGACGTGCTGGCCGTTGTAGTGGCCGACAATCCACGGGCCGCCCGCCGAGGTGCCACGGCGATCGAGGTGGACTACGAAATCCGCGAGCCGATTACGAATCCGCACGACGCGTTGCGGGCCGATGCTCCGCCCATCCATCCCAACGGCAACCTGCTGGGTCGCTCGTCGATTCGCCGGGGTGACGTGGAGGCGGCTTTTGCGGGTTCCGCGCACGTGGTTGAGGACACGTATGAGACGCAGCGTATCGAGCATATGTTCCTGGAGCCGGAGGCGTGCCTGGCCGTTCCGGGCATTCGGGAGTCGGACGGGGCCGCCACGCTGACGGTTTACAGCCAGGGGCAGGGCGTTTTTGACGACCAGCGGCAGATTGCCGAGGTGCTCAACTGGAATCCGGACCGCGTGCGGGTGGAGTTGGTGTCGACCGGGGGGGCGTTCGGCGGGAAGGAGGACATGAGCATCCAGGGCCAGACGGCGCTGGCGGCCGCGCTCTGCGGCCGGCCGGTCAAGTGTACGCTGACTCGCCCGGAGAGTTTTCGTCTGCACCCGAAGCGACACCCCATGAAGATCACGGCGAAGCTGGCATGCGATCGCGACGGGCGGCTGACCGCGCTCCACGCCCGGATCATCGGTGATACCGGTGCCTATGCCTCGGTCGGCGCGAAGGTGCTCGAGCGGGCGGCCGGTCATGCCACGGGGCCGTATCGCGTGCCCTGCGTGGACGTGGAATCGTCCGCGGCCTACACGAACAACCCGCCCTGCGGGGCCATGCGCGGCTTCGGCGTGAACCAGGCGGCGTTTGCCGTGGAGAACCTGCTGAATCGGCTCGCCGCGCGCGTGGGCATTGACGGCTGGGAAATCCGCTGGCGAAACGCCCTGGACCGCGGGGACCGCTGCTGCAGCGGCCAGGTGCTCGACAAGCCATTCGGCCTCAAACGGACGCTGGAAGCGGTTCGCGATGCGTATCGCGGCGCGAAGTACGCCGGCATCGCCTGCGGCATGAAGAACGTGGGCATCGGCAACGGAATGCCGGACCTGGGCAAGGCGGTGGTCTGCGTCGACGGCCCGGACCGCGTCACGATCCGCACCGGCTTCACCGAGATGGGGCAGGGGCTCTTCACCGTTTGCGTGCAGGTGGCCTGCCAGGAGACTGGCCTGCCGCCCGAGCGCTTCACCGTGGTTACGGATACGTCGGAGGAACTCGGCTGCGGCCAGACGACGGCCAGCCGCGGGACCGTTCTGGCCGGCATGGCCGTGCAGGATGCCGCCCGCAAGCTGCGAGCGGACCTCGACGCCGGCCGGTCGCTGGGTGACCTCGTCGGCCGGAAGTATCGCGGCGACTACGCCTGCACCGACACGACGAAGCTGGGCGCCGATGTTCCCAATCCGAAAACGCACCTGACCTACGGCTACGCCACCCAGGTCGTGATTCTCGACGACGAGGGCAAGCTCGCGAAGGTGATTGCCGCCCATGACGTCGGCCGCGTCATCAATCCGACGCTGCTGGAGGGTCAGATTGAGGGAGCCGTCCACATGGGATTGGGCTATGCGCTGACGGAAGAGATGGTTGTGGAGGGCGGGCACGTGCAGAGCTCCACGGTGAACTCGCTGGGCGTGCTGCGTGCGCATCACATGCCGGAGGTGAAGGTGATCTTCATTGAGGAGCCCGATCCGGAGACGGTGTATGGCGCGCGCGGCGTCGGGGAGATCGGGCTGGTTCCCACCGCGCCGGCGGTGGCCGGTGCGTTGGAGGCGTTTGACGGCATCCACCGGCGTCGTCTGCCCATGAAAGACTCGCCGGCCGCCCGGGCGATTTTGAGAGGGAATCCGAACGCCGGCGGTGACGCACGATGAGTGATACGCTCTCGATCCTCCGCGCGCTGCTGGCCGAAGTGGATGCCGGCCGACTCGCCGCCCTGTGCGCGGTTCTGCGGACGCGCGGCTCCACGCCCCAGCGCCCGGGCGCAACGATGCTCGTCCGTGCGGATTCCGGCACACTTGGTACGCTGGGCGGCGGTGGGATTGAAGCGGAAGCCCGTCGTCGCGCGTTTGATTTGCTGGGGGCCGGAGCGTCCGCCTCGCTCGAATTCGAACTGGACCACGACCACGGCGGCGAGGACACGCTGATCTGCGGTGGCCGGATGATGATTGGCGTGAACGTCGTGGCTCCGGCGTCGGACCTGACGCCGTACCGTCGGGCCGTTGCCGACGCCGAGCGGCGCGAGCCAGCGTGGTTTCCGCTGACCGTTACGCACGAAGGCCCGCCGGTGACGTATCGGATTCATCTGGAGATCACGCCGGTTCTGTTGATCGCCGGTGCCGGGCACGTGGGGCACGCCGTGGCGAAGCTGGCCGTCGAGCTCGGGTTTCACGTGATCGTCGTGGACGACCGGGCGGACGTGGCGTCCGTTGAGCGGTTCCCGCTGCCCATCGAGCGGCGGATTGGCGACATTCCGTCGGTGCTGCGTGAGTATTCCGTCAACGCGAACACGTTCGTGGTGATTGTGACCCGTGGCCACGAGCATGACCGCCAGGCGTTAGAGGCGGTCATCGGCAGGCCGGCCTGCTACATTGGCATGATGGGCAGCCACCGCAAGGCCCGGGCGGTGCTCGACGGGCTGCGGGCGGCCGGCGTGCCGGCGGAGCAGATCGACCAGGTTCATTCGCCGATCGGCGTGCCCATCGGCTCCGTCACCGTTCCGGAGATTGCCGTCAGCATTGTGGCGGAGTTGGTTCAGCATCGGCGCCGGGAGACGCAGCCGCTGGTGAGCGGTCCGGAAGGCTCAGACGTGTCCTGAAGGTTTGTCGAGCTCCGCCAGCCGATAGAAGATCAGCCGGCTGAGGACTCGCTCGCGGTATTCGGCCGTGGATCGCAGGTCCGTGATCGCCGCGACGTCAGCCGACAGCAGGGATCGCACCTCCTGGGGGCTGGTGAAGGTGCGTCCGGCGTTCAGTGCGGCCTCCAGCGTCCGGCAGCGGCAGACGTGTGGGGCGACGCTGTTTGCCGCCACGCGCCAGCCGTTTTCACTGCGGGTCATGGCGACGCCGACCTTCGAGATGGCCTGGGCTCGCCGCGCCCCCACCTTGGCCAGCCACTCGAACGTGTACGCCCGGCGCGGCACGCGAATGGCGACGATCAGTTCGTCCGGCCGCCGAACGCTTTGCTTGTATCCGGTGAAGAACTCGTCCAGCGGCACCTCGCGCGTTTCGCGGACGGATTGCAGCACGACGGAGGCGCCGTACACCATCATGGCCAGCACGCCGTCCGCGGCCGGCGAGCCGTTGGCGATGTTTCCGGCCCACGTTCCGCGGGTCTGAATCTGGATTGCGCCCACCAGCCGGGCGGCCTGGGCCAGCAGGGGGAATGCCTTCGCCGCGTCGGCCGCGCAGATGAGGTCCCAGTACGTTGTGCGAGCCCCGATTTCCAGTGCGTTGTGCGTCAGCGTCAGGCGGGACAGCCCGGCGACGCGCGAAAGGTCGAGGAACCGGGTGTTGTCGAGGTCCCGAGCGGGCCAATGCACGCAGAGGTCCGTGCCGCCGGCGATGGGAACAGGCGTGCCGTCCGGCTCTACCAGCAATCGCAACGCCTCGGCCAGGTTGTCAGGCTGAAGTACCTTCACCGCCGGCCGTCTCCTTGGGGTCCAGAACGCTTGCCACGCCCGAAATGACGGAGTCGTACCCCGTGCAACGGCACAGGTTACCGCTCATGAACTGCCGCAAAGTCGCATCCTGCAAAACTTCCGGGTGTTCGCGCAGCCATCGGGTCATCACGACGATGCCGGGCGAACACGCGCCGCATTGGGCCGTGCCCGTGCGATTGAGCGGGCCCGTTACCTCCGGTGCAACCGCTTCCACGGTTTCGACCGATCGACCCGCGACTTGAAACGCCGGGACCAGGCACGAATTCACGGGCAATCCGTCCAGCAGCACGGTACACGCGCCGCATTCGCCTTCGCCGCAGCCTTCCTTGGTGCCGGTGCAGCCGCAGTCGTACCGGAGCACGTCCAGCAGTCGGGCGTCCGGCCGCACGTGCAGGCGAACCGGCTTTCCGTTGAGCGTGAATGACAGGTCGAGATCAGTCATGGTCGGCCCCGTCCAGATGTTCCATCAGTCGCTCCGGCGTCAGGGGGATTTCGTGAATGGACGTCTGCAGCGCGTCACACACGGCGTTGATGACGGCCGGCGCCGGCCCGTCCATCGGCAGTTCACCGATGCCCTTGGCGCCGCCGGGGCCGTACGGGGTGGGTTGTTCCTCGAAAAACACGCGGATCGGCGGCAGGTCGTTGCTGGTCGGGATGATGTAGTTGGCGAACTGCGTGTTCGCCATGGCCCCGTCTTTCAGCACGACGTTTTCCAGGATTGCCCAGCCGATTGCCTGGGCGACGCCGCCCTGAATCTGCCCGCGCGCCAGCGTGGGGTTGATGACCCTGCCGACCTCCTGGGAGGCTACGAAGTCCGTCACCTGCACGCCGTACGTTCGCAGGTCCACCTCCACCGTCGCGACGTATGTGGCCCAAGCGTAGCAGGGGTAGGCATCGCCCTGGTACGTGGCGTCATCCCAGTGGATTTCCGGCGGCGTTTTGTACTTCGCCCGTCCGACCAGCCGCTCGCCCGGGTGAGCCTGGTGCCACGCGCGGATCTTCTCGGAGAAGGAGCGGCCGGCGACGCCGTCCACGACGGCCGCCAGATCCAGGCAGGCACGCTCCACCAGCTTGCCGACCACCATGGTGGTTCGACTGGCCACCGTCGGGCCGCTGTTCGGAACCCGGTGGGTGTCGGGCACGGCCACTTTGACCTGTTCGTTTTTCACGCCCAGCGTGTCGACGGCCACCTGAGCAAGGACTGTGAAGGCGCCCTGGCCCATCTCTGTGTTGGCCGTCAGAACCTCGACCGTGCCGTCCGCATGCCCCTCCACCCAGACTTCCGAGGCCAGCATCGTTTCGCCGCTGCCGGTGAACCCGGCGCCGTGCATGAACGTTGCCTGGGCGATGCCCCGGCGCAGGTACGGATGCGAGGCGTTGAATCGCTTGAATTCCTCACGACGCTGTGCGTATGCGGCGTGTTCCAGCGCGTCGTCCATGAGCCTTGTCAGGTCTACTCCGTCGCGATACACCTGCCCCGTGGCCATTCGGTCGCCGTCGCGCAGCAGATTGCGACGGCGGAATTCGGCCGGGTCAAGCCCGAGCCGGCGGGCGATCGCGTCCATGTGGCGTTCGAGGGCGAAGAGCGTCTGGGGAGCTCCGAATCCGCGAAACGCGCCGTACGGAGGCGAATTCGTCAGACGTGCCTCACCATGGATGTGGACGTTTTCACATGCGTACGGGCCGAGGGCGTGCAGCACGCCCCGGCTGAGCACCACCGGCGAGAGCGTGACGTACGCGCCAGCGTCCATTACCACTTCAATCTCCACGCCGATCAGGCGGCCTGCCTCGTCGATGGCCGTCCGGTGACGAACCCAGCTTGGGTGCCGCTTTGTCGTGGCGGCCATGTCTTCCTGGCGGTCGTAGATGATCTTGACCGGGGCGCCCGCCTTCAGCGCGAGCAGCGCCGCGTGAATTGCGATGACGGAGGGGTAATCCTCTTTGCCGCCGAACGCGCCGCCGGTGGCGGTTTGGATGACGCGGACTTCCCGTTCTGAGCGGCCCAACGCCGCGCACAGGGACTTGAGCACGTAGTACGGGCACTGCATGCTGCCGCGGACGGTCACTCCGTCCGGCCCGGACGTGGCCAACATGCCCTGCGGCTCGATGTATGCGTGTTCCTGGGCGCCGGTTCGGTATTCTCCTTCGATGACGTGCGCGGCCCTGGCGAACGCCGCATTCACGTCACCCTTGCGGATGTCGATCCGCTTGAAGACATTGTCCGGTCCGTGCTGAATCCGGTCGCTCGTCAGCCCGGCCAGCGGGTCTTCCACCGCAGGCAACGGCTCGTACTCCAGGCGGACGCCTTGTACGCCTTTGCGGAGCGCGGCCGGCGACCGATGGGCCAGCAGCAACACGGGTTCATACTTGTGGCGGAATTCCGTTTCCACGAGCGCCGGCTGGTCTGTCTCGATCGACGCGACGTGATTCTTGCCGGGGACATCCCGGTGATCCACAATGACATACTCGTTCCAGGGGATGCCCGGATCGAAGTGAATTCGCGTGATTCGCCCCCGCGCGGCGGGTGTTCGCACGGTGGCGCCGTGCAGCACGCCTTCCACGCGCAGGTCGTCCACGTACGCGGCGGCGCCTCGCAGCTTGTCCAGCCCGTCGACACGCGGCCTGTCTTCGCCGATGCCCATGCGGATTCCGTCTCCTGCGGTCAGTATACGGTTACTCGGGATTCGCGGAAAGCGCCGGGTTGTCTCTCTCTTGACGCCGCGGGAGGGCGTCGGATGATACGCCGTGGTGGTGGCAAAGCCCGATCGGCACCGTCGCGAGGAAACCTGGCCATGCGGTTCGACACGATCATCTTCGGCGGCACCGTGGTCAACGCGGACGGGCGCCGACGGGCGGACGTCGGCATTCGCGGGCAGCGCATTGCCGCGGTCGACCGGGCGCTTGCGCGGCAGGCCGGGCCGCGAACGAAACTCATCGACGCCCGTGGGAAGTATGTCATTCCCGGGGCGGTGGACGCCCACGTCCACCTGGAGTTGCAGAGCGGCGACAGGGTTACGTCAGACGACTGGAGAACCGGCCCTCGCGCCGCGGCGCACGGGGGTGTCACCACGCTGATCGATTTCGCGACGCCGGGTCCGGGGGAGTCGCTGGAGGAGGCCGTCGGCAAGCTTCGTGCCCTGGCCGACGGCCGGCCCTGCGTCGACTACGGCTGCCACGTCTGCATCACGGCCTGGGACCGACAGGGGCACGAACTGCCGCGCATGATCGAGCTGGGCTGCCCGACGTTCAAGGCCTTCATGACGTATAGCCGGCGGGGTTTGATGTCCGACGATCGCGCGCTGTACAACGCGCTGGAAGCGTGTCGGCGCCTGGGCGCCATGCTGTTGGTGCATGCGGAGTCGGATGCGGTTCTCGAAGAGCTCATCGCCCGGTTTCACACGCCGGAGATGATGCGTAAACACGGCGCCCGGCTGCACGCGATGACCCGGCCGAACTTCATCGAGGCCGAGGCCGTCCAGCGCGTTTTGACGTGGGCCGATGCCACTAGTGGCCGGCTCTACATCGTCCACCTCTCCACCAGCGAAGGCGCCGAGTTGCTGCGGGACGCCCGGACCCGGGGCGTGCACGCATTTGCCGAAACCTGCCCGCAGTATCTCGTGCTGGATGATTCCGTGTTCCGCCGCACCGACGGCCACCGCTACATCTGCTCACCGCAGGTCAAGAAGAAGGCGGACGCCCAGCGGCTCTGGCAGGGCTTGCGTCGCGGCGAAATCAGCGTGGTGGCCACCGATCATTGCCCGTTCACCGCCGCACAGAGGGACTCCTGGGGCGGTGACTGGACGAACGCGCCCTCCGGATTGCCCGGCACGGAAACGCTGGTCCCGCTGCTGTTCACGCACGGTGTGCTCAGGAAACGCGTTACATTGTCCCGCATGGTGGCCCTGTGCTGTGCGAACCCGGCCCGGCTCATGGGGCTCTATCCGGCCAAGGGCGTGATCGCTCCCGGTTCTGATGCGGATCTCTGCGTCATTGACCCGCAACACCGCACCCGGGTGGTTCCGGACCGGATGGAGAGCCGCGCCGACTGGAGCCCGTATCAGAACTGGCTGCTGGCGGGTTTCCCCGAATGGACCCTCTGCCGGGGCCGCGTCATCGTGCAGGACTACCGCGTCCTCGATGCCGCCGGCTGGGGCCGCTGGATTCCTCGCCGCAAGCCGGCGGCGCTGCCGTGACCGCGCCGGCCGTTGGCCGTATCATACCCACCGTTGACGCGGACCCCGCTGGGTCAGGTTGCCAGGTTTTATCTTCCGGAGGATTAGGCATGTCCCGCTTTCATCGAGTGTTTGCGGCTTGTTTGACTGTGACGGCCCTTCTTGTGCTGACGGCGACCGCCGGGGCGGAGGTGCGGCTGCCCGCCGTGTTCGGCAGCCACATGGTTCTTCAGCAGCAGGACACCGTGCCCGTCTGGGGCTGGGCCGATCCGGGCGAGAAGGTGCAGGTGAAGGCCGACTGGCTGGATCAGCCGATGGAAGCCACCACCGCACCGGATGGGATCTGGCGCGTGGCCGTGCGCACGCCGGTGGCAGGGGGGCCGTATTCACTCACCGTCAGCGGTACGAATGTCATCCGGCTGGAGGACGTGCTGATCGGCGAAGTCTGGGTGTGCTCCGGGCAATCGAACATGGAGTGGTCGTTCGCCCACGGCGTCTTCAACGGCGACGCGGAGGTTGCGGCCGCCAACTGGCCGTTCATCCGGTTGTTCAAGGTGACACACGCCGTCAAGCCCGAGTCGCAGACGGATTGCGTGGGCACGTGGGAGGTTTGCACGCCGGAGACCGTCAAGGGCTTCAGCGCCGTGGGGTACCTGTTCGGGCGGGAACTGGCCCGCGCGCTGGACGTGCCGGTCGGTCTTGTTCAGAGCTCGTGGGGCGGCACCCCCGCCGAGGCCTGGACCAGCGAGGCGTCCCTTCGGTCGCTGGGCGACTTTGACGACGGCCTGGACGCGCTGAAAGCGGAGCGCGAGCAGGCTGGGGCATTGGCGGAGCGCCAGGTTCGTGAGGCAGAGCAGTGGTGGAAGACGGCCGAAGGCCTGGACCCCGGCTGTGAGGGCAAGTGGGCGTCGGCACCGCTGGAAGAGGGAGAGTGGGGCACGATGCCGGCACCGTCGCCCTGGGAAGAGCACGGTCTGCCCGGCTTTGACGGAATCGTCTGGCTGCGTCGAGAGCTTGACCTGCCGGCCGCCTGGGCGGGTCGCGAACTGGTACTCGAGTTCGGGCCGATCGACGACATGGACGAGACGTTTGTCAACGGCACGCGCGTTGGCGCCGTGCAGGAAATGGGGCGCTGGCAGGAAGCGCGCCGTTACTCTGTGCCCGCATCGGCCGTGAAGGCGGGCAAGAACACGTTGGCCGTACGCGTGCTCGACACGGGCGGCGCGGGCGGATTCATGGGCAACGCGAACCAGTTCCGTCTATATCCGGCGGGGGACGAGGCGGCGGCGATTTCCCTGGCCGGCGAGTGGCGACATCGCGTCGGCGTCGCCCTGGACAAGCTGCCGAAGTATCCGGCGGGATCGGCCATCGATCCTCACTGGCCGAGCGTGTTGTACAACGGGATGATCGCACCCATCGTGCCGTTCGGCATTCGCGGGGCGATCTGGTACCAGGGTGAGTCCAACGCGAGCCGGCCCACGCAGTATGCGCGGCTTTTCCCCGCCATGATTCGCGACTGGCGCACGGCGTGGAACCGGCCGGATTTCCCCTTCTATTTCGTGCAGATCGCACCGTACAACTACAACGACGCCAAGGGCAACGTGCCGGCCTTGCGCGACGCACAGCGGCGGACCCTGGACGTGCCGAACACCGGCATGGCCGTGACGCTGGACATCGGCGACGTGGGGAACATCCATCCGGCCAACAAGCAGGAGGTCGGGCGGCGGCTCGCCCTGTGGGCGCTCGCAAAAACGTACGACCGCAACCCGGGCCCGTGCAGCGGCCCGCTGTATCGTTCGATGGCCGTGGAGGGGAACCGCGTGCGACTGTCCTTCGACCACGCCGGACAGGGCCTGGTGGCCGGTGCCCCGCTGGACAACTTCGAAATCTGCGGTGCGGACGGCCGACACGTGGCTGCCCAGGCCGAGATCGACGGCAAGACGCTTTTGGTCTGGAGCAAGGTCGTGCCCGCGCCCGTGGCCGTCCGGTACGCCTGGAAAGACACGGCCGGCGCCACCCTCTTCAACTCCGCTGGCCTGCCCGCGTCGTCGTTCTGCACGGGGGAGGAGTTTGCGCCAAAGGAGTAGTCGATCCGCTATTCCGGACTCGGATCGCGTGACAGGCCCACGCGGATGTCGATGGTGTTTCCGCGAATCGTCGCGTCGCCGAATTGGTTGCGGTAGTCCTGGAATACGATGGATCGCGCGTCGTGCCGCACGGGCCGGAGTTCGGGGTCCAGATGGCTGCGCAGGTTCGCGAACGCAGCGCGGGCGGCGTTGGCGTCGGGGTACGGGATGATCAGCCGTGTGAATCGGCCGTCTGCCTTCGTTTCGTAGTCGGCGGCGACGCCGAATACCTGCCCGTTCATCTGCAGAATGTCGCCCTCGCCCAGCGTGCAGATGGATTGCAGCGTATACGGCCCGCGGACGATCGATTCCGATCCCGGCACTTTCCCCTCGTCGGGGAGAACGGCCAGGATTCCCACCTCTTCATCGGCCGGGAGGCTTTGCAGCGTCCGGCTGGCCAGCTCCACCATTTCGGGCGTGTCGCCTTCGTCGCCCTCGGGGTTGTTCACCTGCACGAAAAACCGGCTGTGCTGCGCGGTGATCTGGTAGCGGTTGCCGACGTTTCGGCCCGTCACGCCCGGTACGGCCACTCCCTTGCCGCGCAGCCGCAGGAACATGGCGCGGGCGGCGGTGGAGTTTTCCATTTCGTAGATCTGCACATCGAGCGTGGTGTCACCGCGATCGTAGCCCTGCACCAGCACACGCCGGAAGCCGAGTTCCAGGAACACCTCCGCGGCGCCGTCGATGTGGTTGAACAGATCGGCCCCGACAAATCGACGCGGCGGTGCGGCCGGCGCCCAGCCTTCCGGAGGGGGGGGTGGTTGGACTTCTGCGACCGCCTGCGCGGCAGAGGGAGGTGGCTCCGGGTTAGCAGTACTTTCGAGCGTTTTCCCATGCTGGCAACCGGCCCATACCGCCACAAACGGGATACAGGCCCAGCATCCGATCCGCCTCATGCCGAAACCCTCGCCGTGATCTTCTTCTATGCCCGAACCACCTTCACCTTGGCCGGGTCCACCACGCCCAGGCCGAGACGCTCGGCGTACCGGAGGTAGTCCGTGTACTTCGGGTGCTCGTTGACCTTGATCCCTTCGCTTTTGCGTTTTTCCACCATCAGGTTGTGGCAAATGGAATCCAGGGCGAACGGATCGGTGCCCAGGAACAGCGTCTTGTACTCATAGGCGAACTGCGCCGCGGGCATGGGCCCGCCTTCGTACTGCCCGCGCAGGCCGTCCGTGACGTTCAGCACCAGCTTGTCGCGGATCGCCGGGAAGGCCAGCACCTCGGTACACACGTCGAAGAACAGCGGTTGGTGCAGGCGGTTCGTGTTGCAGACGGCGCCGTAGCCCAGGTTCTTGGTGGCCATGGAGATGCCGTTGCCCGTGTTCTTGAAGACGGGCACGTTGATCATCTTCGTCAACTTCTGCGTCAGGAGCTTGCCGAAGTATGAGTGCTTGCCGTTGAACACGTGCTGGTTCAGGTAGGGCAGGTCCTTCGGGCCGTCCACGTCCGCCCAGTAGAACACGTCGCGGTCGAAGTTGGGGGCGCTGACGTGGTTGCCCTCCTTGTCCCGCCAGCGGCTGTGATCGGCGTTTTCGCCTTCGGGGAGCTCCTCGACCATCGTCTGCAAGCCCTCGATCCGCACGTCCGGAAAGCGCTCCGCCGTGAAATCCGCATCCCTCAACATGAAGTCGAACCGGTCCCAGATGACAATGTTCTGCTTGGGCAGGCCGTTTTCCGCGAGCCAGTCGATGATTACCTGTACCAGTTCGGGACGCGTGCTGATCAGCCCGGGCCCCACGGGGTTGACCTTGATGCCCACCACGTCGTCACGGGTGAACAGCAGCCGGAAGCTCTCCTTCGCATCCTGCCCGGTGAGGGCCTGCAACCCGCGGGCGAACATCTTCGCGATCACGTCCTTGGCGAACTTGCCGTCCGCCACGACCGCTTCGTCGTGCACCTGGGCGACTTTGCCCGGAAAGAGGCCGGGCAGAGAAAACCGTGTCCGGGGCACCTTCAACGCGTCGTCGATGTTGGTTTTCGGCCTCGGCGGTGGTGCGGGCCGGCTCGTCTGCTGAGCCCATAGGTGGGGCGTGCCCAGCAGCAGTCCGGCCCCGACGGCGCCCTGACGAAGGAACTCGCGGCGATTGAACCCGGTCCGCTTTTCCAGTTCGGTTGGTTGATGCGAATCCATGGCTTTGACCATCCAGCTTGCAGGACGTGCGATCTCCCGCGCCGGGCCACGCGCCAGGCGGCATGGGAGCCGTGCATCCACGCTACCCCGTCGGCCCGCACCCGGCAACGCCCGACCGGCCGGATAGACGTATCTTCTTGTGTGTTATTGCGTTGCGTAATGAGGCACAGGCGACCGAGTGCGACCGGTGGTGCCGCCGCCGGCAGGGGGTCTACGATCGCAACGCGACGATGTTTGCCACCCACGGAAACAGCATGGCGCCGATGAGCATCAGGCCGGCCAGCGGCAGGCCGACGGCCGGGCCCACGGTGAAATGCAGCACGACGGCCAGTCCCCCGACAACACCCAATGCGATCGTGTAGGGGCGCAGGATGCGCCGTAGGGAGGGCGCGGTGGCTTCGTAGGTTGCGCTGACGGGAATGATCATCAGGCCGCAGACCGCGGCGGGCAACAGAAGACTGTGGTGGCCCGATACCAGTGCCAGCCCCAGCGAAAGCAGGCCGCCGGCCAGCAGTCCGCCCACCCAGTTGGAGGCGGTGACGCGTTCCTTCGTCAGGGCCAGCCGGCCGAAGCGGCTCAACCGCAGCAACAGGTCGAACAACGGCTGCGAGGTCCACGACAGGAACACGAATACGACGTACAGAACCAGAATCGGCGCCACGTACGGCTGCAGCTCGGGCATTTGCCTGCCCAGAACTCTGAGCACGCGTGTGATCACGTACGCACCGACAATCAAGATCATCTGCGTCTTGCCCGGCAGCCGCGACATCGCGAAGAAGTATCGCAGGAGGAGACGATAGACCAGGTGCCGGGCGTGCAGGGCCTGGATGATGCCTTCCCGGGCCCACGCATTGTTGGGTTCCAGCCGCAGCGCCTCGCGAAAGTGCTCCAGTGCCCCGGCGGTTTGGTTCGCCTGGAGCTGGGCCCAGCCCTTGTTCGCATGGGTGAACGCGTTGTCCGGATCGCGTCGCAGCGCCACGTCCAGAAGGGCGGCGGCCTCCGTCTGACGCCCGAGCTTGACGAGGGCCGAGGCCCGAATGTTCAGGCACCCTACGTGCTCCGCGTCGTATTCCAGGCCCTGGTTCGCCGCGTCCAGTGATTCCTGCCAGAGCTTCTGGTCATGGAGGACCCCGGCGAGAAGGGCGTAGTAATCCGCGTCTTCCGGGTCCAGTCGCAAGGCCTCGCGGGCCGCCTGTTCCGCCTCCCGATCGCGATCCAGCTCGCTGAGCACCAGGGCGTGGACGTAGAAGCAGTAGTCCACATCCGGCCCGAGATGAATGGCGAGGGAAGACTCGTTCAGCGCCTTGTCTGCCTGGCCCTGATCCTGCAGCGTCCGTGCCAGCACGGCGTGGGCCAGCGGGTTGTCCGGGTCGGATGCCAGATAACGCCGCAACTCGCGTTCCGCGTCCGCAGGACGCTCAAGGGCAAGCAGGTGTTCCGCCCGCTGGAGGGCTGCCGATATCCCGAAGCGTGTGTCCATGCTCAGAGCCTCAGGTACTTGAGAATTTCATCGTACAAACCGGCCTGGTTGGCGTACACGGCGTAATTGCGGGCCGTGGCGAACCACTCCGTGGTGGTGGGCTTGAGGTTCCGCGCGGCGGCGATCAGATCGGCCGTCTGGATGGGCGTCGGCGTGCCGCTGCCCAACGCGGCGCGCAGCTTGCTTTCCACCGCCGTGTCCACCAGCGCCTTCAGATCGGCGCCGGAGAAATCCGCCGTCTTTTTGACCAGGGCGTCGAAGTTGATGTCGGTGGTGGGCTTGCCGTGCAGCAGGATTCGCAGAATGGCCGCTCGCGCGGACGCGTCCGGAGGCGGCACGAACAGAATCCGGTCAAACCGGCCCGGCCGGCGGAACGCCGAATCGAGATGCCAGGGTGCGTTGGTGGCCGCCAGGATCAGTATGCCCTCGTTGGACCACTTGTCGCCGTCCAGTTCGGCCAGGAACTGGTTGATCAGGTGCCGACCGCTGCTGTGCCGCATGTCCGTGCGGCTCGCTCCCAGGGCGTCCACCTCGTCGAAGAAGAGCACGCACGGCCGGTGCGCGCGGGCTGTCTCGAAGATCTGGTGCAGGTTTCGTTCGCTCTGCCCGATCCACATCTCCAGCACGTCGTTGATGCCGACCGAGAGGAACCCCGCCTTCACTTCGCCGGCTGTCGCCCGGGCCAGGTAGGTCTTTCCGCAGCCGGGCGGGCCGTACAGCAGGATGCCGCCGCCGATCTTCTTGCCGTACGCCTCGTAGATCTCCGGATGCGTGAGCGGGTGAATGATCTTCAGCCGAATCTCATCTTTCACGGCCTCCATGCCGCCCACGTCCTGGAAGGTGATGGAGGGTCGTTCGAGGTCCGGCATCGGCTCGTCCGGCTGCGCGTCCGCCGCGCCGCGCAGGCGTCCTTCGCTGACGTCGGAATCGTCGCGGGCATCGATACCGAGCTGCTCCTCGAAGACCGAATCGGCCAGGCCGGGATCGGACTGGCGGGCCTGGCGATATTGACGCACCGCGCGGGCCACGTCGCCCGCCCGCACCAGCAGGCGTGCATGGAGCAGGTACGCCCGCGGCGGCGTATCCGGTCTCTTGAGGAATTCCTCGACAATCACCAGCGCGTGACTGTTCTTCTCCTGCTGATAGTACGTCTGGGCAAGGCTGAGCTTGATGGAGTCGTCGTTCGGGGCGTGTGTCAGGGCTCGGCGGTACTCACTTTCCGCCTCTTCATATCGCCCGTGCCCGGCGAGCGTCTCGGCCAGGTGCCGCCGCAGGGGTACGTTGTCCGGCGACACGCGGAGCGCCTCGCGCAGGGCGTCAATGGCTTCCTCTCCTCCGGCCATGATGTTCTCCCGTAACCGCACACTCCGCCGAGGGAACGGCTCTGCCGTGCCAGGCGAGAGCGGATTGTCGTGATTCCCCGCGCGTGGTTGCCGCGCGTGACTGGGCGATGGCGGGCTCGAACCACCGACCTCCTCGTTGTAAGCGAGGCGCTCTGGCCAACTGAGCTAATCGCCCAACTTTCTCTCTGATAACAGCTTACCCGTCGGCCGGCGCGTTGGCAACCCTGCGCGGAGGCACGCCGTGCAATGCGGCGGTCTGGGAAAAGCGTGCGGATTTCGCGTATCATTCGCATCGCGGGTCGGCGCGGGTGTTCCGTGTCGTTCCGCGCGGAACGAACGAACCCAAGGCATCCGGGGCAATGGAGACGCTATCGGATGGATGACTACTGGAAGGCATTCTTACGGCTGCACTGTGACCTGCCGCGCGAAGGCCCTGGCAGCGATGCAGCCACGCGGGAGGCCATCCGGCGACTGCCGCGGCTGCCGGACAACCCGGTGATCCTGGACCTCGGCTGCGGGCCGGGGCGGCAGACGCTGGTTCTGGCGAGGGCGTTCGGCGTGCCGGTCACCGCGGTGGATTTTCACGAGCCGTTTCTCGCCCAGCTTCGGGCGTCGGCGGCAGAGGCGGGGTTGGCAGAGCAAATCAAGACGCGACACCAGTCGTTCGACGGCCTGACGGACGCGCCAGGCTCGGTGGACCTGATCTGGTGCGAAGGGGCGATCTTCATTCTGGGCTTCGGGGAGGGGCTGCGATGTTGGCGGCCGCTGCTGCGGCCGGGCGGATGTCTCGTGGCCAGCGAGGCGGTGTGGCTGACGGACACGCCGTCGGCGGAGGTGAAGGCGTTCTGGGATTCCGAGTATCCGGCCATTACGAACGTGGAGGGGAATCGGAAGATTGCGGAGGAGGCGGGCTTCGAACTGGTGGATCATTTCGTTTTGCCAGGCGCGGCGTGGTGGGATGAGTATCTGACGCCGCTTTCGGCGCGAGGGGAGATGCTGCGGCCTCAGGCCGCGACGGACCCGATGCTTGCCCGGGTGCTTGACGAAATGAACCGGGAACTGGACATCTGCCGTCGCTACGGAGACGCCTTCGGCTACGTGTTCTTCATTCTTCAGAGACGCGAGTGACGCGACGGCAGGCGAGTGAGACCCGCCGTTGACCGTGGCGTTCAGGTACCGGTCCGGGCGGCCGTTTCGGGGTGGTCGGGTGAGCCGACGGTGAGGGCTTGGGCGGGAAGGGTGACGGTGAAGGTTGAGCCTTGGCCGGGTTCGCTTTCCAGTCGGATCTCCCCGCCGAGAATGTGGACCAGTTCGCGGGTGATGGCCAGGCCCAGACCGGTGCCGCCGTGTTCACGGGTGACGGAGGCGTCCGCCTGCTTGAACTTCTCGAAGACCTCCTCGTGCAGCTCCTTGGGAATGCCGGGGCCCGTGTCGCGCACGGCGATTCGCACCACGGGCACGCGACCGTCTTCGGGGCGGACATGTACGCTGACGGCCCCGCCCTCCGGGGTGAACTTCAAGGCGTTGCTCAGGAGGTTGTAGAGGACCTGTTTGACCTTGCCGGAGTCGGACTCCATCTCCGGCATGCCGTCTTCGATTTGCAGCGTCAGGCTGAGGTTCCGCTTGTCCGCCAGGGGCTGGACGAAGTCGATGAGAGTCTGGCAGACCTCTGCAATGTCAAACCGATTGACGTGCAGTTCCAGCTTGCCGGCCTCGATTTTGGCCAGGTCAAGCAGGTCGTTGATGATGTCCAGCAGCATTCGGCCGCTCGTGTGGATGTTCTCGCAGTACCTCTTCAGGCGTGAGCGGTCCTTCGGCGGGTTGTCCTGCGCATCGCGGACAAGCTCCGCGAAGCCGATGATGGATACGAGGGGCGTACGAAGCTCGTGGCTGACGTTTGCCAGGAACTCGCTCTTGAGGCGGTTGCTCTCGTACAGGGCGACGTTGGCGTTGGCCAACTCGTCGACCTTTGCGTCCAGCGAACGGTTGATGGTTTCCAGCTTTTCCTGTGCGGCCTGGAGGTGATGCAGCATCTCATTGAAGCTGGTGGCCAGGTCCTGGAACTCGTCGCGTGTGGCGATGTCCGACCGCGCCGCCATGTCCCCCTGGGCCACCTGGTCCGCCAAACGGCGGAGCCGGCGAACAGGAGAGAGGATAAGCTTCTGCGTGATCAGGTAGAACACCAGCAGGGCCAGCAGGCCGCCGGAGAGACCGGCCGATACGGTCACAATCCAGTTCCAGATGCCCAACTCGCCCTTCATCGGCATGCGCACTTCGATGATGCCTCGCAGACTGCCGGGGTTGGGCTCGGTCTCTGCGGCACGCACGGCCATCGCGACCTTCAGCAGGTCCTGCCCGTCTCGCTTCCCGATCGTCCAGTAGTACGGTTGGGTGGGGTACGCCTGCAACTGGCGGATGGCCGTATTGACGAAGCCTTCGTCGCCGCGGGCCCTCGCCTGTTCAAGCGAGATGAGGGTCGGCGGCGGGTGAGAGCGGTCGAAATCGAAGCGGCGGGCATAGGTTGCCCAGCGCTGGTTCAGGTCGTTCTGGGCGGCGTCCCAATCCGGCCGGGACAGGTCGGTCAGCAGATACGCGGTCCCCGCCATCTGCTCCGCCTTCAGGACGGCCAGGTGGTTGCTGAGGCTGGCCATCTGCACCCAGGGAACGAGCAGGGTGGCCGCCAGAATCAGTAGGACGGCGACGCCGAACAGGATGCGGCACTTCGCCGCGAGCGATACATTGGGAAACACGGGCATTCGCACGAGGAACCAGTCTACCGGATTTTGCCGTGGCAATGGAGACCACTGGACCGGGATCCACGGCGGACCCGGGCGGCGGCGAACCCTGAACCCTCCGGCTCGTATGATCTGACATGAGGGGCTGGACAGCCATTCTGATCCTCTCAACCGTGCTGGACGGGCTGACCGTCGGGCTTGTGCTCGCGTGGTACGGGCTGGCCTCGCGTCGAGCAGGCCAAAACCCCTACATTCGGCTGCCGCACGTGCTGGCCGCATCTGTGGCCGGGGCGTTGCTGTTTGCGGCCAAGTTGCCCCTGCACGTGGTCGTGGGTGCCCGGCTCTTCGGGCTGACCCACCTTGGGTACGCGGTGGTGGCGGTGCTCATGCCGGTATTTGGCGTGGCCATCCTGGTGGGAGCGGCCGTGGCGCGTTGGAGGGGAGGTCCGCGTCCGTTCAGCGTTCCGGTCGTGGTGCTGGCCGGGCTCTGCGTGCTGACGGTTCCGGTGACGGTCTGGGCGACGTTTGTGGAGCCATACCGGCTTGTGGTGGAGGAGGCGGAAATCCCGATTCTCGGCGGGGGTCCCAATGGCCGGCCGATTCGCGTGGGCGTACTCGCCGATCTCCAGACGGACCGGATCACCGACTACGAACGTGAGGCCGTCGATCGGCTGATGTCCCTTCGCCCGGACGTCATCCTGTTGCCGGGCGACTTCTTCCAGGCGGCGCCCGAAACGTTCGAGAAGGAGCTTCCCGCCTTGCGAGAGCTTCTCGCCCGGCTTGACGCACCGGGCGGGGTCCATGCCGTGCAGGGGAACATTGACAGCCTCGGCAACCTACGGAGGATGTTTGAGGGAACGGCCATCCGCCTGCTGCACGATGATGTGACTCGGGTGCAAGTGTGTGGCCGGACGCTGGCCATCGGCGGTGTGGAATACTGGTTCGTCAGACCGGCGGCGGAAGCGGCCGTCCGTACGCTGGGTGACATGACGGACTGCGATGCGCGAATTCTGATTTCCCACACGCCGGACGCGGTGCTACGCTTGCAGACGGCGAACGGCGTGGATCTGGTCGTATCCGGGCATACGCACGGGGGGCAGGTGCAGGTGCCCGGCTTCGGTCCGCTGGTGAAGGGTTGTCAGGCCCCCCGCGCGACGGCCGCCGGCGGGTTGACGCAGGTGAACGGCGTGTACACATACGTCAGCCGCGGCGTGGGGCATGAGCGGGGCACGTCGCCACGCGTGCGGTTGTTCTGTCCTCCTGAGATTTCTCTGTTGACGCTTGTTTCCCGATGACGGTTGCACTCACCCTGCTGTTGTACGCGGCGGTTCCGACGACGCGGCCGGCGGACCTGGCGGCAGTGATTCCGCACGATGCCGTGGCCGCGGTCATTCTTGATTCGCCCGCGGCCTCGGCCGGTTCCGACGCCTCCACGGGGGGCGGTTGGGACGTTGTGACGCTGCTGGTGCGGCAGGCTCGCCAGGTCGGGCTGGCGGGCGAGCTGGGGGCTGACTCTCGCATCCTCGCAGACGTGATCGGTTCGCTGCCGCTGTTGTCGCGGTATCCGACGGCTGCGATTCTGCTGAACGTGGAGGCCGACCCGTTGCCCGGGGGCGGGCATCGCCTCCGGCGGCTGGAGGGGGCCCTGGTATTTGCGACCGGGGCGAATCCGGAGCCGGTCGCGCGGCGCGTTCAGGAGTGCCTCAACCTGTACACGGACCGATCCCACTCTGTGATGGAGCAGTACCGCGTTGACGGGCTGGCCGTGCATCGCTTGTCGGATGACCGGTTGCCGGGATGGGTGTTTGAATGGGGCGTCGCGGACGGGTTCTTTGTTGTCGCGGTGGGCGGGGGGTCTTTTGAGCGGATCGCCCGCGCCGTTCACGACCCGAAGACGTGCCTGGCGGAGGATGCCTGGTTCTGCACGGCGCGGAAGGAATGTCGGTCCACGTGTCCTTTCCTGCAGGTTCTTGTGGATGCCGATCGACTGCGGCAACAGCTCGGAGAAATGATGGCGGGGACCGCCCGGGACGTGCTGGCTGCCCTGGGAATGGGTGAGTTACACAAGGCGTATTGGGTGGTCGGTCTGGACGGCCGTTTTGTGGAGGCCTCTTCGTTTCTGCGGGTGACGGACGGCGACCGCCTGGTGCCGATTACGGTGTCCGGCCCCGCACGACGTCCGTGGGAGCGGTTTGTGCCCGAGGACGCGAGTCGGGCCGCGGTGTTGGCGGTGTCGGGGTCGGACCTGATCCGCCGTGGCGTACGGGCGTACCTGGCTTCGCAGAGCCCGTCCGCGCGGCATGCGTGGGTGCAGTCGTGGGACCGGTTCGTGGCAGGCGAGGATTGGTCGGTGGAGTCGGACTTCCTCGATCTGTTTGGCGAGGCGGTCATCCTCCACGACAGTCCTCCGCATCCGCTGGGCATCCCGCTGTTGTGCACGGTGTTGGTGGAGATCGATGGTTCAACGCAGACCGTGGGGCGTTCCGTGGATCGGATTCTCGGAGCCGTCCAACGCGACCTGGCCCCGGCGGCGGACGCGCCGCTGAGTCCGTGGACGCCAACACTGCGGCGGGCCCCCGACGGCTTGTGGTACGTCCAGGCCGGGTTGCTGGGACCGGCGCTGGCGGTTACCGATGGGTGGATCGTCATCAGCTATGCTCCGGACGCGGTGCGGGTGAACCTGCGGAAGCATACCGCACCGGCCTCACGCCCATTGACCAGCGATCGTGCGACGGGGGATGGGACCTGACCGGCTGCGCGTGTTTCATTCCGGCGCCCGGTTCCGGCGACTTGCACGGATGGGGCGGACGGGGAGAATGCCTGCGGGCTCGACGTTCGCCCGTGCGAGGACGGGCGAAACAGAAGCGAGTCATGAACCCTGCAGAGAAGGACAAGCGATGAAGAAGAAGGCGTTTCTGGTGGCCCTGACCATGACCGGCACACTCATTAGCGGAAGCTGCGTGGGGCACACGTTGAACTGGCTGTTCGGCGGGTTCTTCTGATTGACCGCGGTTGCCGGCCGCACCGTGCTCCGTTCGCGCAGACAAACGGGCAGACGCGTCAGTGGACGGGATTGTCCGCCAACGCGTCTGCCCGTTGCGCGCGCCGCGCGTTCCTGCCTCAGGTGAGGTGCGCGGCGACCAGCTTGTTCATCTCGAACATGCTGACCTGCGATTTGCCCTTGAAGACGGCCTTGAGCTTGTCGTCGGCGTTGATCATCCGGCGGTTGGTCTGGTCCTGCAGTCCGTTCTTGCGGATGTAGGCCCAGAGCTTCTGCACGACGCCCGCACGCGGCAGGGGCGCCCTGCCGACAACTTCCGCCAACTCCGGCGAAGGAGTGAGCGGACGCATGAAGGCCGGATTCGGTTTGCGTTTCTTCTTGGCCTTCTTGGGCTTGGCCTTTTTGGCTTTCTTAGCCTTCTTGGCCTTCTTGGCTTTCTTGGCCTTCTTCGGAGCCTTCTTCTTTGCTCCTTTCCTCTTCGCGGCTTTCTTCTTCGCTGTTTTCCTTTTCTTCTTGGCCATGGCGCATACTCCTTTTGCAGATTTGACCTGGGTGGGTCCCGGAGGCCGGGCACCTCTCAGGCCTAGCCGAATGACGATTCTCGCGACTTGTCCGGCAGTTTGCCAGAGTATTTTCCAGAGAAATTGAGAGGAATTGCGACTTTGCCACCGCCGGGGCGGGGATGAAAGCCGTGACGAGAATGGGGCCCCGGGGCAGGGGGGGAAGCTCTAGTACGCTCGGGTCAGGTGGCAGCCGGGGTAGTAGAAGCGGAGGATCTGGCCGGCCTTTCGCCCCAGCTTGGCCTGACCCTCCATCCCCCATTGGCACAGGCCCACTGCGTGGCCACTGCCCTTGCCGTTGGCGAATTCGACTTTGCTCGGCCCGTTGACGATGGTGCAGTCCGTACTGCGCATGGTCCTTGTGCCGACGGCGAGCCGGAACTCCTCGGCTTTCAGGGTGACCTGGCGCCCGTTCCGGCCGATGACGCGGAGATTCACGGGCCGTCCCCCGTCCGTCTGGCTGACGACTTCGACCCGATCGACGGTTCCGATGGATCGGACGTTGCCAGATCGGGCGGCCAGCCGGCGGGTCAGCTCGGCCTTGTCGATGGAGGTGGCGGGCCAGCGGTACGCCTGGCTCTTGCCCTCGGCCTCCCGGCAATACTCACAATGAACGCCGCCGGCCAGAGGTGGGATGTCCTTCATGTTGAAAACGTTGGAAGCGGCCTGCGTTCGGCCGCCACACGCCGCCGAGTAGAACGTGCAGAAAATGCGTTCTCCGGTCGGCGAGGACCAGGTGCAGACGATCCCGCGCGTGTGGTTCACTGCCTCGTACGCCTTCCGACCTGCCGGTCCGGTGGGGATGCCGCCATAGACCTGGGACGCCTGCGTGGCTTTGACGTCATAGTCGGCGTTGGCCTGCCTGGCCATCTGGTAGAGGGCATACGTGCGGGCGGCGACCGCCTGCGCCCGAAACGCCTCCGGATGGAACGAGGCATACAGCTCGCAGGCAATCACGCCCGCGACGTATTGCTCAATATTCACCAGGTTCAGAACGTCCATCGTGGTGAGGGACCGCCGCAGGCAGCGGATCGCACCCGGATAGGCCAGCGGGGCGCTCCAGACACCGCCGTTTAGTCGAGAAACGTGAATGGCGGTGTTGCCGCGAGGGGCGATCTCGATGACTGCGGTGGTCCAACGCCGATCGCCGATCGCAAAATCGCCGGTGGTCCGGGAGACCTTGGTCCAGGGCAGGCTCTCGCCCTCGGCCAGCACGCCGGTGGACGGGCTGCGGATTTCATAGGGCCCGTTGATGCGAATGCGAAACTCGTTGGCCGCCTCCAGAATCAGGACACGAACGTCGCGGACCTTCACGCCGGCCCGCGCGTGATCCGGCAGTTCGAGCGGGCTGCGCGCCCGTTCGCGGCAGCCTCCCCCCAAGAGGGCGGTCGCGGCGAGTGCGCAGGCGACTGCGAATCGTCGGTGGTCCATGATTCCACGCTCCGTCGTGCGTTCTTTCCAACGGCGCGATTCGGCCGAGCTCCCGCATCGCGGGAGTGAATTCCAAGACCGCCGGCTCATTTACCGCGGTGTCGTCCGCAAGGACATTCCCAACTCGGTCAGCCGGCGCTTGATCTCATTCAGTGACGTCTGCCCGAAATTCTTGATCGACAACAGCTCCTGCTCCGATCGCGACGACAGCTCGCCAAGCGTCGTAATACCCAAACGCTGAAGGCACTTGCGCGAGCGGGCGGACAGCTCCAGTTCCGTCACGGACCGTGAAACGATGTCGGGGTCGCCCTGGGAGACGGGCGGCTTGCGGATCGCCAGCAGTTCTCCCTGCGGCTCCTCGAGTAGCTGACCGAGCCGCAACCCCTTCTGACGCAGCATTGCCTTGATCTCGTTGAGCGACGTCTCGCCGAAATTCTTGTATGCCAGCAACTCCGCCTCCGTGATCCGCAGCAGATCGCCGAGCGTGTTGATGTTCATTTGCTTGAGGCAATTGCGGCTGCGCACGCTGAGCTCGAAATCGCTGACGGGCGTGTCGAGAACGGCGTTGTGCTCTTTGCGGGCCCGTTCCATCTCCTCGTCGTAATACTGATCCTGGGCGGATTGCACGTCGCGCAGGAAGAGCCGGGCCCGTGTGTGGTTTGGATACTCCGCCAGGATACGCTCCAGACACTGCTCCGCGTCGGCATACTGGCCGATGTCTTCGTACAGCACTGCCAGGTTGATCAGGGCGTTCACCGCCACCGGAGGGCTCTCGATGCAGTCTTCGTATAACTCAATCGCCTGGTCGGTCTCGCCGCGCGAATCCAGCAGATAGGCCAGTCGGAACTTCGCGTCGACGCGGTCGGGATCGTCCTGCAGGATGCTCTCGTACAGGTCGATCGCCGCGTCGTACGCATGGTTCTGCTCGGCCAGCCATGCCTTCAGATATAGCAGATCCGGCTGCTGCTCCGCCGCAGGCCGGACCGCCTCCAGCCGGCGCGCCGCCTCGTCCACATTCCCCTGGTCAATCAGTTTCGCGACTTCGGCCAATTCACTGTTCATCGGCTTCCTCAAACGTGTCCCGGACCTACCCGGTCCGGGGTTCGCCACGGCGCACCGTGCGCAACGGATTATCGGACACACGACCCCGACGAGTTGAAGGGCTCGCCTGTTTGGCTTCGCGAGGGCGTCCGTTTGTTCGCGCTTTCTCGATCCGCGCTTGACCGCCTCACGATGACGTTGGGTTCCCCGGCTCCGGCCGGCGCGCATCCCTTCTGCCCACGCCAAATGTAGTGTAACAGGATACGCAAGCCCGGCCGGACTGACAACCCTGCCCGACAGGCCGGGCCGGAGCCCGGCTGGACGGGTATGGTAGACGCCAACTGCCGTGCTTGTCGACGGCCGGGTGCGACGGCAGAATGACAAAAGTAGACTACTGCTTTAGCAAGGAGGTGCAGGCGTGCGGAACTCGATTCTTCCCCTTGGTCTTTGGGTGGCTCTGACCGCGGCGATGGCAACCCTGACGTGGGCGGCGGGGACGACTGACCGCGATCACAGTATTGACGTGGAGGATTACTTCACAATCGGGGTCATTTCCCAATGCGCCCTGTCGGCGGACGGTGCCCGGGTGGCCTACGTGGAGCAGCGCTGGGAGCCGCCAAAGGACAAGCGGAACCAGGACATCTGGGTCGCGGACTGCGGCAGCGGCCGGCGACAGCGTCTGACCTTCGAGCCGGCGGCCGATCGCTCCCCGCTCTGGGGCCCGGACGGGCGGTACGTCTACTTCCTGTCCAACCGTGTGCGTCCGGGGGATGACGAGCCGCCCTGGGACGGCTCCGCGCAGGTCTGGCGAGTGCCCTCGGAGGGTGGGGAACCGCTGTCTGTCACCCGAGTGCCGGACGGCGTGAACGCCTTTCGGCTGTCGGAGGACGGCCGGACGCTGTACTACCTGGTGTCGGAGAAGCATGTCGAAGATGAATGGAAGGAGCTTCGGGAAAAGTACCCCGACCTGGAGTACGGGCACGGCGTCACTCAGATATCACAAATCTGGAAGCTCGACCTGGAGAGCTGGCGGGCGGAGAAGGTCGTGGACCCGAAGCGCACCATCCGCGAGTTTGCGGTCACCCGCGACGGGAGCCGCATCGCCATGATCACTACCCCGGACGACACGCCGCTGAGCCACGAAGGCTGGTCGCGGGTGGACGTGTACGAGGCCGCCTCCGGGCAGACCGCCACCGCAACGCCGGACGGATGGCGGCGCGAGCACCCCTCGCCATTCGGCTGGATGCAGGATCTGGCCTGGGCGGCCGACGGGCAGGCCCTCGCGTTCACCACCTCGTTCGACGGCTACGCAACTCGACTCTACGTCGTGGAATGGAAGGACGAGTCGCCCGCCCTGCAACGCCTCGCCTGGACGGGTGAGCCGGATGTGAGCGAGGGCTCCCTGGCCTGGCGGGGGCAGACCCGCGATTTGTGCTTCCTGGGCGAGTGGAAGGCCCGCCGTCGCGCCTATGCGATCTCGACGGATGGCCCGAGCGGTCCGGGGACACCTGCCCCGCTGACGCCCGGCGACATCGTGGTGGACTCGTTCAGCGTCAATGGCGGCGGCACACGTGTCGCGGGCGTTCTCAGCACGTTGACCGACCCGCCGGACGTGTATTACGCCGATCTGGCTGGTTCCGCCCCATCTCCGCTGACGCGGGTGACGCGGGTCAACCCGCAGGTGGATACCTGGAAGCTGCCCCAGATTCAGATCGTGAGTTGGACAGGGTCCGGCGGCACGGATTGCGAGGGCATCCTGGAGCTGCCCCCGGATTACAGGCCCGGCGACGGCCCCCTGCCGACCGTTGTGGAGGTCCACGGCGGTCCGACCGCGGCCACAATGTACCGGCTGCGGTTCTGGATCTACGGCCGGACCTTGATGCCCGCCAAGGGCTACGCCCTGTTCAGCCCGAACTACCGGGGCTCCACCGGCTATGGGGGACAATTCACCCGCGAGCTGATCGGACGGGAGAACGACATTGAGGTGGACGACATTCTCAAGGGCGTGGACGCCCTGGTAGAGCGTGGCATCGCGGATCCGGCGCGCCTGGGCGTGATGGGCTGGAGCAACGGCGGCTACCTCACCAACTGCCTCATCACGCACACCGACCGGTTCAAGGCCGCCAGCAGCGGCGCCGGCATCGCCGACATGCTCTTGCAGTGGGCCAGTGAGGACACGCCCGGGCACGTGATCAACTACATGCAGGGACTGGCGTGGGAGGTGCCCGATGCCTACCGCAATGCCTCGCCCGTGTTCGGGTTTGGCCGCATCAAGACGCCCACGCTTGTTCACGTCGGTGGTGCCGATGAACGCTGCCCGCCGGTCCACAGCCGCGCCCTGCACCGGGCCTTGTACCGCTACCTGAACGTGCCGGTGGAATTGGTCGTTTACCCCGGCGAAGGCCACGGCCTGACAACCTACAAAAACCGTAAGGCCAAGATGGAATGGGATCTCGCGTGGTTTGACCGGTATCTGCTGGGGAAAACACAGACGACGCAACCGGTCGAGAACCGCTGACACACTCGAACCTGAAGGGACACTGCCATGCATGCTTTCCGAACGCTGCTGTTGATCGCTGTTGCGGCGCTGGGCGCTGGTGTCGGCTGTGACAGGCCTGATTCTCCTTCCTCCGGGGTGCCCGCGCCGACCGATGACGCCTATTACGACGTCGAGACGTTTGCCGCACAGGCATGGCAGGCGGAGGTCGGGCGGATCCGCAGCCTGCTGAAGGAGGCCCCAGAGGATGCGGACCTGCTGCTGAAGCTGGGGCAGGCGCTCAGCGCCCAGGCCGGCGCCAGTCCGAACGCCAAGAAGCGCGACGCCCTCCGCGCGGAAGCCAGGGATGCGTGTCTTCGCAGCCACGCGGCGGCCGGCGGGGACTATTTGACGCATCCGGCCTCCGGTCGCCTGATCTCCCTGGAGGAAGCTCGCCGGGTCCTGGAGGTTGCCGCCGACGGTCAGGTGAAGGGCCTGCCGGGGGTTCGTCGGGAGGCGGACGGCCGATTCCTGCGCACGGAGTCCGGCGGGCAGACGGTCGTGGTGGGCGGCCCAGGGAACGTCGACGCGCTGATCGGTGCAGGCATTCTCGCGATCAACGAGGGGGACCATGCGGTTTCCCGTGGCCTTCTCGAGAAAGCCCGTCGCGTGCAGCCGTATTCCTACTCCGTCGCGGCCGCGTTGGCGTATCTGCGCGGCGAGGCGGACGGCGAGTGGGA
>JAFGJQ010000097.1 GCA_016929015.1 Phycisphaerae bacterium | reverse complement strand
GTGGTGCTGGTGAACAACCTGGTGTTCCAGGGCTTCCTGGGGATCTGCCCGTTCCTGGGCGTCTCCCGGAAGCTGGACATGGCGTTCGGCATGGGCTGCGCGGTCACGTTCGTGATCACCATGGCGGGCATCATCACCTGGTGCATCATGCACTGTGTTCTGCATCCCGTGGCCGGTTGGCTGATGGGCGACCCGCTGGCGCTGAACTTCCTGCAATACGTTTCGTTCATCATGGTGATCGCGTCGATGGTGCAGCTCGTGGAGATGTACCTCAAGAAGTTCTTCCCGCCGCTGTACACGGCATTGGGCGTGTTCCTGCCCCTGATCACGACGAACTGCGCGATCCTTGGCGCGTGCCTGTACATCTACATGAAGCCGGAGACGCAGCATCCGCTGAATGCGCTGGTGTATGCGTTCGGCGGCGGGCTCGGGTTTGCCATCGCCATCGTGATCATGGCGGGCATCCGCGAGCACATTCGGTTCAGCCGTGTGCCCAGGCCGCTGCAGGGTGCGGGAATCTCGCTGTTGATCGCGGGCATCCTGGCCCTGGCCTTCACGGGGTTCACGGGGATCGGCAAGTAGGAACAGAGAATCGACTCCGATCGGAGATGTGGATCATGGGTGCGTTGGAAACCGTGTTGCTGGCGTCGGGAATCCTCTTCGGCGTGACGCTCGCCTTCGCCACACTGTTGGGCGTGGCCAAGGAGAAACTGCGGGTGGAGGAAGACCCCCGCATCGCGCTGGTGAACGACGCTCTGCCCGCCGCCAACTGCGGAGGCTGTGGGTTTGCCGGCTGCGCGGACTTCGCCAAGGCCGTGGTGGAGCAGCGGGCGGAGTGTACAGGCTGCCCGGTGGGCGGCTCCGCGACGGCCGAGAAGATTGCGCAGATCCTTGGCATTGAGGTGGTCCGCACGTATCCCTACCGCCCGGTCATCCACTGTCGAGCGAAGCGGTCGGACAAGCTCGGCATTGTGCCGTACGAGGGCGTGGCCAGTTGCGTCGAAGCGAACGTGGTGGGGGTGACGCAGGGCTGCGTCTACGGCTGCCTGGGCTACGGCGATTGCGTTCGGGCCTGCGCATACGACGCGATGCGCATGGAAGGGGACCTGCCCGTCATCGACTATGACAAGTGTACCGGCTGCGGGGCGTGCGTGCGGGCCTGTCCACGCAACATCATCGAGCAGATTCCCTTTAAGCAGGAGCGGATGCTCGTCATTGCCTGCGCCAACAAGGAGCCCGTCAAGTGCGTCAAGGCCGTTTGCAAGGTGGGCTGCATCGGCTGCGGCCTCTGCCAGCGGCTGTTCGCCGACCTGTTCCGCGTGGAAAACAACCTCGCCTACTTGAACTACGAGAACTACACCGGCGAGAACGACGAGGGCAACGAGAACCTGCAGAAGGTCCTGCAGAAGTGCCCGGCCGACGTGATGGTTTACTTCGGCAAGCCCAAGCCCCAGTATGCCGAGCAGTTGGCCCGGGAGGAAGCCGGCCTCCCCGTGTGACCGGCATGCCGGGCGGCGGCCTATTCGGCCGTCACGTACTGTGCAAATCCCGACGACTCGGCCGTTTGCACCGCGTCGGCCGAGCCCCAGATCCACATCGCCTCGATTTCCGGCAGGGACTCGATCATGGCTTGACCTTCCTCGACGGTCAGCACGCTGAACACCGTGGCCCAGGCGTCGGCGGTGAGCCCGTCGGGCGCAACCACCGTGACGGCCGGCGCCTGCTCGGCGGGTCGGCCGGTGCGGGGGTCGACGATGTGGGAATACCGCTTGCCATCGATCACGTTGAACCGCTGCTGTACGCCCGACGTGGCAACCGCGCGATCGCGGACCGCCAGAGTGCGGAACAGTCCGGGTTGGAACGGATGCTTCATCCCGATCCGCCATGGCCTGTCGCCCGGCTGCGACCCGAGCGCGAACACGTCGCCCCCGACGTTGACCAGTCCGCTCTGGGCACCGGCCTGCTTCAACGCTTCCGCTGCGAGATCCAGAGCGTACCCTTTGGCGATTCCGCCGAGATCGATCTGGACTCCCTGCACGGTCATGGCCACGGACCGATCTTGCGGATCAAGTGTAACCTTCCGCCAGCCAACGTGTTGCATCGTGTCGGCCAGAGCCTCTGGCTCGGGCAGGCGGTTTTCTTTGCCGGCGTGCTTCCACAGTTGTACGAGTGGCCGGCAGGTCGGGTCGAACGCACCGCCACTGGCTTCGGCGATTTCCATTGCCCGTTGCAGGACGAGGAACGTCTCGGGCGAGACGACCGTTTTCTCTCCGGCCGGCTGCCGGTTCAGACGCCCGATCTCGCTGTCATCGCTGTAGTCGCTCATCTGGCGATTCACGTCCGCCAGCCGGTCATATGCGGCCTCCACCGCCCTTTGGGCGGTGTCGCGATCGGGGGCAAAGGCCGTCACCTCGGCAAAGGTGCCCATGATCTCACGCGACTGGGCGTAGCGAGCGGATTCGGACCGGTCGTCGTGGCGTGCTGAGTCCCGGCACGCGCCGGCCGCGGCGGCGAGCATCAGTGCGAATGGGAGATAGACCCTGCGGATCACGGGCGTCACGATACCCGCCGGCGCGACCTGTCGCAAACCGGCTCGGCGCGCGCGGCACCGCCGTCTTCAGACCGGCCGACGTTGGATCGAAAACGAGATTGCACGCCGGGTGTGCTTTTCTGTAGAATCGGAGATGCGCCGGTCGTCTTGCTGTTCCGGCAATCGGCCCGTTCGGAAGACCATTTCGCCGGGGCCACGACCGACGCGAAGGAGACTCGACCATGTACGACACGACGGAGACCGTCGCGGACCCCCATTCTGTATGGGCACAAGGCGTTGACGCCCGCGCCGCGTTCGTCAGCAGGACGTACCTGCACCTCTTCGGGGCGATCGCGGCGTTCACGGCCACGGAAGTGGTCCTCTTTGCGAGCGG
Organism: Phycisphaerae bacterium; assembly: GCA_016929015.1. Taxonomy (GTDB): domain Bacteria; phylum Planctomycetota; class Phycisphaerae; order UBA1845; family UBA1845; genus JAFGJQ01. Next base: position 8,863 of record JAFGJQ010000097.1, on the reverse strand, counting down.
TGCGGCCGAGGGGATCGCACGCGGATTGCTGGGGCTGCCCGGCGGCTGGCTGACCGTCCTGGGCGGGTTCCTGGTGGTGAGCTGGATCGCCAGCCGGGCCGCGCACACGGTGACGTCACTGGCGGCGCAGTATGCCGCGCTCGGCGTCTACATCCTGGCGGAGGTGTTCATATTCGTTCCGCTGCTGTACGTGGCGAATCGCAGCTTCCCGGGCGTGATCTCCAGCGCCGCGGTGGTCACGACTGCGGGATTTGCCGCTCTGACCGGAATTGCCTGGTTCACGCGGAAGGACTTCTCGTTTCTGCGAGGCGTGCTCTGGTGGGGCGGCGTGTGCGCGTTGCTGATGATCGTCGTGGCGGTGTTGTTCGGGTGGACTCTGGGCCCGGTGTTTTCGGTGGGCATGGTCTGCTTTGCCGGCGCCGCGATCCTGTACGACACGTCAAATGTGATTCACCACTATCCGGCGGACCGTCACGTGGCCGCGGCGCTGGAGCTGTTTGCCTCGGTGGCGCTGCTGTTCTGGTATGTGATCCGGCTGTTCATGTCGGCTCGGGATTAGGCGGGAGATGCTCCCGCGTCCGTTTGCCGAGTGAGGAATTGGCATTGGAGGATGCGACGTGAAAAAGATCATAGGGGTTGTGGTGGTGATCGTATTGGCGGTCGGCCTGAAGCTCTACAACCGCGGCTCAGACGACAAGCAGGTACTGGCCGACATGAAGGAGATTCTGGCCGATCTGGATCTCTCCGAAGAAGACTCGGCGTACGTCAACGGCATTCTGGAACGCGAGCACAAGCGGGCGTTTGACGCGGCGTATAACATGGGTGGTCGGCGCCGGGCGGCCGAGCTGGACGAGGACAAGTACATTGATGAGGTGTTCAACGGCCTGATCCGCCGGTGCAACGCGGACCGCAAGGCGGAACTGGCCGACACGCTGCGCAACGCGCATCAGCTACTCCGGAGCAGCGCCGAGGAATGACGAGCGCCTGCCGAGCGCGCCCCGGCCGTTCGTGCGGGGCCGCCCGGGCTCAGCTCGGGATGAAGTCCGTTTTGGGTGTGATGCGGGCGACCGTTTCGCAAAGCAGCCTGGCCGTGTTCTCCAGATCGGTCAGGCTGACCATCTCCACCTGGGTGTGCATGTACCGGTTGGGCACGCTGACCAGGCCCGCCGCCACGCCGGACCGGCTGATCTGCATGGCGTTGGCGTCGGTGCCGGTGCCGCGGGGTTCCGCCTCGATCTGATAGGGGATCTTTTTGGCCTTGGCCGTGCTGATGAGCAGATCGGCCACCGTCGGGTTGATGTTGGCCCCCACGGCGATGCACGGACCGCCGCCCATTTTGACGCTGCCGAAGGACCGCTTGTCGATGTCGGGGTAGTCCGTGGCGTGGGTCACGTCGACGGCGATGCCGACCTGCGGCTCAATGCCGAAGCAGGCCGTCGTGGCCCCGCGCAGGCCGATTTCCTCCTGGACCGTGCTCACCGAGAAGAGGGCGCATTGCAGGCGCCGGGCCTTTGCCATCCGCAGCGCCTCCATGACCACAAACACACCGATTTTGTTGTCCAGCCCCGGGGACGTGATCATGTTGTCGCCGAATCGCTCGAGGCCCAGGCGGAACGTGATGGGGTCGGCGAGGGCGACTTTCTTCTCCACTTCCTTTCGCCCGCGAATGCCGATGTCCACCCACAATTCGCGCATCTCGACCTTGGCGCCGCGTTCCTCCGGCTTCAGCAGATGCACCGGGCGGCGGCCGATCACTCCCTCCAGCGGGCCGTTCTGCGTGTGGATGGTGACCCGCGTGCCGGGCAACACGGTGGGGTCCAGCCCGCCGATGGGCACCACGAACAGGTATCCGTCGTCGTCGATGTACTTGATCATCAGGCCGATCTGGTCGCAGTGACCGGCCAGCATGACCCGCGGTTTGCCCTTGGAGTTAAGGCTCGCGATGACGTTGCCGTGTACGTCCGTCTGGATGTGGTCGGCGTACTTCTTCATCCGTCGCCGGACGATACGCTGAACGGGCTGCTCAAAACCCGAGGGGCTGGGGGTTTCTTCGATGGATTTGAGGAACTCGAAGGGCTCCTTGGTCATGCCGGTTCTCCGCGAACGGGGTGCTTGGCCCCCGGTTGTTGCCGGAACGGACGTGCGGGCCGCGCGGCACCGCACGACGACAGCGGAGAGTGTAGTCGATCGGATGCGGCTGTTCAACAAAGCCGGTTGGCGGGCGCCGGGGACGTCAGGCGCGGCGCCGGCTGGGTCAGACCCGTCTCGCCGTGCAGGCGGTGCAGACCGGCCGGATCACGGGCGGTCGTTCGGCCAGGCGTGCGCGGAGTTCGGCGAACACGCGGGCGGCTTCCGCCCGAAGACGGTCTGCGGGGAACGGGCTCTCGTTCAGCACGCGAGGCACGTCAATCCCGAGGGCCGGCCATTCGCCCGTGACCTGGTGATAGGAGAGCACCGCCGCGGTGAGCCACTCCAGATCGCACGTGACGGAAGGTTCCGTCGAAGTGCCATATGGTGACACCCACTGTGCGTGCAGGGCGGCGAGACTGGCGGCGAGGCCCTGCGCGTCCTCCGCGTCCGGTCCCAGCCACTCGGGACGCGGCGCCGGAGAGCCCAGCAGACGCTCGATGGCCGGCACGTCGGCGAGGAACACCACGCACTCACCCCGCGCGGTCTTTCGCCGATCGCTTGCGGAAATGCTCATTTCGTCCAGTCGGTCCCAGACGGCCAGCAGATGGGTGGCGCTCTTGTCGCATTCCTCGACGTGAATGGCAGAAGGCAGGCGCTTCCAACTCACCGTGGCCCCGGTGGGGATGGCGGGCGAGAAATGTCGCCCGTCCCGGGCCACGCCGTATCCTTTGTTCTCGTTGATCTTTCCCATATCGCAACTCTTGTCCGCAAGAGGTTCTGGTTCGCTTTACGCCGGGGCATCGTCGGTTTTCTCCAATATCAGCCCGCTCGGCCCGCAAGGCTGTCGTGCTCTCCTGCGCGGCATATCGGTCCGGGGGATGAAAACGCTTTATAGGAATGGGTTCGGCGTTCGCCGGATTTTTGTAACTGCTTCTATAACATAAGGTTGGCAAAGGTTCCCCAGGTTAACAGGCTGTGCCGATTGTGAAACCGGCCAGAACGGGCGGCGGCCGATCCGGCCGGTTGCCTGGGACGGGGCCGGCAAGCGGGCGTTTCCCGTGGAATCAGACGGAAACGCTCCCCGGCGGCGGCAGGGGCGCGGAAACGGGGCGGGGATGCGCGGCGCGGCGGGGGTTGCCCGGGAACGCAGTGCCAATTGACTGTCACTCCTCGTCGTCGTCGGTCAGGAGCACCGGCCGGCCGGCCTGTGCGGGCAGTCCCGCGGCGGCGGCCGTTTCCCGCTCCACGCTGGAGTTGAGCACGTCAATCATCATGCGCAAACGGCCGACGCTGTTGCGGTTGAAGGCGAACACCAGACGCGGCTTGTCCGCATACTCGCCGTTCTCCTCCGGCAGGGCCGCGGGCTCGACGCGGAAGCGGCCCTCGCGCAGGAGGTCGGCATATTCGGTGTTCAGGCGATCGAGGAGGTCCGGGGAGATCACGTGGTTCAGACGGATGACGAAGTCCTTGCGCACGAAGCGCGACGAGTGATACACGCGGTAGAATTGGAGGACCTCCCGCACCGCATCCTCGGCATCGTCGGTGAGGTGGAACAGATGCATGTCTTCCGGGCTGACCATCCCGTGGTGAAGCAGCTCCGACTTCACATAGATGCGCCAGTGCTGCCAGTACGTGCCGCCCGGCTCGTCCACCAGCAGAATGGGCATCGGGTTGGACTTGCCCGTCTGGATGAGAGTCAGCGCCTCGAACCCTTCGTCCTGTGTGCCGAATCCACCCGGGAACAGGGCGATGGCACGCGCTTCCTTCACGAACATGAGCTTCCGCGTGAAGAAATACTTGAAGTTGACGAGCTTCTCGTCGTTCGCGATGATCTCGTTGGCCGTCTGCTCGAACGGCAGGCTGATCGACACGCCGAAACTGGCTTCGCGGGTGGCTCCGTAGTGTCCGGCCTTCATGATGCCGCCGCCGGCCCCGGTGATGACCATCCAGCCGGCCTTCTTCATCAGCTTGGCGAACCGGACGGCCTGCTGAAACTGCGGGTGGTCCTCCTTCGTGCGAGCCGATCCGAAGATGCTGACCTTGGGTGTCTCGGAGTAGGGGGCGAAGGTCTTGAATGCGTACCGCAGTTCCTTCAGGGCCCGGTTGAGTAGCTTGAGTTCTCCGCGGCCGCAACCGTCCTGCGCCAGCCGACAGACGCTGACGATCATTTCCTCCAGCAGGTCCTGATCGTCGCACGCGGCGAACTCATCCAGCAGCTTCTGGATGGAGGCGGAGCGGGCGATCGCCCGTTCGGACCGCGGGAAGGCTTCGTTTCTGGTGTTGCCCATAGTGACCTCTTGCCGTCTGGCCGAAACGGCCAAGTATAACCTCCCCGCGTGTCCGGCTCCAGCCCCGCTCGGCTTTTCCCTCGCCGGGCGAAGCCCTACAATTGGGGGGTCGTCCGTCTCTTCTGCTGATCTGGGAAAGGCTGGTTTCCGGCGTGCGGGTTTGCCCTCTGTTGTTCGATCCGATCTACAAGCCCAGGCTGTGGGGCGGCCGGCGGCTGTCGGACGTGCTGGGACGCGAACTGCCCGGCACCGGGCCGATCGGCGAGTCGTGGGAAGTGGCCGACCTGGAGGGCGAGCAGTCCGTGGCACGCGGGGCGGGTGAGGTTGCCGGTCGGACGCTGGGAGAGCTGGTGCAGGCCTGGGGTGCTGATCTGCTCGGATCGGCGCCGCTGTTCGGGGGGCGTTTTCCCCTGCTGATCAAGTACCTGGACGCGAGAGAAGACCTCAGTGTGCAGGTACACCCGGACGACGCGATGGCCCGCGCGCTGGGTGGTGGCGTTCGCGTCAAGCATGAGGCGTGGTACATCGTTGCGGCGGACCGGGACGCCTGCATCTTCCGGGGCCTGCGGCCGGGGGTCGACCGCGACGGGTTGCGCGACGCGATCCGACGGGGTTCCGTGGTGGAGCTTCTGCACCGCGTTCCCGTGAGGGCGGGAGAGTGCTACTACGTGCCGAGCGGCACTCTGCACGCACTGGGCGCCGGGGTCATGGTGGCGGAGATTCAGACGGCGTCGGATGTAACGTACCGCGTTTATGACTGGGGTCGGACGGACCCGGCCACCGGGCGCCCGCGTGATCTCCACGTCGAACAGGCTCTTGAGTGTATCGCGTATGGCCCTCAGTCGTTCCCGCAGGAGTCACGATCCGACGTTGCCGGCGTCTGGACAGACACCAGTCGGCTGATTAGGTGTGATTCGTTCATCGTTGATCGGGTGGGCGTGCCGGCGGGGCTGAATCAGCCGATTCCCCACGCCGAGATCATGATCTGGATGGTGCTGGAGGGGCGGGGACGGATCTGCTGGAGTGGCCACGGGCGGGATGCGTCGCTGGCCTTTCGAGCCGGGGATACCCTGGTCTTGCCGGCGGGCCTGGGCCCATCGCAATTGGCTACCGAGGATGCTTGCGTCTGGCTGAATGTCACGGTACCGAAGGGGAAAGGCGATACGGGGCCGACCGGGTGACGGCGGCTCACGATCGTAATGAGCATGACGGGACAACGTCTGGTGAGCGAAGACGCCTCACGGGCGGGCGATGCGCGGCGGCCGGAGCCGCTCTGGTTGCGCCGGGCCGAGATCATCGTCTATGTCTTCCTGGGAACCTGCATCACGTCGGGCCTGATCTACCTCTACCCGGCCGCGTGCGCAGGGCGGGTGCGCGACGCGTTGATCGGGGCGGCCATCACTATCGGCGGCTCCGGAGCGGCGTTAATCATGCTGGCGGTGGTGCGGATCGGGTCGCTGACCGTGTACACCGCGGAGCGGCTCGACGAAATCGGGCAACGGATGGACGCCCTGGAAGACACGCTGGAGGCCGCGCTGTCGGCCGTCCCGGAGGAAAACGCCGCGGCCGGCCGGGTGGATGAACTCGACCTTTCCCGGATCGGACGCGGTGATCCCGGGCTTCTGGTCGCGGCCTCCGTGCCGGACAAGCAGTATCCGCGATTGGCCGGTCGCGATGAGGAGGACCTTGCCTCCGCGGATGCCGCGGCGCCGCGCGAACGCGCCGTGGCGGACTCGGGAGCCTCGTCCGCGGGTCCGGAGGCACGATGGCAGCGGGCGTTCGATGAGGGAGATCTGCTGGCCTGCCGGCGGGTTCTGGCGGAGGCCGGGTCCTTGATCCCCCCGGAGCGTCGCCAGGCCATGCTGGCCGCCCTGGACGTGCTGATCGAGGACCGCAAGCAGGTGCTGCGCGATGAGTTCTCCGCCCTGGTTCGCGGCCGGAGGTTTGCCGACGCGATCGCCAAGGGGCGGGAAATCGCCCAGACCTTCCCCAACAGCGCCATGGCGGCGGAATTCGAGCAGGTGGAGCCGTACTTGACGCGGCGAGCCGCCGAGGCGCCGCCGCGCTCGGCAGGTGGCCAGGGTCGCTGAGCCGCGGGCGAGGCATCCGGCGGGCTCAAGCGGGAGCGGATGGCGGGCCGATGGGGTCTGGGGATCGCGACGGCGACCGGTTGACCGGACGGCTTTTGGGCCGAGAATTCGCCGGAGGCAAAGCGCGGTCCCTGATGGGGGACGGGAGGATGTGCGTGCAAACGGGATGGCGACAGGGAGTGATTCGGATGAGTTCACGAGCAATCGGGCGGTTCTTGGCGTGGGGCATGGTGCTGACTCTGGCGATGGTGATTGCCGGCTGCAGCCTGGACGCGCTTCTGCATCAAACGGCATCGTTTGGAGGGGAGACGGCCGGGCAACGCGGCAACTCACAGGTTTTGTTCATCAACAACACGCCGTATCGGGCCATTTTCACGTTTGGCGCGTATGACGATTGGGATCAGAACACCGAGCCGAAACTGCTGGCGTTCGGCCCGAATGACCGCAGCCTGGAAGGGGGGCAGTCCAGCGCCATCCTCACCGTGGAGTGTGCCCGCGTGTACTCCGTCGGCGGGGAGACGATGCGACGGCTGGCGGAGGAGAACCTGGCTGAAGACGCGGTCCCGTCAGAGACGCTGGTGCCTGGTGTGTTCTTCTCCAGCGCCGCCGTCGGCGACGAGAACGAAGCGCTGCCCACGGAGGGCACGGCCGCCCCCCTCGATCTCTGGCTCGGGTCCGATTTTCCCTGCAACAGCCTGATTGTCTTTCGGTTTGAGGCAAATGACGTCGGCGAGGATGCTTTTCGCGTGGACTACGAGGTCATCCCCAGTCGGGAGTCGCGATGAGATTCGGCGTTCGCCGGGGCGCGTTCCGGAACCGCTGAACCGGCCTTCGTGAAACAGAGACCGGCCCCGCGAACCCACCTGTTTGGTGGCGTCGCGGGGCCGGCGTTTCTTCCGAATGCGGGCGACGAGCCGTCGCCGTGTCGGTCACGGAAGGGTTGCCCGGGTCCGTGGGTCGACGAGCACGATCCGGGAAGCGGCCGGACAATCAGCCTACGCGGTGATGCTCGCTTTGGCCTTGCCGGCGCCGACCATGCATCGGCCGATGAAGACGGCGCCTTCGGCCACCTCCAGGCGGGACACGACCAGGTCGCCTTCCATGTTTGCCGACGAACTCAAGCGGACCTTGCCGGTCGCGTTGATGTTCCCGCGGATCTGGCCGTCCACGTTGACGTCCGACGCCTTGATTTCGCCCTGCAGGTTCGCGCCCTCGGCCACCAGGACGTTGCCCGTGGTTTCCATGGCGCCCTCGAAATTGCCCAGCAGGCGAACGCTTTTGTCGAACTTCAGCTCGCCCTTGAACACCGCATCAGTCCCGATCGTGGTGGGGTAGATGTTGCCCGCATTGTCATCCAACATTTCGCGCTAACTCCTGTTCCTGGCACGAGTTCGGTTCTGGACGCAGCCGTCCGCCGGCCTGTGCAAGTCCTGCCGATCTCCCGTCGTACGCCCATCTATCGGACATTCACTGCGGACGATGTAGATGAAAAATCGGACGTTGCCGGGCGGCGGAAATTGCCGGTTTCAGCGGGTCGGCGCCGCATGGCAGGGGAGGGGTTCGATTGGTGTGACGGCTTCGAGGGAGCGTCACGAGTTGCCCTGATATGCCTTCAGAAACTCCGCCGTGTCAGGCAGATCCACGTCACCGTCCAGGTCCACGTCATTTGTCTCGATGCACGCCTCTGACGTAGCCGGTGGTGCGGGCGTCGGGGTTTGATTCGGACCGGCCAGGCACCCGCTACGCCATTGCCTGTCGTCCGAGGCATCACAGGTTCATAAGCAGGCGGTTCAGGATGAGGGGTTTGGCATTCTGCCCAGTCGAGTAAGCCACTTGAATGAGGAATTGGCGGGGCTTGGGGATTTGTCGAGTTGTCTTGTTCATTTGAGGCAGCAGGAAAAGCGGGCGGTGCCAGGGTTTACCGCGTCAAACGCCCTGAAAACCACTTCTGGCGATCTGGCCGGTAGAAAGTGTGTCGGGCGGGTCAGACGTGCATGGCAGCGAGCGTCTCGATCGCGGCGGTCGCCGCCGCATATTGCTCGAACTGCCTTTCCTTCTCCCTGAACTCCGGCGTGTGGACCGCCTGGCGGCCATTACGCCAGCCCACACCGAGCGCCTTGTGCAGAAGCTCGTGATACATGACGAAGTCAAGCACGTGCTCTGCGACGGCCACCCGGTCCAGAATGGCGCTGACCATCACCGTGTCGCGGATGGGATCATAGTGGCCGAACCTCCTGCCGCTGAAGGTCCGGCTCCATGTCAGACGCGGGCGAGCCAGGCAGCCGTCGAAGTACCTGCCATTGACCCGATTGAAGCATGCCTGAAGATTGCGATGCAGGCCGGCGACCTGTTCCT
>JAFGJQ010000096.1 GCA_016929015.1 Phycisphaerae bacterium | reverse complement strand
GGGACCTTGTTCGTCTATTACGGGGCCGCAGATCGATACGTGGCCCTGGCCACCTGCCCGCTGCAGGAGCTTCTTTCCCACCTGCTCTCGTGCCCCGCCTAGCGGATGTGATCGCGATCGGAGAATGCGCACGTGCCTCCGGCGTGAAGCGGCACGGCGTGGATGCGTCATTCGCGGCAACGAGCGGATTCTGCCGCGGGGCGGCGGCGAACCTCCGAACACCGGGTCATTCGCCGTATTTCCGTCATCGACGCTGAAGGAACGCTGCCGCGGTTCTCGGACGCGCGATGAATCCATCGGTCGCCTTCGCGATGGCATCCGACGCTACGGAGAGCACGCCGAACGTCCGATATGCATGGCCGGGTCCGCTTTGCGCTAGGGTCCATCGGGCCCCCTTCAACCCGCATGAGAACAACCGGGCAGAGCAAAACGCCGATACCAATCGTGGTCGCGGTTTTCCCTTCGACGCAGCGTCGCAGCAGTTCGGTTGCCAGGAGACTGGCGCATGCGGATCGGCCGGAACGACCCCTGCCCGTGCGGCAGCGGGAAGAAATTCAAGCACTGCCATGGCAAGCGGGAGGACGCGGCGCCACCGGCGCGCCGGTTGCCGGACGGCATGGCGGCCGCGCCGATGCCCGCGCCGAGTCGCACGGCCAAGCGCCGCCATTGTGACGGGTGCCAGGCGTGCTGCGGGCCGGCCCTGCGGATCAACAAGCCGGACCTGATTGTTCCCCGGGGCGAGACCTGCCCGTACGTCAGTGACACCGGGTGTTCCCGTTGGAACACGGACCTTCCGGAGGTTTGCCGTGGCTTCCTCTGCAACTACCTGATCGAGCCGGGTCGGCTGCGCTTGGAGGAGCGGCCCGACCACGTGGGGGCCATCATTCAACGCACGAATGACCGGCTGACACGGCTTTCCGAATGCCTGCCGGACGGCCTGATGCGAACGCTGCGCAACCCCGTGTGGGGTCCCATTGTCCGACGCGACCTGCGTGCGGGCCGGCGTCTGCTGGTGTCGTTCTTCGACGATGCGGAGGATGCGGAGGCCATGCAGATTTGTCGGGCCAACGACGGGCTGCGTTGTGCGCTGGCCTTGTGCCATGAAAACGGCACGCCCGTGCGCGTGGTGGAAGAGCCCGTATACGAACGCAAGCTGTATCGGGTGGCCCTGCTGGGAGATCGCCGCCACACGCTTGACGCGGCCTTCCTGATCGAACGCCTGGGCGATCAGAACTTGGTCGTTGTTTCTCACGCCGATGAGACGGACACGTCGTCTCGCGTCTGGTTCTGCTTCCGGCGCAGGCAGGCCGACCTGCTGCAGGCACTCCATCCGGCCCTCAGTGCTGCGTCCCTCGTCGGCTGTGCGACCGGTGCGGAGTCGCTCCCGTTCTTCCGACCGTCCGTCGGCTGACCTGGTCCATGCATTTGTAGTTGGCGGCGGGAAAAGCAAACCGCCGAAGGGAATTGGGCGTCACCCACCTCACGGCCGTGTGATATCGACGCCGCACGCGGCCACTGCGTACGCGGCAGCCGTAGAGACGCAGCGTGATCGCAAAGTGCGAGTAGGCATGTTCAACGGTGGCGATGGGCGCTTCGACCGCGACCTTCAGCCCGAGTTCCTCGTGAATCTCACGGGACAGGGCCGCCTCGTCCGTTTCGCCCGGCTCTCGTTTTCCGCCGGGGAACTCCCAGAGGCCGCCGAGCAGTCCCTTGGCCGGCCGCCGACCGATCAGCACACGCCCGTTCCTTTCGATCACGCCGGCCACGATGTCGTAGTGAGGCACCGGCTTGCGCGGGCGACGGCGAGGCAGCACGTTGGCGCGGCCCTGTTTGTGGGCGAGGCAGACGCCCTGTACGGGACAGACGGGACACTGCGGGCCCCGCGGTGTGCAGATGCGAGCACCGAGCTCCATCAGGGCCTGGTTCCAATCGCCCGGATGCCGTGCGGGAACCAGGGCCTCGGCCAGGCCCCACATCCGCTCCACGACGGCCGCCTCATCCACCGAATCCTCGATAGCGCACAGCCGCGCCAGCACGCGCTTGACGTTCCCGTCCACGACGGCCGTCTGCTGTCCGAACGCGATGCTCGCGATCGCCCCGGCCGTGTACCGGCCGATGCCCGGCAGCCGCAGAATCGCCTCGTACGAGCGAGGAAACCGGCCCTTGTGTTCCGCGATGATGATCTTCGCCGCCGCGCGCAGGTTGCGGGCCCGGCTGTAATACCCCAGGCCCTCCCACAGTTTCAGCACCGTGTCTTCGCGAGCACCGGCCAGTCGCCGCACGGTCGGAAGCGCTCGGAGAAAGCGCCGGTAGTACGGCAGTACGGCCTCGACCCGCGTTTGCTGAAGCATGATTTCCGAGAGCCATATCCGGTACGGATTACGCGTTCGCCGCCAGGGCAGGTCTCGGGCGTTTGCCCGGAACCAGCACAGCAGGGCACGTCGCAAGGCCCCCTGCGAGCGTTGCGTTGCAGTGAAGTGGGCCGGCATGTGCGGGTCGCGGTGCGAATCTCCGTTTCCTGGATTCATGCATTCACCGGAGTCGCTCGGCGCGGCGGACGGGCCGTTGCATCAGCCGAACTGGTAGTGCTTCCGCACGGGGGTCGACACCTCCCAGACGCATCGCAGGCCCTGGGGGAAGACCACGCGGTCACCCGGACCGAACGACACCGCGCCGTCCGCCGTTCTCACGGTCACCCGGCCCTCCAGGATGTAGCACGTTTCGCGATCTTCGTATTCCCAGTCGAACGTGGACACTTCGCACGACCAGGTGGGCCACCTCGTCATGGCGGCAACCTCCGCCTCGGTGGGTCTGCGGACTTCGATCGCTGCGTTCATGAGGCGTTTCTCCGGCGGAAGCTCCGGCCCGCGATCCGGTCGGGTCCATCATAAAAAGGGCGGTTGCGTCCGACAAGACGCACCGTACCGGAACCGATTTCCACCAGGACGCGGAGCGCTGCTATAATTCCTGCGTCCGCCCGGAAGGCAAGGCCCGCGCGGGCAGGAGAACTCAATGGCGGATGCTCCAGAGGATGTCAAGGTTCGACGGGCCGAGCGAACGATCGCGATTCGGTGGGGGGCGAGTGAGACGCGCGTGTACAAGGCCCGCGACCTGCGCTGCGCTTGCCCGTGCGCGGGCTGCGTGGACGAACATACGGGCAAGCGAACTCTCGACCCGGCCACGGTGCCCGATGACGTGACCGTGGAGAGTGCTGAGCTGGTCGGACGGTACGGGCTGCGCATCTGCTGGTCCGACGGGCATGCCGGCGGCATCTACACGTGGCGTTTCCTGTCGGCGTTCCCATCGTACGAGCGAGTCTGAATCACTGTTGCGTGTTGGTGCCGGCCCGGGGCCGCGCCGACGGCAATCGGCGGCTCTCCCGTCATTCCATCGCGAAGACGCTCCGCCGACGCACGCAAGCGGCGGCCAATCCCGTCATGAGAAAGGCGATCACCGGAACGTCGGGCAGCCATGCGACATCCGTCGTCAGCCTGTCGCCGTGCCCCTGATGGTTGCCTGTGGGCGGTGGACAGGTCGGACAGAAGGAGGAGTCCGGACGGCCTTGCGACGGCATGGCGAGGCGGAGGGTCTCGTCCCATGTCTCGGCGTCCACTCCCGTGAAATCCGGTCGGGACCGCAATGGAAGCGCGACGGATGAATCCCGGTCGCCCGAGATCGTGACGGGCGGTCCCACGCGTGATTCTTCCCCCTGGAACCGGTCGCCGACACAAGGCGCGTACGTCAGAGGGTCTTCCGTGAAGAGCATCAGCGAGCGGGCAATTGCAGTTGGAGGATCGAGCAGCGGGCAGGGGGGAATACGAGCAGGCGGGGCGGCATGGGTGGCCGATGTACCCAGAATCGCCCACGCTGTGGCTGTGGCAACCCAGCGGGCGGTCCGGGCGAGCCGTGTTGTGAAGGCGCATGCCATGCGGTTTGCCCCGTGCCGTCCGGCCGACTCTGCTTTGGCCGTCCGGCGCGACACTGATCCACATGGATGATGTACGATATCGCGGCGTGACCGCGGCCGGCGGCCCATAATGCACGGGTTTTTTGGGGGCCTCTGACCCCCGCCGGCCATCGGCAGTCCGCGTTGGCCCCGGCAGGTGGCCGGGTGGGGTCGGCGGCGGTACGCCCGGGTCTGAGGACGCAGGGTTTGCCGTCTTTCTCGGACCTGTTCGCGTGCGTCGTTGACAGCCGTACGGGCGGCGTTTAGGATGCAAGGTCTGTCGCGGGCCGTCCGTGCGCGGGGGGTTTCGCGGCACAACCGGGGCGTGGCTCAGCCTGGCTAGAGCGCTGCGTTCGGGACGCAGAGGTCGCTGGTTCGAATCCAGTCGCCCCGATT
>JAFGJQ010000095.1 GCA_016929015.1 Phycisphaerae bacterium | reverse complement strand
TCGCGCCGCGCTTTCGATCGCGACGAATCTCGCGGAGGGAAACGGCCGTTTCACCAAGCCCGACCGGCGGAACTTCTTCACCATCGCGCGCGGCTCCACCCAGGAGTGCGTGCCGCTGTTGGAGATTGCCCGCCGACGCGGGCTGGCGCGCGAGCCGCCGGCACTGGCGCTCAAAGAGCGTCTCGAAATCGTCGCGAGGATGATCAGCGGCCTGATCAGCGGCTTGGATAAACGAGATGTGTGAATGCCAACGGCCGTTGTGTGGACTGATGGTTTCATGCGGGGGGCTAAACGCGAGGTGCCAAACGGAACATCACCAATAGTGTTCGGCACATGGCGTGCTTGGCCGGTGAGAAGGTGGGTGGGCGTGGGGGAGTTGTGCAGAGGTGCGGGAGGTGGCGGGCGGTGATCGGCGGTCACACCGTCAGTCGACCGGTGGTTCCGGCCGAGGATCTGATGCAGGCTTTTGCATACCGGCACCTGGTACCGTCCCAGGAGCCCATGGTGGCCGTGGTGGGTGGGCGTCCGGTGCCGCCGCTGGAACTGGGCGGTGACGTGCCGGTGCGGGTTCCGGCGGGGGGATCGGCCACGCTGCGAATCAACGCCCCGAGGCGTCCGATTCTGCGGAATGTTCAACTGGAGCTGGTTGATCCGCCCGCGGGTATCACTCTGGGAGATGTGACGGTTGTGCCCAAGGGTTTTGTGATCTCCTTGAAGGCCGATGCGGCCACGGCAACGGTCGGGTTCACGGACAACCTGATCGTGGAGCGGCCGGGCCGGCCGCCGGGCGGAGAAAGTGCAAAGCAGAAGCGGCGGGTGTCGCTGGGCGTGTTACCGGCCATTCCATTTGAGATCGTGCAGCCCTGATTGTTGCGGGCAATTCGGCGATGGCGCCGGCCCTACCGGCGCGGAAGCATGCCATTCGTTCGTGCGGCCTGTGAGTGAGAACGGCGGCGCCTGTCGGGCCGACCTTCAATCGAGCGGCGTTGCCAACGGGTCCGGAAGATCGTACCGGCTTGATGGCACATGGGGCTGACATTCACTCTTGCGCAGGGACAAAGCTGACGCGAAACTCCGGCGTCCGCAGAACGTACTCACTGCCGTCGGCGGCGTATCCCAGCTTGCGCTGCCCAATGCTGAGCACGTAAAGCTGATGCCACCATTCAAGGAGGAGCTCGTTGCCATCGGGCAATGCAACGGCGCTCCAGAATGCGGGAAGACTCAGGTTCAGCAGACCGTATTCGTTCTGAAGTGCCACGATCGGTCCATCGTTCCCGTCTACCCGGATTTCGCTGCCAAGATAGGGCCAGACCTCGACCTGGAATCCGCCGGTTTGGAAGCGACGCGGTGGGATGATCGTGCGACGCCCGCCGACATACGCTGGGTTACCTTGTGCTCGAACGTAATTGACCACAAGATCGTTCAGAAGCGGCATCGTTTCCGTCTTCTCTCGCAGGCCGAAAGGCGGTTCGGCATCAAACACATAGACGGTTCTGTGCTCCGATTCGCCGCCGCCATCTGCAGCATACTCCTGGCGGATCTGCAGCGAGCAGACGCGGCGACCATCAGCCGACCAGGCAAGCGGGGAGCCCCAGTCGTTGGCGGGCGTGCTTCCGAGCGCGATTGCCTCATGCGTTTCCAGGTCGAGAACCTTGATCGTCTGTTGTGCGTTCTGGCTGTGGGGCCATTCTCCGTCAGGCGGCGGCTCCACGTAGGCCACCCGGCGATTGTCGGGCGACAGGCTCACCGTGGTCATGAAGCAACCTTCGTCGGTCTCGCGAACGAGTATGGGTTCCCTCTCGCCGGCCCGATACACGAATAGGCTCCCGCTCTTACCCACGAAGGCGCAGGTCGATTCATCCTCGCTGACCAGAAAGGACCGCGCCGGAAACGGAATCAGCGTTGAAACGCCCTCACCGCCCAACCGCATGCGCTTGACGTGCTCGTCGCGGCTATCGACGTAATAAACGATCAGATCGGGATTCATAGTCCACGATGCATCGAAGGTCGTCTCCAGGCCTGCGAAGTGTGGACGCGTCGTGATGTAGAACAGCGGACCCACCACCAGATAGCTCAAGACGTTCCCGATGAGTACGGCCCGCAGCACGCCACCACCGCTGCGTCCGATTTTCGCCAGGGCGCGACGCCGGGTCAGCCAGAGACCCTCCACGAACACGGATTTCGTGAAGTACGCAGCAATCAGCAGCGGTCCAACCCATCGATAACCCCGCACGAACGCCGGAATCGACTCCTGGATGCCTGTGCCATAGATGATCAGGTCCTGGAACAGCAGGAGCAACCCGCCCGCCAGTGTCGAGATGATATTGGCGATGAGGACCCATTTGATGACGGTTCGGAAGCGGGTCTTCAAATGGAACCGAAAGACGAATGACTCGATGACGGTTACAAGCAGGGTCAGGGGCCCAATCGTGACAAGCCCCAAACCCGCAACGAGCGGCATGTTGATTGCGTCGGCGAGGGCGGTTTGCATGAGTGGCTGCTCGGTTTCGTCTGTCCCTGCGGGGTCTTTCTCAGCGTCGAATCGACGTCTTATTGTATCGGCGCGGCGACGTTATTCCAGCAGGGGGATGTGCACCGCCGTCGCCGCGGATGTCGGAAGGGGTGGTGCTCGCGTCCTCGGCAGCGGTGGCCGGCGACCGCATCGTCGCAGGGACGCCCGGCGATGACACCAGTGGCTCCCAGCCGCCGCCGAGGGCTTTGAATACGGCGATCGCGTGGAGCGTCGTGTTCGTCCGGCATTCCACCAGCTCCGCCTGGGCCGCGTAGAGTGAACGCTGGGAATCCAGGACAACCAGGAAATCGGCCACACCTTCGTTGTACTGGGCGCGGGCCAGAGATACGGCCCGGCGGTTGGCGTCCACGGCGTCCGCGAGATACCGGTAACGCACGTGCTCGTTCTGATAAGCGATGAGGGCGTCCTCGACCTCCTTCACCGCGTTCAGAACGGCAAACTCGTATTGGGCGAGCGATTGCTGCTGGAGCGCATCCTGCACCTCGATGTCGGCCCGGATTCGACCGCCGTCCGGGATCGGCCAGTTCACTCCGGGCCC
>JAFGJQ010000001.1 GCA_016929015.1 Phycisphaerae bacterium | reverse complement strand
GCTGGTGTGCGTCGGTCACCCGCCCTTGAAAGGGCGGGCTCTATTCGACCGGATTGCCTCGCGGTTTGTGAATATGGCCCGGCCGTTTGTCGCCGCGCGTGCGTTGCGAGTAGAGGTCAGTGCTTGATCGCCGCGAGTGCGCTGTGATTGAAGCCCGGCGATTCGTCGCCGCGGGTGCATTGTGAGTAAAGCCCGGCGATTTATCGCCGGGTTCCGGTGTGATACAACACAAACTCAGCCCTGTAAGGGCGGCTGAACATGGGATGAACATGTCATGTCGCACACGATCGTCAATTGCCTGATTCATGGCGTGTTCAGCACCAAGGAGCGACGTAACCTGATCTCGGACGAGCTCCGTCCGCGACTCTGGGCGTACCTCGGTGGCATCGCCCGCGAGAACTCGATGAAGGCTTTGGCGGTCGGCGGCACGGCGAACCATACGCACACACTGCTGGCGCTGCCGTCAACCCTGTCCGTTGCCAAGGCCCTCCAGTTGTTGAAGGGAGGTTCGTCGAAATGGGTTCACGATTCGTTCCCCACGCATGCTGCGTTTCAATGGCAGGAGGGCTACGGGGCGTTCAGCATCGGCATCAGCGGCGTACGGGAGACGATCGCCTACATCGAGAACCAGGAAGCCCATCATGCGGGCCGGTCCTTCGAGGAGGAATACAAGGCGTTTCTGGACCGGCATGGGATCGCTTATGACGAGCGATACGTGTTTGACTCAACCTCAGCCGTCCCTTGCGGGACTACAGTAGTGGGGGCGTGCGCCGACTCGCCCTTGAAAGGGCGGGCTCTCCTCACCCAGGCTGGCGGGGCTCTTGAAAGGGCGGGCTCTATTCACCCAGGCCGTCGCGGCCTCGCGTGGGGATCGCGACCCATCGGGTCCTGATAACGGATGACTCGTTGATGCGTTGTCACGTCTGCAATTACCAGCTCTGGACCCTCGAAGCCCGGCGGTGCCCGGAATGCGGCACTCCCTTCCTGCCCTCGCAATACGAGTTCGCTCCGAATCGCGTGTGCTTCTGCTGCCCCCACTGCGGGCAGAGTTACTACGGAACAGGAGAGAAAGGCCACCTCGTTCCGCGCGACTTCGACTGCGTAACCTGCGCCAGACACATCGACATGGATGACATGGTCCTTCGGCCGGCCGAGGGCTTCGGCCCCGACGACACCGAGGGGGCGCGTGTTCCCTGGCTGGATCGGCGGCGGCGCGGATTCTGGCGGGGCTGGCTGGGTACCATCGGGATGGCCTTGGTCAAGCCCGGACGGCTGGCTCAACTGCTGCCGCCGAACACTTCGGCCGGAACGGCCGCCGGGTTCGCCGTCATGACGAGCCTGGCGATCGGAACGGTCGCCCTCCTGCCGCTTCTTGCTATCACGGTCATTCCCGCGGCGTTTACCGCCAACCCGGGACCGGGCTCGGTGGCAGCGATCCTGGGATTCTCGGCGGTCGGGCTCTTCTTGTGGTTGACAGCGGGGATGCTGGCGTGCATCGGTCTATGGAGTCTGGTCACGCACGGGCTGCTGCGGCTGACCGGGCCGACGCGCGAAGGGCTCGGTCGAAGCTTCTCATGCCTGTGTTATGCCAGCGGGGCCCACGTGCTGACGGCCATCCCCTGTTTCGGTCCCTACATCGGCTGGATCTGGTGGGTGGTCAGCGCCGCCGTCGGGGTGCGGGAGGCGCAGCGCGTTTCGGGGGCACGCGCGGCGTTTGCCGTACTCACGCCCCCGCTTCTGGTGATCGGCTCCGTCGTGGCCTTGTACATCTGGCTGCTCACGATGGCCTTCACCTCCGCCTCGGGCATGGCCTTCACCCAGGCTTCACTCGCGTCCGACAACCTCTCCAACCAGGTTCTGGCCCTGAAGCGTTACGCCGACTCGCACAGTGGCTGGATGCCGGTCCATTCGCTGCATCTGCTGGCAAGCGGCGACCTGACGGCGGACGAGTTCGTGACGGCGGACTCGCCGACCATGACGGAGGACGTAACCATCGGCAAAGAGACGCTGGAGGATCTGCAATACCTGCCTGAGGACCAGCTCGACGCCGCCGTGCAGGCGGCGGCGGATCGACTGCCGGCCAGTGTGGTGGCCCATCGCGTCGGCGACTACGTCTTCACGTATCACGGGATCAACCTGAAGAGCGCGTCAAACATGCTGTGGCTCGTGATCGAGTCGCCGGAGCCGAACCAGACGGGGGCGGGGGCAGACCGAACCATCCGCGTGATCGGCGCGGACCGAACCATCACGACCTACACGGCCCGCGCCTTCGACACCGCCCTGGCGGATCAGAACAAGTGGCGCAGGTTCAGCAGACTGCCGCCCCTGCCGCATCCGGACACCGTGACGCCGGATCGGCCCGCGGCCGCGCCGCAGGACGCCCCCAACCGGTGAGCCAAGTGTAGTTCGGCGGTTCATCGCCGGGTTCCCGCCGGTGCCCTGGGCAGAAAGTGTCGCCGGGCGGCATCGAAGGCAGGTGGGGGCCTCGATCCGGCGGACAAGACCGCTACATCTGCTCCAGCGTCCCAATCCCCAGCAGATGCAGGCCCAGCTTCAGCGTGCGAGCCGTCAGGTCGCACAGCCGCAGGCGGGAAAGCCTCACGGATTCCGGAGTGGCGTCTTTCACTCGGACGCCGCGCTTGCGGTCGTAGAACCCGTTGTAAGCCTTGCTCAATTCGAAGAGGTATTCCGTGATGACGTTCGGGCGGTATTCGCGGCCGGCCTGCTCGATGACGTCCGGCAGCCGCAGCAGCATCTTGCCCAGCCGGATTTCCGACTCGTGCTCCAGGACAATCGGCGTGTCGGGCGGCAGCGCGGCGTAGTCCACCCCCGCCTCGCGGCCGATGCTGCGGATGCGGGCATATGCATAGAGCATGTATGGCGCGGTGTTACCGTCCATGCTGAGCATGGTGTCCCATTCGAACTTGTAGTCGCTGCCCAACGCGTGGGAAAGGTCGAAGTACTTCACCGCGCCCACGCCAACCGTTTCCGCGATGACCTGCATCTGTTCGGGGGCCAGGCCGCGTTTCTTCTCCGGGTCCTGCTCGTTGGCCTCCAGCACGTTCCGGGCCCGCTCCACCGCTTCATCCAGCAGGTGCTTGAGCTTCACCGTGCCGCCCTCCCGCGTTTTGAACATCTTGCCCGAGGCAGCCAGCATGCTGCCGAAGCCGATGTGGGTCAGCTCCACTTTGTCACCCGCCCAGCCTGCTTTGCGCGCGGCGGCAAAC
Source organism: Phycisphaerae bacterium (assembly GCA_016929015.1). Taxonomy (GTDB): domain Bacteria; phylum Planctomycetota; class Phycisphaerae; order UBA1845; family UBA1845; genus JAFGJQ01. Next base: position 6,171 of record JAFGJQ010000001.1, on the reverse strand, counting down.
AGCATGTCAAAATGCTGCTTCTGGGGCAGGCCCACCACGTAGAGCAGCCGCGTGGCGCCCAGCGCTTCGATGCGGTGCCGCAGGGCGGCCAGGTCCGTGGTGTCGTAGTTGTAGCCGCCGTCGGACTTGCGGATGATCATGGGCAGCGGCTCGCCCTCGCGGTTGCGGAAGCCGTCCAGGAACACGCACATTGCCCCGTCGCTCTCAACGGCCAGGCCGACCCGCGCCAGGTCGTCCACGATACGCGGCAGCAGGTCGTTATAAAAACTCTCGCCGCGGTCCTCCACGCGGATGTCCAGCCGCTCGTAAATCTCATGACAGTGCCGAAGCGATTCCTCGCAGAACGCGCGCCAGACGGCCAGTGTCGCGGGATCGCCGCTCTGCAGGTCGACGACCGCCCGCCGGGCGGCGGTGGCAAACTCCTCGTCCGCGTCGAATCGCTGCTTCGCCTGCACGTAGAACGACTCCAGGTCCCCCAACCGCAGGTGCTCCGGGTCGTTCAGCACGTCGGGGTGGGTCCGGCGCAAGTGCTCGATCAACATGCCGAACTGCGTGCCCCAGTCACCCACGTGGTTGATGCGGTGGACGTGGTGACCCTCAAACTCCAGCATCCGCGCGATGCAGTCGCCGATGATGGTGCTCCGCAGGTGCCCGACGTGCATCTCCTTGGCCAGGTTCGGGCTGGACATGTCGATGGCCACCACGGCCGGCGCCGGCGTGGGGTCGATGCCGACTCGGTCCAGGCCATCGCGCGCGGCGGGCGGAATGGCCTGGAGCCGGCGTCCGGCCGCCGCGGGCAAGAGGGTCAGGTTGATGAACCCCGGGCCGGCGACCTGCGGCGGCCCACACAGGTCGGCCACGTCAAGCCGCTCGACGACGGCCTCGGCCACGTCGCGCGGCTTCTGCTTGAGCGTTCGGGCCAGGGCCATGGCAAAGTTCGCCTGGTAGTCGCCGAAGCTTGGGTCCTGGGTCGGCCGCAGCATGGGGTCCACGCCCTCGGCCGCGTCGCCGAAGCAGGCCCGAAGGGCCACCGTCAGTCGCTGTTCCAGCTCTCGCGTGATCGATTGCACCAATTCGTTCCTCGTCGCCGCACGGAATCGCACGCGGCGTGGTGGCATGGTACCCGCCGCAGGTGCCGGCTCCAAACGGCGTTCCACAAGATCATTGGGCCGCGGCGGAGGGCTCGTCTCCGCTCGGGGCGGCCAGCCAGGGCGGCCAGGCCGGGTCCTTCAGTTTCACGCAGAGAATCTTGGCGTGGAAGGTGTAGCGGCGTTCGCCGTCAAAACAGCGGTACGAACGGTCAAAGAGGCCGACCGCTTCCGCCCGGCGCCCTTCGGCCAGCGCAATCGCGGCGGCGTGAAAGAGGGCTTCCGCTCGTCGTGTCTGGGCGGTATCTCCGCTCAGGCAAGGCTCGGAGCTCAGGACGGAATCCAGTGTGCGGCGGCCCTGGGCAAGCTCGTAAAGAATGCGCCACCAGGTCCCGCCATCAGCACTGCCATCCGTGGAACGGAACTCGATCCCCGCCGCGCGATCGGCGAGCAGTGCGCCGCCTTCCTCCTTCTCCCCGAGCAAACGCAAACACGTCGCCGCCAGAATAACGTGCCGTGCGTCGTTCGGTCCCTCCTCAGCCACGCGGCGGGCCGTGGCCAGGGCCCGCTCCCGGTCACCCATTTCCGCATGAACCAGAACGGGATAAACATGGGCATAGAACGGATCCTCCTTGTCGAAGTCATCCGTCAGCCGCTCCAGATCGGCCAGAGCCTCATCACATCGCGACTGCCAGTAATACAGCCGCCACCGGTAGTGGTGACCCTCCCAAACGGAATCGTGGTTGTAGGGATCAGACGCAACCTTGATGGCTCGCGTGCGGGCCTCAATCGCGCTGTCGAAATCGCCGAAGCTCTCCCAGTATTCCGCCTCGGCTGTGACCGGTCGGTCGTCGCCCTTGTCCTTCTCCTGCCCTGCCTCGGCATAGGACCGCGCTTCTCGGTAATAGCGGGCAACCGCCGACATGTCGGGATCGTCGCGCGAATCTTCAATTTCGGCGGCCAATCGGTAGGTGATGGACAGCAGGTAGTGCGGATAGGCGTTGTACACGCCCATGATAGTAAGCTGACGAAGGTTGCCGGCGGCATCCTCGAAGTCGCTCAGTTGCCGCGTGCGATACATGAGTTGGTTCTGGGCCCGGGCCAGGTGAATCATGGCCTGGGGATAGATCTGGTTCTGGGCGGCTCGCAGGTCGATTGCCCTCTTGTAGCTTTCCTTGGCTTTTTCCGCGTCTTTGAAATGGATGGCGTATCCGTAGAGGAACCACTCGGTGGCCGTATGAGGCGTTCCGATGCTGTCAATGCACTTCTGGTATGCCTCGGTCTCGTTATTGAGGTGCAGCATGACGGCCTTCACACACCGCGCCTCGATGTCCTTGGGCCGGACCTTCAGCACTTCCTCCAGGTCCGCCAAGGCCGCCGCACGTGAGGAGAGGTCCGGGCGCGTGGCTCGGGCCATGGCTCGGACCAGCCGCACGCGAATCGGATCGGCCCCCCGAGCCTCCGCATACGCGATGTTCTCTTCGACAAAGGCGGGCGGTTCGCGAAAGTTGATGTAGGCGATGGACTCGTACGCGTCGTTCAGGCGACGCTCGGCCGTCTCGACGCGGCGCAGCCGCTGCACCCACGTCAGGCCGATGGTCAGCACCACCACCACGAACAACGAGGCGATCGTGCCCGTCATCCACTTGTGGCGGCGTACCCACTTGCCGGCCTTGACCAGGTGGCTCGTCCGACGGCTGCGAATGGGACGGTCCTCGGCGAAGCGGCGAAGGTCCTCCGCCATGTCGCCGGCGGACTGGTAGCGGCGCAGCCGGTTCTTCTCCATCGCCCGCAGACAAATGGTTTCCATATCCCTGGGGATGCTGCGATCGAGCCGTCGTGGGGCCCGCGGCTCGGCCGTGCACACCTGGTCGATGATCTGGTCACGCGTTTCGCCGCTAAACGGCGGCTCACCGGTGAGCACTTCATACAGAGTGACGCCCAACGAGTAGATGTCCGTCCGCCAGTCGACCCGGCCATGCCCGAGCCGGACCTGCTCGGGCGACATGTACAGCGGCGTCCCCATCACCTGGCCCGTGGTGGTCAGGTGCGGCTCGCTGAGCAGGTGAGCCAGGCCGAAGTCCGTCACGTGCAGCCGTCCGTCGCGACTCAGCAGCAGGTTCTGCGGCTTGATATCGCGGTGAATCACGTGGTTCTGATGGGCGTATTCCAGGGCGTCGGCCACCTCCGCCAAAAGGCGGGCGAGTCGACGGTACGCGTCCAGACCTCCACGCCCAAGGGCAAACGAGCGGGCATCGGTCGCGTCAGCGGCTGCTTCAACGGCGGACGATCGGCCCCGGAATGCCCCGCGCCGCAGCGCTGCGTCCAGGCTTTCGCCCTCGATCAACTCCATCGCGTAATAGTAATAGCCGCTGTGCTCCCCCTGGGCGTGGATGGCCACGATGTTTGTGTGGTGCAGGCGAGCGGCGGCCTGGGCCTCCTTGCGGAACCGGGCGATGGCCTGGCTTTCCGGATCGGCGAAGGCGGCCAGTACCTTCAGGGCCACCGTTCGGTTCAGCGAAACCTGACGGGCGCGGTACACCACACCCATGCCGCCGCGCCCAATCTGCTCGAGAATCTCGAAATCGCCCAGCCGAGACCCCACCCGCAACGGCTCGGCCGCCACGGGTGCCGGGCACACCCCCGGCATGGGCCGGGTGCGGTCGGCAGCGCCGAGGCCCAGCGAAAAGGCCCCGGATCCGAAGGCGTCTTTCAAGTCCGCCGTCAGATCATCCCAGCCCCCAGACTCCGAGAAGTCACCGTCCAGCGACACCAGGAGCCGACCGCAGCGGGGGCACGTGCGCGTCGTGACCGGCGCGTCGTCCGGCACATTGGAGTCGCATGTTGGGCAGGCGAGCTTCATGGCGGAATGTGCACGGCACAAGAAGTATCGAATGGCCTACAGATCGCCTTCCGGGTCCGTTTCGTCGAGGCGCTCCTTCAGCCGCTTGCATACCCTCGACTTGGCCTGGTACACCGCGGCCTTCGTCATGTCGAGCCGCTCTGCCGTCTCCGTTACCGACTTGCCCTCCAATACGTGTAGACTGAAGGCCTTCAGAGTTGACGGCTCCACGTCTCGGGCGATGGACCGAAGCGCCCAGCGAAGCCGGTGGAGCTGCCATTCACGCTCCCAGCGTTCGTCGTTCTCCGCCTCCCGCTGGGCAGCGAGGTAATCGAATGCCTGCGGATCCAGCGGCTCACCCTGCCGGGCTTGCCGGGTCGCCCGCCGGCTCATGGCGTGCAGGACTGCCGCCCGAAGGTAGGCCCGGAACCGACCCTTGCTGGCGTCATAGACGAACCCGTCCATCGCCTTGAACAGGTACATCTCGACATCCTGCACGATGTCTTCCGCATCCACCGCCGTGGCCCCCCGGCCGCGCGCATACTTGTAGATCAACTCGCCGTAACGGGCGTGAAACTGATGCCAGCTCAGCGAGTCGGCGCGATCCCGCAGCCGCAGGAGTAAGGTCGCACGTGTGGAATCCGAGTCGGGCATGACCTCATTGTCGCCCGAACATCGCTGAAATGCAATCCGCGTAAGTGCACCACTTTAATATCGTCAGCACAAATGCACCATGGTTGGGCCTTGGCGCGTCAGATACAGTGCCACCTCAATTCCATGGAATCCTGGGCGTCTGTCAAACAGCGTGGGCAGCGTGTCTATTCACGCGTGAGGGAGTGAGTTGGCACCGGGGCGAGAAGCCCCGGTTTGTGACGGCAACGGGACGCGAAGCGTTGCGATCCCCAAGAATCACGTCTCGCTGGAGGCGGATGGAAGCTTCGGGTTGATCGCCGGGTGAGTGGAAAACGTGTCGACTCAGCGCTGTGAGTGCAGCGCGAGGATGGGATTCTGTCTGCTCGGAGTCTTCCAGTCGCGGCCGACCGGCCGCAGGAGGTGATTAAACATGCGAGCGAGAAGAAGGAATCTGGGATGGGTCTTGGGGTTGTGTAGTGTGGTTCTCTGGCTGGGTGGAACGGCAGCGGTCCAGGCGCAAGAGGGGGCGTGCTGCTTTGGAGACGGCACGGCTCCCATTCAGTGCGTTGTCACCACGATGCAGGAGTGCGTGGACGTCTTCAACGGTGACTGGAAAGGGCCCGGCACCAACTGCGACGACCTCAACGGCAACCTGATCGCGGACATCTGCGAAGAGCAGGAGGAAGGCGACTGGGGCGACGCACCGGAGGAAGCCCTGGCCTACCCGTTCAACGGAGTAATCGGACAGTTCCCGACGTGCATGAACGTCGGCCCGCTGGGGTCGTATGTCCAGCACATCAACATGGGGGTCTACTTCGGTCCGATGGTTGACGGCGAGAACGAAGGGAATGCCGGTCTGTGCCCCGCGTTCAACCCGAACCGGTACAACCAGGACGAATGCTTCCAGGACGGAGACGCGGGCCTGTTGTTCCCGCCGGGGTACACGATTCGAGGGCCGATGGGCCTTGAGCAGATCGTCCCCTGCAACCCGGACCTGGAGGGCCCGCTCGGGCTGGTTTGTCAGACGGCCGTGTGGGGAACCAACATCGACATCCATGTGGTGAACAACCAGGACAGGGAGAGCTTCGTAAACGTGCTGATCGACTGGGACCAGAGCGGCACGTGGGGCGGATTCTCACTGTGCCCGATGAACCCGGCCCCAGAGCACGTGCTCATCGACTTCCCCGTTCCTCCCGGTTTCGTCGGTCCGCTTTCGGCCCTCGCCCCGCCGAGTTTCCTCATCGGGCCGAATCCAAAGTACGTCTGGGCGAGGTTCTCCATTACCGACCAACCGGTCAACATGCCTTTCGAATGGAATGGTTCCGGCGTCTTTGAGAACGGTGAAACCGAAGACTACCTGTTGCGGATCGAGGAGGAACAGGAGCCGCAGTATGACTACGGCGATGCGCCGGAGGAAGCGCTGGCGTACTCCACCGGCGTGGTCGGCATGTTCCCGACGTGCATGAACGTTGGCCCTCTCGGCAGCTACATCCAGCACGGCCTCGGCTGGGCTCGGTTCGGTCAGGGCTGGGACCCGGAGATCGACGGCAACGGCGGCCTGTGCCCGATGTTCGGACCCTATGACAACGACGAATGCTTCCAGGACGG
>JAFGJQ010000094.1 GCA_016929015.1 Phycisphaerae bacterium | reverse complement strand
GCCCTGGCGGACCAACTGGTCATTGAGATGGAGGCTATCGGCGATCCGGTGCCGCTTGGCGTCAACGGTCGCGAGCTGCTCGCGGGCCCCGTGGAGCGTTGCATCGAGCCGGGCGTGGACGGCTTGCGACTCACTTTCGGCGGAATGAGCGCCCGCTTCAGCCCTTCGGAGTTTGTCGCCTACAACATGCCCACGAACAAGGCGGTCACAAACCTGATCCACTCGCTGGGCGCCACCCGGGACACGCTGGACCAGGTGGAGATCACCCGTTTCCGCTCCACTCACTGGGTCGAGCGGGCGCCGGGGCAGGACGTGGTGTTTCTGCAACGGGGCATGGTGCCGGTTTCTCCCGGCGCGGTCACGGCGGAATCTCTGGCGGCGGCGGCGGAGCGAATGGCCAGGTACGTCGTGTACCGCCAGCAGCCGACCGGGCGATTCACGGCCGCCTACGACCCCGCCGAGGACAAGTACCTGGATGAGTACATCACCGACGAGTTTCTGCAGGCCGAGGCGGCACGCGTCCTGGCTGCCTATGCTCGCCGCCCGGGACGGACGGCAGCCTTCCGTTCACCCGCCGCCATGGCCATCGACTTGCTCGCCCGTCGTGTGGTAAGCCTGCCCGGCAAGGACGGTGCGGGCTACGTGCGCACTCCCGACGAGCGCAACCGCCTGGGCACGACGGCCTTCACCTGCCTCGCCATGACGGAGTTCCCGGAACCCGCGCAGTATCGCTTTGAGCGTGACAAGCTGGTCGGCGGCATGATCTGGGCCCAGGCCTCCAACGGCCGCTTCGTAACCGCCTTTCCACCCGCAGACATCCTGGCTACGCAGGAAACGTACCCCGGCCAGGCCCTGCTTGCGCTTGCGCATGTGTACGACGAGCAACCGCAGCAGGCCGTCATGGACGTGTTCGACCGCGCGCACGGCTTCTATCGGGAGCTGTTTGAGACCTACCCGTCGCCGCAGTTCGCCGGCTGGCACATCCAGGCCTACGCCCGGATGGCCATCCACAGCAAGCGGGACGATTTTGCCGCGTTCGTCTTTCGCATGGCCGACGCCCTGGCGGACGTCCAGCTTCGCGAGTCCAACTGCCCGTGGCCGGACAAGTGGGGAGGGATCGCACCGTATCATCCGTCCGCCGTCGGCTCGACGACGGCATCGTATCTGTGCGGCCTGTGTGATGCCCTGCGGCTGGCCCGACATCGAAAGGACGCGGCCCGGATTGAGGCCTATGAAGCGGCCGTTCGTCTTGGCGCGAGGTTTCTGCTCCAGCTCGAATTCAAGCCGGAAGAGGCATATTACGTCCGGAGCCGGCTGGATACGATAGGCGGGATGCGTGACTCGCTGATCGACAGTACGGTGCGCATCGACGCCTGTTCGCACGCCCTGCTGGCCCTGATGCAGGCCCGGGACGTACTGTATCCCGAGGCCCGCTGACCGGATCGACGCATGCCCCCGGCTGAGACACCATCCCGACCACTCGAGCGACTCACACAGGCGCAGTGGATTCTCTTCCTCTGTTCGGCCATCGGCTTCCTTCTGTTGATCCGAATTGCCTCCGGGGCCTGTCTGTCTCTGCTGCTGGACGGGCTTCCCGCGGTCGGGCTGTTGGCCGCCGCCGGGCTGGCCGGGCTTTGGCTGGTCCCACTCTTCACGTCGGACCCGTTGCCCCTCCGCTGGCACGTGATGCTGGGCCTGGCGCTCGGGACCGGCCTGTTGTCTCTGCTCACCCTGGGGCTGGGATTGATCGGCGTGCTGTACGCGCCGGTGTTCTACATCCTGACCATTGCCGCGGGGATCGTCGGGCTGGTCCGCCTCGGACGCATCCTGCGAAGCACCGCGTCGCTCTCCCTGCGCCACCCGCGGCGAGAGTGGGCGTTTCTGGGCGTGGCGGCCACGCGTTGGCGATGGCTCTGGCTGACGGTCGTGCCGTTTGCCGTGCTGGGCGTGCTGGCCGCGGCCGTTCCCCCGGGGCTTCTCTGGGCCGAAGAGGGCAACGGGTACGACGTGCTGGAATACCATTTCCAGATGCCCCGCGAGTACTTCGAAGCGGGACGGATCACCTACGCCCCGCACAACGTGTACGCCAACTTCCCCGCTAACACCGAGATGCTCTACCTGCTGTGCATGGTCGTTCGCAACGACGTCCTTAGCGGCGCGGGAATGGCCAAGATGATGAACCTGGGACTGGCCGTGCTCTGCGTGGCCGCCGGCTGGCTCATCGGGCGGGACCGATCGCCGCTGACCGGTGTGGTCACTGGTGTGATCACGGCCGGGACCGGATGGCTCGTATACCTCAGTGGCGTCGCGTACACGGAAAACGCGATGCTCTTTTTCGGGCTTATGACGGCGGCCGTTCTGTTGCGCGGTCTCTCCCTGGCTCGCGCGGCGGGGCATGTACATCCGTCTGTCAAACGGGCGGTAGGCACGCCGGCACGCGCCCCGATTCTGCCCGGCCTGCCGGCGGACGCGCCCCCGTCGACCGCTGTGCCGCCCGGCTCGTTGCCCAACGCCCGGCCGAACCGGCACGCCGCCTTTGCCAAGGATCGGCCCTCCCTGGCGTGGCTGGCCTTGGCGGGTGTGCTGGCGGGTCTGAGCTTCGGATGCAAGTACACGGCCGGCCCGCTCATCGTGCTGCCCCTGGCGGTGCTGGCTTTCGCCGCGCCCGTAGCGGGGTGGCGGCGCCGACTGGCCGCCGTCGGCGTGTACGTTGCGGCCGCGTGCCTGACGATGCTGCCCTGGTTCATCAAGAACACGGCCATGGCCGGCAATCCCGTGTTCCCGCTGGCCGGTGAGGTGTTCACCACCTATCCCACCGGCTGGGGTCCGGAGGAATCGCGTCACTTTGCCGCATGCCACAGATCGGATGCGGAACTGGGAGACCGGCTGGCCATGCTCTGGCAATACGTGCCGGCGGACCCGGATCAGCGGTTCGGCCCGCTGCTGCTGTTGTTGGCCATGTCGGCGGTGGTGCTGACCTGGGGCGAGCGCCCGGTGCGGCTCGCGGTGATCGTGCTGGGTCTGCAGGTGCTGATGTGGATGTTTGCGACGCATTTGTACGCCCGATTCGCGGTGCCCATGCTGATTCCCCTGGTCATTCTGACGTCGGCCGCGATCGACCGGTCGGTGGCGGTGCTGCGCGGGCAGCGCGCGCCGGGGTTCGTGGTGGGCGGGCTGGTGGCATATCTGGTCATCATCGGGCTGGGTTGGAACCTGGGCTTCATCGGGCGGCTCTATCACACACACCTGCCCCTGAATGACCGGAGCGTGCAGATCGAGGGGATACCGGAGTATTTCGTGAACGGCGTGTTGCGCGGGTACGAGTTCTACAAGGTCGTCAACACGGGCGACACCGTGCCTCCCAACGGCAAGGTGCTTCTGATTGGTGAGGCCCGGGCATTCTATTTTCAGCGGCAGGTCGACTATTGCGTGGTGTTCAACCGCAGCCCGTTCGTCGAGGCCGTGCGGGCGGCGGAGGGCGACGAGGGACGGATCCTCGAATGGCTTCGTCAGCAGGGCTACACGCACGTGCTGGTGAACTGGGCGGAGGTCTACCGACTGCGTGCATCGCAATACGGATTCCCGAATGACGTCACAGAGGATCTCTTTGTACGCCTCACGAAGGCCGGCCTGGCGCCCGTGGAGCCCGTTGTCGATCTGGTGTTTGACCGACCCTACGGCTGGCTGTACCGCGTGCCTTGACGTGGGGCGTCACGGCCGGCCAGGATACTGCCGCGTCGAATGCAGGAGACGCGAGGCTCCGCGTGGATCGTGCAGATGCTCGTCCGCAGAGTGACACGTCACTCCGGTTCATTCGTTGGAGGGTATGGTCGTGACCATCGCGCAGATTGCCCGTTGCCGGGCCGGTTCATTCGGTGCATTCCTTTCCGTGCTCATCCTGGTCGGCTGCTCGTCGGGTGGTGCCGGGGGCGGCCCGGGTGCGGGGGGCGGGTCAACCGGGGAACATACGGTGACCATCACGGTCTCGCCGGCCGGTGCCGGGCAGGTTGCGCTGAACCCGGACCGCAGCGGCTACGCGACCGGGGAGATGATAACCCTCACCGCCACGGCCGCGTCGGGCTTCGCGTTCGAACGCTGGGCGGGCGACGCCGGCGGCACCGCCAACCCCCTGACCGTGACCATCACCGGCGACCTGACGATTGAAGCCGTGTTCGCCGAAGCCGACGTGGAACCGGAGCTGCACGACTCGACGGTCGTCCTCGATGAGACCATGCAACTGGAAGAACGGGGCGAAGGCCGGTTTCGCCTTTCCGGAGACGACCTGCCATCATTGTTTCCGGGTGCCGTGCTTGTCAGTGCCGCCGACGGGCTCCGGCCGCTTCGCGTACTGGCGGTCGAAGCCGCAGACGGCGTCTACGAGATCGAGACGGAGCCCGCCGGCCTGACCGACCTGATCCGGCGCTGCCGTCTGAATCTGGCGGGCCGGCTCGACATGAGTCAGGCCGGCATGGATGCCAACCTGAAACCGCACCGGGCCGGGCGGATCGCCGTGGAGAACGGATCGCTCGTCATTTCCGACGTTGAGTTGGAATTCCCGGACAAGGTCACGCTCACCCTGGACGGCCGGTTCGCGTTCAATCCCGACTTCGACCTCGTCTTGGACGTGGAAGACGGACGGATCCAGCGTTTCCGCTGCACGGCCGCCGGCCAGGTTAGCGCGGGCCTGGACGCCGAAATCGAGGTCACCGCCCTGACCGATGCCCTCAGCAAGGAGATTTCCCTGGTTGAGCTGGAGTGGCCTCGTCCCGCCGGCGTGATCATGCTGGGCTCGGTGCCGGTTCTGTACCAGTTCTTCCTGACGCTCAATCTGGGGGCCGAGGTGGCCGCGGGAGAATTGGGGACGTTCTCGGCCGGGCTCGATCTGGACGCGGGTCTGGAACTGGGCGGGGAATACATTCAGTCCAACGGTGTTGGAAGCTGGAACCGCATCGCGGACCTGACCTTTGACCCGGACGCCGATGTTCCTGACGTATCGCTTTCCCCCGTCCGGGCAAAGGTGTACCTCGAGCCGGAATTCGGCGTGAAGTTCTACGCCGTGGCAGGGCCGTCGATCTCGTACGAGGAATCGCTCGAGCTGGTCGCCGACACGAAGTTCGACGAGTTGGGCGTGGAGCTTCGCAACGGCCATACGCTGGACCTCAACTTCACGTTTGACATCCTCGACCGCGTGAAGTTTCAGTACACGCATAACCTGTACGACGACACCGACGTCCTGATGGCACGGCTGGCGTTCGGAGCCGATCCGCCGGAGCTGGGCACGGTGGGTTACGCACCGGGCGGGTTGGCCGACTTCTATTGGCACACGGAGTCCGTCGACGTCTGGGGCGACCCCGCGTCCGGCTACGAACTCGCGGGGTTCAGCGTGCGCCACCTGCTGTCGAACCGAAGTCGCGTTGAGAAGGTGACGGAGTTAGAGGATGAGCCGACCGACGCATCGAAGCTGATCACCGCGCACTTCGTGCCGAAGGGCGAGGGCGACGACTGGAGCGGCTCCGGCATCACGGGGGCGGAAGGTCGGTACGTGCTGACCGTCGAAGTGTTTCCTCCCGGCGCCGGCCGGGTGATCCTCTTCCCGACGCTGGAGAAATACCGCGCCGGCGATCAGCCGCTGGTGCAGGCCGTGGCGAGCGACGGATTCGTTTTCCATCATTGGGAAAAGGCGGTCAGCGGCACCGAGCCGGTGACCCGGTTCACCGTGTCCGGTTCAAATACGCTGCGGGCGGTGTTTGCCTCCAGCCCGCCGCGACATCTGCGGGTCCCCGGCGACTACGCAACGCTGCAGGAAGCGCTGAACGCCGTGACGTACAACGACGTGATCGAGTTGGGGCCGGGCACGTTCACCGGGGACGGATTCCGCGATCTGGAGACGGAAGGGCGCTATCTCGGCGGAGTCACCATTTGTGGCGAGGGTTGCGACGTCACCGTGATCGACCTGCAGGCGCATGCCGAAGACTGCCACCGGCTCGTGTTCCTCGACCACGTGGAAGGCACGCTCCGGATTGAGTCCCTCACCATCCGCAACGGCTACGCCGGATACGCCGGCCCGGCTGACTTCGCGGATGGCGGGGCCATTCACGTCGCGACGGGCTACGGTCTGTACGGAGACGGTCTGGCCTCTCTGGAGGTGGCGTCCTGCTGCTTCGAAAGTTGCGGCGCCGACGACGACGGCAGCGCAATTCACTTTGGCGATCCCGCGGCCGACCAGCATCTGACACTCTCCGCCTGCCGTTTCACCGACTGCGGGGGCGACAGCGTGGTGCAGGTGGAAAGCGGATACGAATCGATGGCCGTTGCCGTGGAAGGCTGCACGTTCAGCGCCAGCCCGGGCGGGGGACTGGAGGTGAACGACTTCACGGGCCTGTGCACGATCCGGAACAGCCGGTTCGAGGACAACACGGCCACGCCTCTTGTGCTGCGCGGCGCCACCGACGTACTCGTCAGCGACAGCGCGTTCGTTGGCAACCGCAACTCCAGCAACGGCGGCGCCATCAACAGTGAGCGTTCCAGCGTGCTCGTGGAGACCAGCACGTTCGAAGGAAACAGTGCAGAGGGGCAGGCTTACGCGGGCGCGGTCTGGACGCGCGACGCCGCCACCTTCGAAGCTTGCACCTTCACTAACAACATCGCTCACATCGGCGGCGCGGCAAGCATCGACACGGGGGGTGTTTTGCGGCGTTGCGTGTTCAGCCGGAACCAGGCGACGGCCAACGGCGGCGGGGCGTACCTGGCCGGCCAGGCCTTTGACTGTACGTTCATGGAGAACACGGCGAGGGTCGACGGCGGCGCCGTGTACCTGTACGCGGGTACGCTGGAAGCATGCACGATGACCGAAAACGAAGCCGGACTGTGGGGCGGGGCGGTGTCGATCGCGTCGACCGGCTCGGTTGTGTCCGCCTGCGTGATCGAGCGGAACCGCGCCGGTGGTGGCGGCGGCATCGAGGCCGACAGCGCAGTCATCCGCAACTGTCTGGTTTGCGACAACGAGGCCACGGAACACGAAGGGGGCGGGATCACCGCGGACGATTCGTCGATCTACGCCTGCACGGTTTCCGGCAACCGCGCGACCACCCGCCAGGCGGGCGGAGTGGCCGCGTTCCGGTGTCTGGTGTCCGGATGCACGATCGACAACAACACGGCGGGAGAGGAGGGCGGCGGCCTCACCCTGTACGAATCGACGCTTTCGTACTGCACGATCCGGGAGAACGTCGCCCCCGAGGCCGGTGGCGTGTTGTGCTGGGGCACCGAATCGAACCTCTACGCGAACACGCTGACCGCCAATCAGCCCGACGACTGCTCCGGCTGCGTTGCGTGCGACAGTTCGGCCGACGCACAACCCTGACGCGCCGAGCGAAAACGGCGTTCGGCGCGACCGCCCCGATGCAGGCAATTCGCGCCGAACACATCAGCCGTTGAGATGCGATCACGCCTCGGCGTCAGCCGCTGTAGGCGGCCTGGAACACGGCAAAGTCCGCAAGGTCCACATCGCGGTCGCCATCCAGGTCGGCGGGCGCACAGGTGCAGTCGACCGAGCCGGCGTTCGGCGCCGTGACGCAGGCTTCAAAAAGCACGTAGTCCGCCGCGTCCACGTTTCCGTCGGCGTCCAGGTCGCCCGGTGCGGCGGCCCCAACGTCGAGGTCCACAAAGGCGGAGTAGACCACGTTCGACGGGTTGCCCTGGCCTGCGGTGTGGCCGATTTTCAGCCCGCCCGGTGTGCTTGCCGCGAACTTCGCCTCATCGGCCGCCGAAACGACAACGTGTGTGTCCCCGGTGCCGATTACCCGCAAGGTCACGCGGTACAGCGACGCGGCCGTACCCAACCCCTCCGAAAAGCCCGTTGTATATCCATTGACCAACGAAACACGATCCGAGCCGAGTGGATTCGGAGCGATGATCTGAAGGTCGCCGCGCGTTGTGGCGTAGGGCAGCTCCGCCTGGACGGCCACCACCTGCACCACCCCCGGCGCGCCGACGTCCAGGTCGTGCACGAACTGCATGATGCCGTTCTCCTGGCCCGGCGTGACATTGACTCCGGAGATGACCTGCCCGCGAATGGTGATTTCGATCATTTCGCCGTGACGCAGGTCGCTCAGCGGCCGTCCGCAGGGTACGGTTGCGGATGCGGTGACGGTACAGGACACACCGGCTGCCGAATTCAACACCACGCCGGCCACGGCGGGTCCAGTGTCATCGTAGGCAACACCCGTGATGCGGCCCGTGGGGTCGCCCAGGAAGTTCAGGGTCCATTGCAGGTCGCTGGCCTCAATCCCATTGTCCCCGGTGGCATCCACATCCCACGGGCGAGTCTGAAGGGCGGGGTCCCCTTCATCGGTTTCCGGCGAGTCGGCGTAGCTGTTGCTGAAGACCCAATCGTCGTCGCCGAACACGGCGGCGATTTTGGCGATGTCACCCGGATCCACGTCGCCGTCGCGGTCCGCATCCCCCGGCATGAAGGGAACGGCCAGCAGATTCACCTGCCCGGCCTTGATGACGTAGTCGGCGGCTCCCATTGAGAAATCAAAATCGGGGCTCACCCCGTCATTCAGCCATAGGGGCACCTGCGTGTTGTACGGCTGTATCGCGTCGGGATTCGTATTGGCAGCCACGTCGTAGACAAAATACGGCCCCAAGGCACCCACACGCAGAACGGACTCGCCTCGAATCCATTGTTCCGTGGCCGTGTCCTGCCAGTTGTTTCCGCCGGGCAATTCGCCTGTGCCGCCGGCGGCCGGAGACCACCCTTCGCCCTTGGTCCGACAGTCGACGCGCGTGAGCGCGTCTGGGTTGATCCCTTGTGGGTCATCCAGCGCGTGAACGTGTCGGTACGGCAGCCCGGGCTCCGTGGAGCCGGCATCGACGTGTCGGCCGTCGAAGTCGTATTCCCAGCCCTGTTCATGCTCGTAGCTGACCTCGTCCACGATTTCCAGGTCGTCGCTCAGATCTTCCGGCGTCGAGGAGCCCTTCAGGTCCAGAGTGTTTCCACCCATGTTGTCGGGGTCTGCCTTATCCACGTTTCCGTCACCGAGTTGGTCCACGCTGCCCGGCCCACAGACGCCCGGTGCCAGACAGTCGCCATCGGAACGGCAGACCTCACCTGCGGTGCCGCCGCCGATGCAGACCATGCCTTCGGTCGGGGAAAGAAGCTCGATATCGTGCAAGATGTCCTTGCCCCAGCGGAGGCCGTCCGGATTGGTGGGATCGGCCTGGGTCCGGCCGGGTCGTCGGCGGATCAGGACGATCGTGTTTGAGCCGTCGTTCTCCAGCTTGCCCGGCACGTCGAGCCCGCCGGTCCAGAACGCGGGATTGTCCAGCCAGGGTCCGGCAAAGTGGGTGTCTGCGAGCAGAAACGGGTAATCGAACGCCACACTGCTGCCGAGAACAAGCAGGCCGTTCGGACCGAGCTGCAATCCGTCGAGGCTGAAGAACTCGTCGATTTCCTGCTTGTTGACGGGAATCGGCGGAATGCTGCCCAGAGGGTAGTGCTTGCGGGTGTAGCCGTTCAGGACGGCCAACGCGTAGCCATCGAGCTTCCTGCCGGGCGTGCCTTGCAGTTCGATGAACTCGTAAAGTTCGTCGCTGCTGCCGGCGGGATTGACGAGTATTTCACTGATGAATACGACCGCGCTCACATCCGCGGTCGCGAGCAAAACCAGGCTGAGGCCCAGAGCCAGACGCTTTCGAATCATATGTGTCCTTTACTCTCTGCTGGGACGAGGCCGGTAACCGCGTGGCAGGCAGGCACCGCCCTGTCATCACTGCAATTGCCAGGGCTGCCGAGAGCGGCGGCCCAACGTCAATACGCCGTCGAAGACCTCTTCGGAAAGGTCTTCCTGAACCCAGACGTTGCCGGACGTGTCGGCGCGCAACAGCTTGAACTCCCCGTTGCGAACCTTCTCCTGGAATCGCCCGACGTGCCCGTCTGCGAAGAGCACGTCCGCCCGCGTCCGGACGCTGGACTTGCGTCCTGCGCCCGCCGTTCGGAACCGTGCGGCCATCCCGTGTGCCGGTCCGAAATCCGAATAATCCTGCGGTCCGTAAGCCCCGCCGCATGGGCCATCCGAGAGCGTTTTCACGACCAACTCACCGAGGCCCTTGTCCCCGCGGTACACGTCCGCGTCTTCAATGCCGCCGTCACCGAGAATGGGCACGCGACTGGGACTCACGCGGGTCATTCGCGTGATGTTCAGCGGACCCCACGTGGAGCGGAGTCGCCTCCAGTTCGGATCGTTGTCGGGATTGGGCCAGAACGCCTGGCTTCGGGCCATGTACCAGGCTTGGGTGTAGTTCGTGTTGTAACCCCGGTCGATGAGATCGTCGACCTGCGTCCAGCAGTAAATGGATGGGACGCACCCGCTGGGACCCTCCGCGATCTTCTGGTTGACACGAGCCGCATTCGAGGGACAAAGCGCCTCGCCCGGTTCGGCGTATCGGCCGTTGACGAGGTCGGCCACCCAGCCGACCTTGTCCACCGGGCCGTCCCGGCCGTTGGCCACGTCAGGGTCAAACGAACCGCTGCAGAGGTAATCATCGTTGCCGGCGGCATAGGCGTAGAACCCCCGTCCAAAGCCGGCCAACTGCGACGCGCATTTGACCTCCTTGGCCTGCTCCCGTGCCTTCTGAAGGGACGGCAGCAGGATGGAAAGCAGCAACGCGATGATTGAGACGACGACCAGCAGCTCGATCAGCGTAAAGCCGCCGTGCGGCGGACGCCGGGCACCCGTTCGTGTCATGAAAATGATCTCCTGTACCAGGGCCGCTCGCTCGGTGCATTGCCGTCTCTAGCGACGGCGGGCGACCGATACGCCGAGCAGCGTCATCAGCACCAGAGTCGTCGGCTCGGGAACGTAGGTTCCTGGGTTGCCGAGATCACCGGCTGCCGAGGCGTACGAGCCGTATGAATCGGCGGCCGCGGACAGCGTCCATTGGAACACGTCGTTCGCGCCCAGGACGGTCGGCGTCGTGGGGTTTCCGCTGACATTCTGCGTTCGGATGGAGCCCGGGAAATCCTGGTCGCCGTAGGTCAGGCGATCGATCAGATGGCTGTCGCCGTCATAAATGTTGATCTCGTCGTTTCGCCCGAGGTTGGCCGATATCCCACCGACGATGGAAACGCCGGACAGGCCCCAGGCGGTTGCGAAGTCACCTGCAATTGACTCGGTAAGGATGACGGACTGCCCGGGCTGGACGATGCCAAAACCGCTGAGATCCTGCGTCCCTGCCAACCGGCTGTCGTCATCAAAGCTCCAGCCGGCCATATCGATCGGCACGGCGCCGACGTTCGTGAGTTCAACGAATTCGCCATTTGCGCCGCTGTACATCCACTCCGTGATATGGATGTTTCCGAAGGCGGCCGCGGACACGCCAAGAACCAGACCCAAGAACGCTGCTTTTGCCACTTTGCGCCTCCTGATTGAGAGAAAGCCTCCAGGGAACCCGACAGAGCCCGTCCGAACCCTGCCTGCGCGGAGAATTGGACCGCATTTCGATTATGGCAGTGTTAAGACAGGCCCTGTTTCGCGCTAAGTTCCGTACTGCCGGGCGGCGTGCGGTGCGATCGCCTGTGGAATGGTGACGGTGATGCGGGTGCCCCGCCCCGGTTCGCTTTCGAGAGTCACGTGCCCGTTCATGACGTCCACGGCGTGTCGCACAATGGACAGGCCCAGCCCGGTCCCACGGGTCGGCCCGGAGCGGGCACGCTGGACCTGGTAGAAGCGCTCAAACACGCGGCTTTGCTCTTCCGGCGGGATGCCGCAGCCGTCATCCTCCACGCTGAGGGCTACGGCCTCCGCCATTCGACGACCGGACACGGTGACGTGTCCTCCCTCGTCCGTGAACTTAACGGCGTTGTGCACAAGGTTATCCAGGATGAGCGACAGCAGGTGGCGGCTGCCGAAGACCGTCTCGCAGCCGGGTCCCAGGTCCACCTGCCAATGCAGCCCGCGGGCGACCAGCTTTTCTCGAAACCGGTCGTGCAGGTCCTGGAGAAACGCCGGCAGCGGAACGGCCGACGCCTGAGACTCGGTGCCCGGGGACTCCAGTCGGGAAAGGTCGAGCAGGTCGGTGACCATCGCCTCCAGCCGGCCGCTGTGCCGATCGATGATCTTCAGCAGCTTTGGCGCGGAGTCTGAGGCATCGTCCCCGGACATGCTGATCAACGTCTCCACGGCGGCCCGGATGGCCGACAACGGTGTGCGAAGCTCGTGCGAGGCGTTCGCGACGAAGTCCGTCTTGATCTGCAGGGCGTGCGTGAGCTCGGTCACGTCGGTGAGAACGAGCAACCGTCCGTGAGAACGCAGGCCGTCTGATTCATCCGGTGATCGGCGCGCGCCGGCCGTCGCGTCGTCGGCGCCGGGCAGTACGATGTCGGACGCGCGGGCTAGCAGGGTCACGGCCCGCCCACCGTGCTGGACGGTCAGACGATATTCCTCAATGGGCGGCTGGACGTCGCGGGCCTCCGTGTCCGTGCCGGCGCCGACCCGCAGCATGCGCTGCAATTCATCGTGCGGGATGCATTCTTCGATGGGGCCGCCTCCCGGAGACGACGTGTCGCCGACGGCCTGCACATCGAGAAGCCGGCGGGCGGCGGGGTTCATCAGCAGCACCTCTCCATTCGGCCCCGCGACAATCACGCCTTCGTGAAGCTGAGCGAGCAGGTATTCGAGGGTCCGGCTGTGGCGGTCAATCGTCTCCATCTGCCGGGCCAGGTGGTCGCGCATCTGATTCAGGCTTCGGGCCAGCAGGGACACCTCGTCCGAGCCCGAGACTTGCACGCGCGCGGACAGGTCGCCCGTGGAGATGCTTTGGGCCGCCGCGGTGATCCGGGCGATGCGACCGCTCCAGATTCGAGCCAGGGCCAATGCCAGCATGACGGCGCCCGCCAGAACCACCGCCGACGACAGAATCGCGACGTTTCGCGCCGCTGTGGTTCGTGACTCGATGCGCCGGACGCCCATGGACACGCGAACCACGCCCCGCGGCGCGTCGGCCGGTCCCACCCGTGCGGCCACGTAACGCATGTCGCACGAGAGGGTGTCCGACCAGCGGTCGGCCACACCCCAGCCGTTGCGGAGCGCTTCCTGAATCTCCGGCCGGTCGGAATGTGACACCATGTGCGCGGGGTCCGCTTCCGAATCCGCCACGACCGTACCGTCGGCACTCACGAGCGTGACGCGGATGCCACGGGAACCGGCGAACCCCACCCCCTTGGCCAGCCGGTCCAGCCTGTCCGTATCCTCTGCGAGCGAGCGATCAGCCATCCCCTGGCGCAGGGCCTCGGCAATCGCGCGCAGGTTATCCGTCAACTCAGCGGTGTATATCGCCTGATAGCGGCCGTGGATGATCCAGACGCTGGCGCCCACGACGACCGCCAGAAGCGCGGCGTTGCTCAGGAACAGCTTCCAGAAGAACTTGCCGGGTGCGGACTTCATGGAGATACGGCGTTCGGTTCCTGCGGCTCACGGAAGGTGTAGCCCACCCCCCGGACGGTCTGAATCCATCCGGCACAGGCGCCCAGCTTCTTCCTCAGGGCCGTCACGTGTACGTCCACCGTGCGGTCGGTGATAGCCACCCCCACGCCGAACGCGGTGTCGATCAACTGATCGCGGTTGCGCACCCGGCCCCGCGCGACCATCAGGGCCTTGAGAAGCCGGAACTCGGTGGCCGTCAACTGGACGGGCTGTCCGTCCACTGTCAGTTCGTGCCGGCTGGGCGTCAGTTGGAACGGCCCGATGCGGAGCGTATCCAGGTCCGTCTCCATGAGCAACGTGCGCCGGAAGATGGACCGCACACGAGCCAGCAGCACCTTCATGGAGAACGGCTTGGTCACGTAGTCGTCGGCGCCGAGGGCGAACCCGACCAGTTCGTCAGATTCCTCCACCTTTGCCGTGAGCATGATAATGGGGATGTTGGCCGTCGCCGGATCGCGACGCATGAGGGACGCCACCTCATCCCCGCTCAGCCCGGGCAGCATCCGGTCCAGCAGAACCAGGGAAGGCGCCTGACGCCGCGCTTCGGCCAGCGCCTGGTCGCCGGCGCCGGCCACCCGGCAGGCATATCCTTCCCGCTCCAGGTTGATCCGGAGCAGTTCGGCCAGATCGGCCTCGTCCTCGACAATCAGGATGGTTTTGTCCGGTATCCGTCTTGTCGTATCGGCCATGGTTCGCGCATTCCGTGTGGTCACGCCCGAGGAAGGATCGCGGCCGGGCCGCGCAGAGACAGCGAGCACGCATGGAGTATAGCAGGCGCGGAACCGTTCCGCAGCGCGCCCGGATGGGAGCTTAACGAAAACTTAACGGAACGGGCCGGGAACCGCGGACGGTCCGGGCCCCGGCCCGCGGTTGGTCTGGATGCGCGAAAGCGAGTATGCTCCTTCGTCTGAACAGGAGTGCTTGCGTATGGCCCGGGTGAAGGTCCTCGTATTGCGGACGGCCGGAATCAATTGTGACCAGGAAACGGTCTTCGCCTGGCAACAGGCGGGGGCGCAGGCCGAGCTCGTGCACGTGGATCGGCTCATCGAATCACCCGCCCGGCTGACGGACGTCCAGATTCTGACCATTCCCGGCGGGTTCAGCTACGGAGATGACGTGTCGGCCGGCCGCATCCTGGGCAACCAGCTTGCCCTGCACCTGCTTGAGCCGCTCCGGGCCTTCCTGGACGCCGGCAAGCTGCTGCTGGGCATCTGCAATGGGTTCCAGGTGCTGGTCAAGGCCGGGCTGCTGCCCGGGCCGCCTGGCGGTGAGCCCACGGTGACGCTGGCCTTCAACGACTCGTCACGCTTCGAGGCCCGCTGGGTACACCTGCACGTCTGCACGGACCGCTGTGCCTTCCTGCCGGCCGGTGCCACCCTGCGATTGCCCGTCGCCCACGCCGAAGGCAAGGTCGTCGTGTCCGACGATGACGCCCTGGCCGACCTCTGCCGCCGCGGGCAGGTGGCCCTGCGGTACGTGGATGCCAACGGCGGCCCGGCCGACTACCCCGCCAACCCCAACGGCAGCGTCGACGGCATTGCCGGGCTGACCGACGCCACGGGACAGATTCTCGGTCTCATGCCCCACCCGGAACGCTTCGTCGACCCCACTCACGACCCGCTGTGGACCCGTTCCGCACCGAGCGAACCGGACGGGCGGATTCTCTTCCGCTCCGCGGTCGCCCGGTTCCGGTAGATGCGGTCCACACGCCGTTGAACGCGTCCGCCCGCTCGCGCAAGACAAGCATCTCTTGCCGACCGGCGGCAGGTCTTGCGCGTTCGGCGGATCGCGGGGACCTGTCGCCGCACCGGGCCGGCCCAATTTTCGATTGTTTCTAACTCACTGGCCTGAAAACGGTTAGCGAAAGGCTATCGGCCCATCCAACGCCCATCCGCCCGGCTCTGGCACGGGCGTTGTCATAGAGCGGGCGGGTCAGTGGCTCCGCGCTCGCCGGCGGGGCCACACCCGGAAAGGACTCGTGATGGACAGCGATCGTCTCAAGCGACTGGACGGGAACCAACCCGCCGACGTCGGCGACCTGGGCCAGGCCATCATCGATCTGGCAGTGGAGTTGATGGACGCCATCGGCCAGGACCCGGAGTCGGTAGCGGTTGCTCTTCTTCTGATGGGCGGTTCCACCCGGCCCCAGACTCGGTTTGATGCGAGTGTGAACTGATGGACTACGGGATGTGGCTGTCCGCAGCCGGCATGCAGGTGAACGAGTATCGCCAGGCGTTGGTCTCCAACAACATGGCGAACGTCAACACCACCGGATTCAAGCATGACCTGGCCGTGATTCACGAGCGACAGGTGGAGAGCCGGACCAACCCGGAAGGCTTCCTCTATCGCAACCCGCTGCTGGACAACATGACCGGCGGTCCGTGGGTGCGTCCGACGTATCACGCCTTCGTGCAGGGGCCACTGGAAAAAGGCGGCTCACTGGACGTGGCCATCGAAGGGGACGGCTTCTTCACGGTCCACGACGGCAACGAAGTGCGTTACACGCGCGACGGGCGGATGGCGCTGAACGACGAGGGCGAGCTGGTCAGCGTGACCGGGGAAGGCCGCATCCGCTTTCTGGATGATTCGGGCAGCCCCATCACGGTGGACAAGGTTAAGCCGGTGGAGATCAGCGCCAGCGGCGTCGTGGAGCAGGGTGGCGTGCCGGTGGCGACGCTCGGCGTGGTGGACGTGGACGACACGCAGAAGCTCCGCAAGGTGGGCATGAATCTCTTTCGCGGGGACGACGTGCGGACGCAGCCCACCACCTCACGCTTGTGCCCGGGATTCTACGAGGGCTCCACGGTCAACCCGGTCGACGCGCTGACCGGCATGATTGAAGTCTCGCGGGCCTACGAGCTGAACGCTCGCATGATCCAGATGCAGGACACGGTAAACGGCGACGCGGTGAATCGCGTGGGCCGCATTGGATAAGGATAAGAGCTGATGGGAATTATCGCGCTGCACTCGGCCGCGACAGGCATGAAGGCCCTGGACACGAAGCTGGACGTGACGGCCAACAACCTGGCCAACGTGAACACCGTCGGCTTCAAGGCCTCGCGGGTCAACTTCGAGGACCTGCTCTACCTGGTCAAGCGGGAGCCGGGCATTCCGAACGCGGACGACGAACCCATTCCGCACGGCATCCAGGTGGGCCTGGGCACGCAGGTTTCGGGCACGCAACTCAACTTCCAGCCGGGCTCCGTGGACCCCACGGACCAGGAGTTGGACGTTCGGATCGACGGCACGGGCTTCTTCCAGGTTCGGGCCATCAACGAAGGGGACGAGATCATCGCGTACACGCGGGCCGGCAACTTCACCATCAACTCCGAAGGTACGCTGGTCCTGGCCAACACGCTGGGCACGCCGATGGAGCCGCCCATCACCATCCCGCAGGATGCAAGCGACATCACTATCGGAGCCAACGGAGAGGTGCGCGTACGGCAACCGGGCTCCCCCAACCTCACCACGGTGGGGCAGATCCAGTTGGCCCGCTTCGTGAACCCGGAGGGCCTGCTTCAGCTCGGCAACAACCTGTACGCGGAATCCGACGCCTCGGGGCCTCCGCTCGTGGGCGATCCCCAGTCGGACGGGCTCGGATCGCTGGCCCAGCACCAGTTGGAGCTCAGCAACGTGGAGCCCGTGCGCGAGTTGATCGCGCTGATCACGACCCAGCGGGCGTTCGAGATGAACAGCCAGTCCATCCAGGCGGCGGACCAGGCGCTGCAGGTGGTCAGCAACCTGAGACGGTTCTAGAGCGGAGTAAGCCAAGCGTAACGTAAACCTCACGCGGCAGGATGCGAAGATGAACGGCAAGGAGTGCACGACATCGTTTCTTTTCTCGCGGCCGGTGCAACGGGCGGCCATCGCGGCCCTGTGCCTCTGGGCGCTGGCCTGTGCCGCCGCCCGCGCGGAATCCGTGCGGGCCTGGCCTACCGCGGTGATCGTGGACGACCAGGTTCGGATCGGCGACGTGTGCGACCTGGAGGGATTTGACGCCGAAACGTACGAGCGCGTGCGGGACATCGTCATTACCGACGCGCCGCAGCCCGGTGGATCAGTGCAGATCACACTGGATCACGTCCGCGCCGCAATGGCCCGCGAGGGAGTCAACCTGGCCACCGTGGTCGTCAAAGGCGCCTCGCGGTGCGCCGTGACGCGCCCGGAAGGCCGCGCCGTCCCCGCCGCCGCGCCGGCGGATCCGCAGGCCGCGGCCGCCGCATCCGCGCGAACGCTGCGACAGGCCGTGCAGGACTTCTTCCAGCAGGAACTCGCCGAGACCGACGGCCGGGTGAACGTGCAGTTCGGGCGAACGGCCGAGCCCGTGCTCGATTTGAGCGAGCCGGAATTCGAGTTTGTCGTGTCCCGGCGATCGGCACGGTCTCTCGGCCTGGTGAGCCTGG
Organism: Phycisphaerae bacterium; assembly: GCA_016929015.1. Classification (GTDB taxonomy): domain Bacteria; phylum Planctomycetota; class Phycisphaerae; order UBA1845; family UBA1845; genus JAFGJQ01. The sequence goes on along the minus strand of JAFGJQ010000094.1, from coordinate 6,184 downwards.
AGGTGGCCGTACGCCGCGAAGGCAAGACGGTGCAGGTGGTGCCCATGCCGGTGACCGTGAGCCTGACGCGTCCGGTGGTTGTGGCGCGGCGGGCGATCAACGCCCAGGCGCCGATCCGCGCGGAAGACCTGCACGTGGTGGAGATGACGTTCACACAGGTGGGCCAGGCCGGCCTGACGGAGCCGCAGCGGGCGGTGGGGCAGCGTGCAAAGCGATTCATTGCGGCCGGGGAGACCCTGCATCTGCGGATGCTGGAGCCGGTTCCCCTGGTACACCGCGGACAGATCGTGGACGTGCATACGCTGGCCGGCGGCGTCCGCCTCGTGACGGCGGCCAAGGCCATGCAGAGCGGGGCATTCGGCGACCTCATCGAACTGCGCAGCCACGACGGGGCCAAGCGGACCCTCACCGCGGTGGTCACCGGGCCGCGGCGCGTGGAGGTGAAACCCGGCGCCGCGCAAACGGAAGACGACAAGACCATGCTGGCGGGAGCGAACCCATGACACGAATCGGGCTGCTTCTGGTTCTGGTTGTGACGATAGCCTGGGCATCCACCAGCGCGGCCCAGACCACGTCTCTGCGCAAGCGGCACGCCACCACGCAGCCGGCGGACGCCCGCACGCGTGAATCCACGAAGTATGAAGGGAACAAGACCATCGAGACCAATTCCCTCATCGCCGTGCCCGTGCTGCCGCCCAAGGGCTTCCAGATGCACGACCTGGTCACCATCATCGTGCGGCACCAGCGATCGTTCGAATCCGACGCCGACCTGGAAAGCAAGAAGAAGTACGAGATCCAGAGCGAGCTGGACGCGTTTCTGAAGTTCGCCGAAGGCGGATGGGGCGCCGCCAATTTCCGCCGCGGCAAGCCGAACGTGGACTACAAGTTTGACTCCAAGGTGACGAATGAAGCCGGGACCAGCCGGGACGACCGGCTGACCACCCGCATCACGGCCGAGATCATCGACGTGAAGCCCAACGGAACCATCGTGCTCCAGGCTCGCAACGAGGTGAAGTTCGAGGAGGAGTCCAGCGTGATGACCCTCACCGGCATCTGCCGCAAGGAGGACGTGACGCCGGACAACTCGGTGCTCAGCACGCAACTGGCGGACCTGCGCATCGACGTGCAGAACACCGGCGCCGTCCGGGACGGCTCGCGCCGCGGATGGCTGACCACGCTCCTGGACATTCTGAGGCCCGTGTGAAAGAGGTTACGGTGACGCTACGACGTACAATCCTGCTGCTGGTGATATTCGCGCTGCCCGGCGTCTGCGCCCGGGCCGCTGAGGTGACCTGCCGCATCGGTGACGTGACGCACCTCAAGGGACAGCGCATCAATCGCCTGATCGGAATGGGACTGGTCGCCGGCCTGAACGGCACCGGCGACGGCGACGAATACGCCCCCACCATGCGGGCCCTCGCCGAGGGGCTCAAGCACCTGGCCGTCCCCATCGTGTCTCTCGACGAACTCCAGGACACGCGCAACGTGGCGCTGGTACTGGTCGAAGTGGCGCTGCCCGAAAACGGCGTGCGTGAGGGCGATCGGGTGGACGTGCAGGTCTCGGCGTTCGGCGCGGCCAAGAGCCTGGCCGGCGGGCGACTGCTGCCGACGCCGCTGGTCCACCACGACATGTCCGTCGGCACGGTGTTTGCCTTTGCCGGCGGCCCTCTGCAACTGGTCAATCCCACGATCCCCACCCGCGCCAGCGTGCCCGGGGGGGCCGTCATGGAAGAGGACGTGCTGCTGGGCTACATCGCCCGCGGCCGGGAACTGCCCTACACAAGTGACTGGATCCAGCCGTCCGCGCGATACATCACCTTCGTTCTGAACGACGAACACGCCACCTGGGCACTGGCGCACGAGATCGCCGCGACCATTGACTCCGAGCTGTCTCTGGCGGCCGACGTGGACCACGTGGCCCTGGCCGTGGACCCCAAAAACGTGCTGATCTTCGTGCCCGAGGAGCAGACGCCGGCCTCCTGGATCCGCGACATCGAAACGCTGATGCTTCTGGTGCCGGAGAACGAGGCCCGGGTGGTGATCAACCGCCACACGGGAACCATCGTGGTTTCCGGCAACGTCAACATCTCCCCGGTCGTGGTATCGCAGAAGGGACTGACCGTGACCATTCTCCCCGTCGGCGCGGATGGCGCGGCCGACGAGGTGGTGGCCGGCCCGCAAACCTTCGTGGGCATCGACCCCAGCCGTGCCGGCGGGTCGACGGTGAATGACCTGCTGGCCGCGCTGAACCGTCTGAACGTAAACGTCGAGGACCGCATCGCGATCCTCACCGAAATCCATCGGCTCGGCAAGCTGCATGCCAAGCTGTTGTACGAGGACTGAACGTGACGATCGACACCGCCATCCATTCGCCCGAACCCGCTGCGAAGTCCGACGCGGGCGTCTCCTCTTTTGACGCCGCCCGCCGGAAGGCGGACGCCACGCTTCGCACGGTGGCCGACCAGGTCGTGGGCAGCGTGTTCTACGGCACGCTCCTGCGGCAGCTTCGGGCCAGCACGCTGCAGGGCCCCTACGGCCACGGCGGACACGGGGAACAGGTCTTCCAGGCCCAACTGGACCAGACCCTCGCCGAGCAGGCCGGGCAGGCCCGCACCTTTGACCTCAGCGCGGCACTGGTCCGCGACCTGGTCAAACAGCAGACCCATATGAACCTGGCGGCGGAACAGAACACGCACACGGGGAGTGAAACAGCGTGAAGACACGAAATGCGAATGACTGGTTGACCGGACTGCTGACCCTGCTGGATCGCCTGGAGCGGATGCACAGCGAACTGCTCGAGGTGATCCGCGAAAAGATCGAGAAGATGCGTTCCTCCAACCTGGACGGGATGCGCGACTGCATCACACGGGAGGCGGCGCTCGTGCAGGAAGTGGCCGAGCAGGAGGGGTTGCGGCGACAGCTCATGGTGAGCCTGGGACAGGAGATGGGCATCGCCCCCTACCAGGCCCGGACCATGAACGTCCGTGAACTCGCCCGGCGCGTGGAGGCGTCCCGGCGTGAGCCGCTGCTCGCCGCCGCCGAGCGTCTCCGCGGCACCGCCGCCCAGGTGGCGGAGGCCAACCGGGTGGCCGGGCTGATTGCGAGGGAGATTCTGCGGCACTTCCGCCACGTGTTTGCGGCCATGACGTGCCTGGAAAACGCACCCGGCGGATATACCCCGCGGGGACAGCGCCAGGCGGGAGCCGGCCAGAAACTGCTGGACGCCGTGGGATAGCCGCGGTGCCGTCCGCGAGATGGACAGGAATCGGCGGATTCGTCCGCCGCAAAGGGTGAACTCATGGGACTGATGTCATCGGCATTGCAGATCGGTCGAAGCGCCGTGATGACCTATCAGGGCGCAATGCAGGCGGTCGGCAACAACGTGGCCAACGCCGGCAACGCCGACTACACCCGGCAGACCGCGGGCCTGGCGGCCGTCCCCGGCGTGTCCATGGGCCCCGGGCTCCAGCCCGGAGCGGGCGTGGCCATCGCCTCCCTCAAGCGCAACATCGATGAGGCCCTGGAGGCCCGCATCCGCACGGCCATCGGCGAGAAGCAGTCGGCCGAGACCGAGGGCGACTGGGTTCGCCGCATCGAGACCTTCTTTGACGAAGACAGCGGGGCCGGAATCTCCAACCAGCTCACGGAGTTCTTCAACGCCCTGAGCGAAGTGCAGAACAGCCCGGAGGATGCCGCCATCCGCGGCGTGGCGATCACCTCGGGCCAGACCCTGGCCGGCTCGCTCCAGCGGCTGCGCCAGGAGCTGCTGGCCATGGGTGAAGAGATCAACGATCAGATCGAGGGTCTCGTGGTCACCGCGGACGGCCTGGCCACGGAGATCGCCGACCTGAACGCCCGGATCACCGCCGCGGAAGGCTCTCGACAGGGCCAGGCCAATTCCCTTCGCGACCAACGGGACGCGAAGCTGCGGGAACTCAGTGAGTTCTTCGACGTTACCGTCCGCTACCAGCCGGACGGCTCCATCTACGTGTACCTGGGCAGCGAGGCCCTGGTGCAGGGCGGCATTAGCCGCGGATTGCAGACCGAAACGCAGGTGGACGGCGAGTTCGTGCGCACCCTGGTGCGGTTCCGCGATACGAACGCTCCCGTGAGGGTCGGCGGCGGCAAGATCGAAGGGCTGGTCAACGCTCGTGAGAATCAGGCGTACGGGCGGATCGCCGGCGTGGACCAGCTCGCCGCCGGACTGATCGCCGAGGTAAACCGAGTCCACTCCGACGGGCAGGGCCTCATCGGTTTCACATCCGTCACCGGCACCTATGACGTGATGGACCTGGATGCCCCGCTGAATTCCGCAGAGGCCGGATTGCAGAACCCGCCGCGAAACGGGAGCTTCTTCATCACCGTACGCGACACGGCGACCGAAACGCCCGTGGCGTACCAGATCGACATTGACCTGGACGGACAGGGCGACGACACGTCGCTGCAATCGCTGGTAGACGACATCAACAGCCGCGTGGAAGGGGTCACCGCGTCGATCACGGCGGATCGCCGACTGCAGATCGTGGCCGATACGGGGTACTCGTTCAGCTTCGGACACGACGGGCAAACCTATCGTGACGACACCGCCAACGTACTCGCCGCGTTGGGGGTCAACACGTTCTTCGACGGGGCCACGGCCGGCGACATCCAGGTGAACTCGGCCCTGCAGGGAGACGCCCGCCTCCTGGCCGCCTCGATGACGTATCAACCCGGCGATGGTGATAACGCCGGACGCCTGGCCGGCATGCTGAACAGTCCCAGTGATCTCCTGAACGGCGCCAGCGTGCTGGAATTCTACAACAACGTGGCCAACGACGTGGCCGTCAACGGGGCCGCTGCCCGCACCGGCGGCGAGGCCGCCTCCGCCATCCTCTCCGCACTGCAGACGCAGAAGGAGAACATCAGCGGAGTCAGCCTGGACGAAGAGGCGATCGAGTTGATCAAGTACGAGCGGGCGTTCCAGGGGGCGGCTCGCTTCCTGAGCACCGTGGACACCATGATGACGGAACTGATGAACATCATCGGGTAATTCCGGCTGACAAAGGATCAGGCTATGGCCATCGGACCGATCAACATCACGCGTGTCAGTCACAACATGCGTTCCCTCTCGCTGTTCGAGTCGCTCCAGAGAGGGCAGATCACGCTGTATGACGAGCAGACCCGCGTCGCGTCGGGTCGCCGATACCTCTCCCCCAGCGAAGACCCGGCGGCCGCGGCGCAGGTCCTGCGGATGACCGAAATTCTCGACCAGCGGGAGCAGCTCGTACTCAACGTCCAGCACGGCGACAACCTGCTCATGGCCGCGGACACCGCCCTGACGGAGGCGAACGACCTGCTGGTCGAGGCGCATTCGATCGCCAGCCAGCACCTGGGCACGCTTTCCGATGCCGAACAGCGCCAGGCGGCGGCCGAACTGGTGTCCGCCATCATCGACCAGCTCGTGAACGTGGGCAACCGCGAGTATATGGGCCGCTACATCTTCGCCGGCCGAAACTCCGGAACGCAGCCCTTCACGTACGCTACGGGCGGCATCGCCTACACCGGGGACGCCGGACAACTCAGCGTCCGCGTGGGGGAACAGGAACTCGACGACGTCAGCTTCTCCGGCGATGCCGTGTTCGGGGCCCTGAGTGGTCGCGTGGGCGGGTTGGTCGATCTCACCCCCCGCCTGCGGCCGGAAACGCGGCTGGAAGACCTGGACGGGGCCAACCAGAAAGGCATTCGCCGGGAGCATTTGATCATCGTCGAGGAAGGCGGGGCCGGACGGTTCATGGTCGACCTCACGCAGGCCGACACGATGGCCGACGTCGTCGACTTCATCAACGAAGCCGCCACCGCGGCCGGCGCCGCCGTCACGGCCTCTCTGACAGATACGGGACTCGATATTACGCCCGGCGGGTTTGCCGTCTCCGTCACCGACACCAGCACCGGGCTGATCGCGTCGGACCTGGGCGTCCTGACGCCGGTTGCCCAGACCGATCCCATCACGGGCGCGGACCTCGGCGTGCGGGTGACCGCCACCACGCCGATTTCGGAGCTGATGGCGGGGGCGGGTGTGGACCTGACGGACTCGATTCTCATCCGCAACGGCGCGGATGAGGTGGTGGTGGAACTGAGCGGGGCCGAAACGGTTCAGGACGTTCTGAATCTGATCAACAACGCCCGCGTAAACGTGCGGGCGGTC
>JAFGJQ010000093.1 GCA_016929015.1 Phycisphaerae bacterium | reverse complement strand
GTGTGGCAGCGCGTAACGGACGCGAAGGCCCAGCTTGCCGTCCGCGGCGAATCGCTGGAACCACGCGAACGCCTCGATCCCGTCCACCGAGTGCACGCCGGTCAGGCCGAAGCGGTGGAACTCGCGGCACGCCCGCTTCCACAAACGCCGGACGCGGGGATCGGCCGGGTCGTCGCCGCGGTCGCGGACCCGCTCCAGCAGGTCCATGGCGGTGTCCATGAGGATGCCGGTGGGCCGGCCGTTGGCGTCCCGCAGGATCTGCCCGCCCGGCGGGTCGGCCGTGCGGCGGGTGATGCCCGCCCGTTTCAGGCCGGCGGTGTTGACCCAAGCGCAGTGCCAGTCGCGGCTGTAGATGCAGGCGGGGACCTTGCCGGTGACGGCGTCCAGGTCCGCGGCACTGGGGAACTCGCCGCCGCAGGCGTTCTTGTCGAACCCGTTGCCGACCAGCCACCGGCCGGTCGGCGTCCGGGCGGCACCGGCCTGGACCTTCCGCAGGGTGGCAGCCATCGACGTGACGCCGGCTAGGGCGACCTCGTCCAGCATGAGGGCCCAGGAGAAAAGGTGGGCGTGGCAGTCTGTCAGGCCCGGAACAATCACCTGCCCCGGCGCCTCGATGACGTGCGTCTTCGGCCCGCGCCATCGCCGGATTCGCCCGGGAGAATCGACAGCCACAACTCGATCACCCACGACGGCCATCGCCTTGGCCACCGGCCGACGGGGGTCCATCGTGTAGACCCGGTCCGCAATCGCGATGAGGTCGGCGTAAAGCATGAGTGAAATCGTAATGTGGGCCGGTGCGGGGGGCAATGGAAGGGAGCGGCGGGGGGGCAGGGGGAAACGCAAAAACGCAAAAACGAAGAGAAAGGCACGAATCTCGACTGGTCGGAACGGCGGTCCGGCACGTCAATCGGGGGCGGTGTCGCTCGGTCGGGCTTCACCGCGTGGCTCTCGCGTCCACAACGCCTTGCCGGCTTTCGTCGGCGAGCGGAGGTCGCGGTTCGCCCGTCCGGAGAGATCATCCGGGTACTCATCGAGGGAGACCGGTTCCCGTAGCGCTCAGCGCGGTGTGGTCTCTGCGTCAAACGGCGGCGTTGCCGGGGCGTCTTGCCAGGTCACTTTGCAGTCGCCGTCTTGATACGTGCCACCCGCGAGGGTCCAGTCGTCGCGCAATTGAGCCGCGGGGATGGTGATCTGGACGTAGATTGTCTGGATGGAACTCGTGGTGGATCCCGTCTGGAGATCGGTTACCTTCTCCGTGTATTCAAACTCTCCGGCGAACTGAATCTCGACCGTTTTGCCATCCTCGGATCGCATTTCGTTGTAGCCGGGGTCATCCGCAGCGATCTGCTTCATGCCGCCTCCTTCGTTTTCGTAGTAGTACCCGCCGGACGTGCCGTTGCCTTCGACCTTCCAGTTGAACAACGAGGCGCCGGGGTCGAACTCCTCCGAGAAGGAGTTATTGCTCGGAGGGTTGGCGATGGCGGTGGCGGCGCTCCCGGCGAAGCTCGCCCGCGGCGGCGCTATGGCTCGGCAATGAAGCTGAAAGGTGACGCTGTACGTGGCGAAGTTCTGTACGGGGCCGCCGGAGACCTTGAACACCGGTGCCCAGCGATGCAGAAGGCGCGGTGGGCTTGTGCGGCCGTCTGACTCCAGCGTCATGGTGCCGAACGCGCCTACAGGAAACGACGGAAGGCAGAAGTCACCGGGCTCAATCGAAGGGAACTGCTTGTTGCCGATGTTCGACTCAGCGCTGCCGACCGTGAGAGCGCCCTCATCCAGGGACCATGCACGGAGGGTCGGCACACCAAAGAATGAACCATAGAGCTCGAAATCAAGGATTTCGGGACAGAAGTGGAAGCCCACGTTTGCCTGCGTCGCGAAATCCGTGAGATCGACCTCATAGATCAAAGCGGAGTAGATGCCCTTGGCAGGGTATGAGAACTCCGCGTATCTCTTCGCCTGCAGGTGCTCGTAGGCCAGGTCGAGTGACCAGGCCGTCAGCGGCGGGGCGTTTTTCTCCAACAGCAGTAATTCGTACTCCGTGCCTGTGAACTCCAGGTTGCTCCCTGTCATGACCTGAAACAGCTCGAGGTAGGCCAGTGACGAATTGGCGTAGTGGACGCGGTAGTTCCAGCCCATGACGCGAGCGTAGTCGGACTTCTCGAAGATCAGGTCCTTCCATTCGCTGTTCCCATCCTTGTCAAAGGCCCGGCAGGAGCTCAGCGCAAAGAAGGTGCCTTCGGGAAACTCGTTTGCCTGATGCTGACGTATGAAATTGGCCGTGATCGCATACGTGCTGAGCGCACCGACAACCTTCCCGCCACGAACCACTTTGTGTGTTCGTCTCTTGAGGCGCCCGTGCCGAAGATCATCGGCGTATTCTTCGTCAAGAGCCTCGCTTACGGGGGTTGCCGTCTGCAAGACCTGGGATCCACCTTCTGCCCCGGAGTACGGTGCGCTCTCGATGCCGGTTGTTTTCTGGATGCTGTCGCGCAGCATATCGAACGCCGTCTCGATGGGCTCCACGGGGGACCCGTGTGCCTCGATAAAGATCACACTGTAGGTCGTAAACTTCGGGTCCATGAACAACGCCACGTCCGCGTCCCTGCGATCGACCTCGTAGCCACGATCCTGGAGCATCGTGGTCAGCGGCTCGCCGATGTCCTGGTTCGGATGGAAGACCCGCAGGGCATTCGCCACGAGCGCCTTGTTCGTGCCTGGCATCGTCCACTTTGCCGACACCGCCTGCATTGCCGGTGCCGGTTTCGGCACATTCGGGGTGAGACGAGAGCGCGTACCAACGGGATCCACGTGCCCGTTCCCGGTCATTGCCAGGGAGCGAGTCGTCGGCAATGTGACTTCCTCGTCTCCGTCTTCGATCTCATAAATGTGCTCAAGCCCCGATTCGAAGAGGACCCAGACCATCCCGTGCTCGGCGACACCGACGGCGCCGGCTACGCGGGGGTGCGCATTCACGGTCTGGGTCATCGAATCAATGGCATCCTCGATCTCCGCGCCGCCATCGATCAGTCCGGCCAGGTCATCTGACCATGCATCGGCGATCTTAGCGTCGGACACGATAGTGTCAGAGTCGCCATTTTCCTGCTGTTGATTGTCGTTGGTGTCGGCCGTTTCGTCGTCCGGACTGTGCGTCGTGAACGAAAGCGAGAACGGGCTGCTCAGGGTCGATCCGTCGGAGAATGACAGCGCGCTGACCGTCACGGTGTACCTTTCGCCCCACTCCAGGTCGGCCGACGGCGCGAGCGTCAGGACCGTGTTGCCGGCCGACCAACTCACGTCGCCGTCCCCAGCGGGGGCGATGTCGATTGCGATGCTCTCTGGGAGGGCTTCCCGCACAAACGTGATCGTGATGTTTGTATCGACTGGAACGTCTCCGGCCCCATCCGCCGGATTGGTGCTCACGACGTCGGGATGCACGGAGAGGCCACCAGTGTCAACACTGCCGGCTCCTCCGCCTTTGCTGCTGTTGCAGCCGCAAATCAGGAGAATCGTGGCAAGAAGCGAGACCGCAAGCCTTCGTCCGGGTGCGGGGTATGACATGGTTCTTTGTCCTGCCGCGCTTGAGCGGCGAGCCAGAAAGGACTCCGGAATCATCGGCCCTGAAGGGCCAATTGTACGCAGATGACCATATCGAGTCAAACGAGACAGACGCTTCTCGCCGCGTCTCGTGCCTGCCCGAACGCTTCATCGTGAAGCACGATTCGTGAGCCCCGAAGCCGCAGTCGCTCCGGCGGACGCTGGAGATCATGCTTCACGAACGGCCGAGTCACCCCTCAAACGCCCCGATGTCCACGGCGGAGCCCTGGGGTCGAGCGGTGCCGTCGAAGTCGTTGGCCGGAGCATTGTCGGAGGAGCCGGCGTCGATCGCGGGGCTGTCCTGGGCCGGGTGGAAGTCGAACGTCTGCGGATCGACGAACAGCTCGTCCAGGGAGGCGGCGCTGATTGAGTGTGCATCCTGGCCGGAGTGGCTGCGCCAGGCGTCGAGCGGCTGGGCGGAGAACTCGTCCTCGTAGCCCACGACAAACGCTCGCTCGGTCTCGTTGTGGAACACGTTGTAATCGCCCTGGTACTGACGGGTACCCTGCTGTTCGAAGGCGACGGCGATGCCGCGCCCGCCGGCCACGATCGTGTTGTACATTCTCAGCGTGTCGCCGGAGTTCTCGATCCAGATGTTGTAGGCTCCGGAACCCGCGAACGTACAGTTCTGGACGGTTACGGTGCCGGGCTCGCCGTCCCAGTCCAACTCGAGGTTGGCGTTCTCGCTTTCGTAGCCCAGGCAGTTGACGAGTTGGACGCCGTCCTGCCAGATTTTGAAGCCCGCGTTTCCGCAATCATGGGCGGAGCAGCGTTCGAGCATGGAATCACGCGAACTGATGTCGAAGCCGTCGTAGACTCCGTAGGTGTGGCATCGGTAGAACCGGAAGTCGTGCTGGTCGCCGTGCCCCAGGGCAAAGCCGTCCACGTTCTGCTCGGGGTCTCGACCGGTGTGGGAGACGCACTGCCAGAAGATTCCGTTGTAGCAGTCGGCGCTGCCTGGCGAGACGTCGAAGCCGTAGAGGTCAAAGTTGTGAGCGATCACGTGATCGAATACGAAATCGTGCGTGCCCTCGCCGGCGCCGATGCCGTAAGAAACATCATAGACTTCGCAGTCGATCAGGAAGGGGAAGGCGGCGCCTTCGATCCAAACCCCGTTCTCCGGCCAGTTGCGGATGGTGAGTCCCTGGAGCACGACGTAGTCATGGGCCACGATGAAGCCGTTGTTGGCGTCCACACCGGTGCCGTCCAGGATGGGCCGTTCATTCGTGTACGCGGCGAAGACGATGTCTCCGGTTGATGTGCCGCTTGTGGCGGTGACCACGGACTCATGGTAGACGCCGTCGCGGAGGTACGTGATGTTTCCGGGCTCCATGGTATCGGCGGCGTGCTGGATGGTGGCCCAGGGGGATTCCAGGGTCCCCGGATTCGCGTCGTCCCCATCCGGCGCCACGTAGTATTCGACGCCGTTGAGTCGGGGTCGGTCCGTGGCGTAGTATTCGCCGTCTCCGATCGGGGGTGCCGCGTTGTCGTTTTCGTTGTCATTGGCGGCGTTGTCCTGCGCGTTGCCCCCGCCCCCTCCGGCGCCGTTGCCGGGGCATCCGGCGATAAGAGCGACACTGAAAACGAGGAGCAACGGCAACGACGATCTCAGGAAACGAACGTACATCACATGACCTCCTGTTTTCGCGCCATACATCGGCGTTCATCCGGACGGGGTGTGAGATTCTGCATGCGACGGCATCGGCGGGCTATCATGGCAGGCGATTCCTGCGCCACTGCCCGCCTTGCGGCGAAATGTGAAAAGACCGATTCGCCCATGGGACTCTCTCGCATCTGTCACAGCGCGGATCGAGTTCGAGGGCTTGTCACACCTACGCAAGGCGATTCTACCGCGCCGCGGGGGCGTTTGCACTGCAACCGTTGGCAGAAGGTTGGCCGGAACCGGCTCGCTTGGTTGAGTGGGATCTATCGGGTTTGTCGGGCATGGATGAGGCCCTGGCCCAGGAGGATGAGGACCAGGGCGGTCGCGGTCACCAGCCAGCCGGAGGCGAGACGCTGCAGCAGGTTCACCGGCTGACGGTCCACGCGCCGGTCCAGCACGGTGACGGCGGCAGAGTCGACGGTGGCGGTTCGGCCGGGGGCCAGGGCGTTCAGTTGGGACTGCTTGTCGGCGATTTCGGTTTCGAGTCTTCGGATCTCCTCGGCATGCCGCTGGGCATGGAACCGCTGGTGGAGAAAGCTTTCCAGACGCGGGACCGCCTGGGTCAGAACGTCCTGTGCGCTGAGCATGGCGGTGACGGTCTGGTCAAGTTGCGGTCGGAGGCGGTCGATTTGCTCCTGGAGCTCGGCGATCTGCCGATCCCGGTCTTCCACCGCCAGGCGATACGCCTCTGCCTGTAATGTCTGGTCGATGGTGCGGATGCGTTCCTGCGTGCGCCGGTGCAGGGCGCGGGCGGTGCGCAGCGCGGCGTCGAGCCGTGGATTATTCAAGGCCCTGATATCGGATGCGCTGAACTCAAACTGGTGGTGAGCGGCGCGCAGCGTGTTGAAGCGGCGGGTGGCCAGCGTAATCAGTTCGTGATGCCGGGCGGCGTTGTTAGGATCAGCGGCCATGGCGTCCACCTGGTCCTTCAGGGTGGAGAGGGGCTCAACGGTCTCGAAGAGCAGGTCGCTCAGGAGTCGGGCCAGCCGATCCTGCGTTTCGATGATGGCCGGGTCGGCCGTCCGGCCGGCGGCGTCCTGGAGTGCGATGAACTCGCGCCGCCAGCCTCCGGCGAAACGGGTGATGAGCCGCTGGTAGTCATTGGCGGCCTCCACGAGGCGTTCGGCGGCGAGTCGATGCTCGCCGGTCGCGGTCTGGGCGGTCTTCGTTTCGCCAAGCTGCTGAACGGCGTCGGCCTCCGCGGAGAGGGTCCGCAGGGCGGGGAGGGAGCCGTGGTATACCTCAAGCAGTCGAGCCCGGGTTTCCGCCAGGTGGACCTCCATCGTCTTGAGGTCCTGCTGGAGGGATACGTCTGCCTCCATGGCGGCGTGTCGCATTTCGGGGTCGACGGGTAGTGTTCTGGGGACCGGGGTTTGTTGCAGATGCGTGAGCTGCCCGACCAGATCGTCCAAGCGGCCGCGCAGGCCGTCGTATCCCACGCGCTCGGCCTGAAGCGAAGCCGTGGCGGAATCCGTTTCCAGCAGGGGGTTGGATGCGAGGGTCACGGGCTGGGAGGTCGGTGCCCCGGTTCCCGTCAAGGCACTCAATCGAGCGCGGAGCACGTCCAGTTGTCCCATGAGTTTCTGTTCGTCGCCGGTGGGGGTGGACAGAGCGAGCTCAGCCACGGACCGCAAATGGTCCGGGTACGAGTGGCTGAGCTGCACCAACTTGAGATTCCCTTCCCGGACGGACGGGGCCACAAAGTCGTAACGGATCGAGCAGGAATCCGGCCTGGCGGCAGGGGTCCAGCGAAGGACGGGTGCCGATCCGTTCCCGTTGTTTTTGGCGGCCTGCGTGAGGTGCAGGATCAACTCGTGCCGGTACGCGGCGAGCGTGTCCGGATCACATTGCCGAGCGTCAATTCCGTATTCAATGGTGCAGCGGTAGTCGAACCGCCCGACGAAGACGGTGACAACACCCGCCCCGACCGCTGCGGCGGCCAGCACCAGAGATGCCCACGGCCAGATGCGTCCGGTGCCGGTTGGGGTCGGGGGGGGCAAGGAGGCGGGTCCCCCGGCCGGAGGAACGGCTCGGACAGAGCGATGGTGGCGTCTGGTTTTGGCGGGCGAGGCCATTTGATGCATACCGCGCGATACCCCGAAAATCGACTCGTCCGCAGGGGATGCGAGTCACTACAGCTCTTGCAGTAAAGCGTTGATCCGCTCGTCGTCCTCGGGTGCGAGATCCCAGCCGACGGCGGCCAGGATCTCCTCGACCTGGGATGGGCGGGTCGCACCGAAGACGGCGGTCGTCACGCCGGGTTGTCTCAGCACCCAGCGGACCGCCAGTTGTCCGACCGTCTTGCCGTACCCCCGGGCAATCTCTCTGAGCTTCTCCACAAACGCGAGATTCCGGGCAAAGCGGGGCGGCTTGAAGTTGAGGTTGCGGGACCGGATGCCGGTGATCCGGCTGTCCGGCCCATACCCACCGGCCAGCAGGCCCAGCGCCAGCGGGCTGTGGGCGAGCACGCCGAGATTCAGTTCCTGACAGAAGGGGATGAGGTCCGTGGCGGCCCGGCGGTTCAGCAGGGAAAGCGGCGTTTGCACGCAGCAGATGCGGCCGTATTCCGCTGCGGCCGCGATTTCCTGGCAGCCGAAGTGCCCCAGGCCGATGAACCGGACCTTGCCTTCGCGGACGAGGTCGGCGAGGGCCTCCATAGTCTGGCGGATCGGGGTGTTCGGGTCGGGCTCGTGACACTGGTAGAGGTCAATGTGGTCCGTCTGGAGGCGGCGGAGGCTGGCCTCGCACTCGCGGATGATGCTGTCCGGGGCCAGGCAGGTTCTCCAGCCGCCGTCGCCGTTGACCGGCACACGTCCGCACCGGGTTGCCAGCAGAACCTGCTCGCGTCGGCCACGAACGGCGCGTCCGACCAGCGTCTCTGCCCGGCCGTGGCCGTAGGCAGGCGAGGTATCGATCAGGTTGATGCCGCCGTCAGTGGCACGGTGGATGGCCGCGACTGCCTCGTTGTCGTCGGTGGAGCCCCAATCGGGAACGTGCCCGCTGAGGGCGGCCGTTCCGATGGCGAGTACGGAGACTTGGAGTCGGCTGTTTCCCAGTTCGTGGGTAAGCATGGGGTTTCCGGTTGAAGCCGAGTTTGGAGGTCCCGTCCGCTGTGGAGGCTGCATTGTACGGGCGCGCGGCTCGCGACACAACGACGGGCGGAG
>JAFGJQ010000092.1 GCA_016929015.1 Phycisphaerae bacterium | reverse complement strand
GTGGTCGGGCCCGTCATCATCGGCCTGCTGCCCCTGCTGGCCTGTGCCGTGGCCGTTTTCTTTGTCGCCCGCTACCTGGGCAGCGGCATGATGGATGACCTGACGCAGCAATCGGCGGCCGACGCGCTGCCGCGAACCCTGCCCGGCCTCTGGCACCTCCTGCGTGACCAGATCACCCTGGCCGAGAACGCCCTGAGTGCCGCGCTGAACGCCGACTCCAACCGCTGGCAATCGTGGCTGTTCATGTACCTGCTCATCTGCCTGACCGTCCGGATGGCGCCGTTTCCCGGCACCATGCGTGGCTCTCTGGGCGCCATTCTGCTGTTGGGCCTGGGGTCCTGGGTGTGCGGACTGATTCTGCCCGCCACGGACGACACCATTCGCAACGGCTGGGGCGTGCTCAGCGCGTCGGTCGGTGCGCTGTCGTTCCTGCTGCTGGCAAGCCTGGCGGTTCGCGGCATCGTGAGCCTGGTCAAACTTCTCGCGGCGAACAAGTAGGGACCCCAAAACCGCGAATCGCCCCACTCGGCGTGGTACGACGACCACGCGCAGTCTCCACGGCCCTGGCGCCCCGTGCTTGTGCCACGAGTGCTTCAGAGTGATAATGCGCCGGGTGGGGAACCGTTCGAGAAGGCCTGGCGCGGGGGGCGGCGGGCCGGCAAGTCATCACAAGGAGACGCATTGTGAAGAAGAAACTGAAGACCGTTATCGGGGTGGTCGTCGTGTTGGTATTGGTTGTTGTTGTGGGAGCATTCTACTGGATCGACCACATTGCGAAGGTCGGTGTGGAGCAGGGCGCCACGTACGCGCTCGGCGTGAACACCAGCCTCGACAGCATGGATGTGGGTATTCTCTCCGGCAGCGTGGGCATGGCCGGCCTGAACGTGGCCAACCCCAGCGGCTACGAATCGCCCCACTTTCTGCAGCTTGGCGAGGGAAAAGTGGCCGTCTCCCTTGGCAGCCTGACCTCCGACAAGGTGCAGGTGCCGGAGTTGTCCCTGAGCGGCATCCGCATGAGCCTGGAGAAACGCGGGGGCAAGGCCAACTACCAGGCCATTCTCGACAACCTCAAGAAGTTTGAATCCAAGGGGGACAAGCCGGCCGCGGAAGAACCCGGCGGCAAGGGCTTTGTGTTCGAGAAGATCGCCATCCGCGACATCCGTGTCGATGTGGAAATGCTGCCCATCGGCGGCTCGCTCACCCGGCTTCCCGTAACCATCGACCGCATCGATCTGCAGAACGTCGGGTCCGACTCGGACAAGGGAGTCATCCTGGCGGAACTGACGAACATCATCCTCAAGGCCATTCTGCAATCGGTCGTGCAGAAGGCCGGCGACATTCTGCCGGCCGACCTGACCGCCGACCTGACCCAGGGGCTGGCCCAACTGGAGGATCTCGGCAAAACGGCCCAGATGGTCGTGGGCGATGTGAAGGCCCAGGTGGATGAGGCCGCCAAGAAGCTCGGCGAGGCGGGCACGAAGGCGGCCGAAGACCTCGCCAAGACAGGCGAGGAGCTTCAGAAAGGGGCCGAGGAGGCCGGCAAAAAGGTCACCGAAGGGCTGGGCGGCCTGCTCGGAGGCGACAAGGACAAGAAGGACGACAAGAAGAAGTAGTCACGCCGTCGCCGCTCCGCGCGACGACGGACAGCGAGAGCCCGGATGAGCCGTTCCGCGGCCGGACGCGTCCAGCAGTACATCGAGCGTGTTCGTTCCGCGCCCGGCGACGAGTTGGGTCGCTGGGCTCGGTTCCTGCGCTTCCAGATGACGCTGTGGCGATTCTGCGCGCGACGCCTCTGGCAGAACAACGTCGGGGCCATGAGCGCCGCTCTCTCGTTCCGCACCCTCTTCGCGATGATCCCCGTGCTCGTCCTGGCAATGCTGATCCTGAAGTCCATGGGCGTGCTGGAGGACAGCCGCCAGAGCATGCGCCGCTTGTTCGAAAGCACGGGCATCGCGCAGATCAACATCATCGAACAGGCCGATCCGGATGCGCCGGCCGGACAGAAACCCAAGACCCTCAACGTGGCCGACGAGATCGAACGGCTCGCGGCCAACGTCGAGTCAAAGCTCTCCGTTCGCCGGATCGGCCCCGTCGGCGCCGTGCTGCTGATCTGGACCGCGCTCACGCTGATCACAACGGTGGAGCGTTCGCTGAATCGCATTTTTGAGGCCCCGCGATCCCGGCCACTGGGCCGTCGCCTGCTGCTCTATTGGGCCCTGCTGACGCTCGTCCCTGTCGTGTCTGTAACCGCCATGTATGCCGGCCGGCAGGTGACCCTCATACTGGAGAGACAATCGGTACTTGCCTGGCTGTTGGCGGTGGCGGGCTGGACCGGGCCCATCCTGGCGGGCATTCTGGTGGTGGCGGCAGTTTACTCCCTGCTGCCGACGACGCACGTTCCGTATCGGGCGGCCCTGGCCGGCGCCGTGATTGCCGTTCCCTTCTGGCTGATCGCCAAGTGGGGTTTCGGTCTGTACGTCACGCGATTCGTTCGCACCGGAAACCTGTATGGGGCGCTGGGATTGCTGCCGCTGTTTCTGATCTGGCTGAACCTCTCGTGGTGGATCTTCCTGTTCGGCGCGCAGCTCGCGCACACCGCCTCCAACCTTGGCGTCATGCGGACGATGGAGGAACGGCGGCGACGGCCCATCCGACCGGCCGATTTGCTGGCCGCCGCCGTGGCCGTCGCTGGTCCGTACGAAAACGGCCGCGGTCCGGTGGACGTCGAAGCGGCGGCGGCGGCGCTGGGCCTCAGCAAGGAGCGTACGCAGCGGCTGCTCGATCGGCTGGTCGCCCGCGACGTGCTCTGTCGCGTGAAGTCCAAGGGCCGGGCCGACGCCTACAGCCCCGTGCGCCCGGCGGACCGCACCACGCTCACGCAGGTGCTCGGCCTGGATGCGCGGGGAAACAACGAGCCCGCCGTTCCGCTCGACGCGGCCGCCGCCCTCGCGTGGAACCAGGCCCGCAATGCGCTGGGCCAGGTGACCCTGGCGGACGCGGTGCCACGGCCGGAGACACCGAAACCCGACTCCGCAACATGATGGGCGAATCAACTCGCACTGCCGTCTCGCCCCCGACAGGAGGCGGCGGACACGATCCGCGACCCCTTTGCGAGGTCGCCAGGATGCATCTCCGCCCCCGACCGGGGGCGCCGGACTGTAGCCACGGGTGGAGCGGAGCGAGGCGCAGCCTCGCGCAACGAAACCCGTGGATCGTGGTCCGTCGTAAAACCCCACCTGCCCCGGAGGGGCAGAGGAGGGTTGCGTTCGCCGCCCATCCTCCGCCCCTCCGGGGCGGGAAGAAAGAGAGGGCGCTTCTCGAACCACCGGTTCCGTCCCGATTGTCATCGGGACGAAACCCGTGGATCGCCAGGTACGCGGGGCATCACCCAATCGCCAACATTCCGGTGAACTCGGTGATGCGCTGCTGCAGCTCGGTTTCCGACAGCGCTTGCAGGCGATTCACGGAGAAATCCTCGATGGTGAAGGATGCGGCCACCGTCCCGCGGATCAGCGAGCGACGCAGCGTGGCATAGTCAAACCGGCCTTCAGCCGCCAGGTAGCCCAGCATTCCGCCGGCAAAGCTGTCGCCCGCGCCGGTCGGGTCCACCACCCGCTCGGAAGGATAGGCCGGGATGGCCGTCACGCCGTCGGCAGTCACCAGCAGCGCCCCGTGCGCCCCCTTCTTGACCACCACGAAACGCGGCCCCATCGC
Organism: Phycisphaerae bacterium; assembly: GCA_016929015.1. Taxonomy (GTDB): domain Bacteria; phylum Planctomycetota; class Phycisphaerae; order UBA1845; family UBA1845; genus JAFGJQ01. Next base: position 4,297 of record JAFGJQ010000092.1, on the reverse strand, counting down.
CAGCACGGCCCGGCCGGCGGAAATGACGTTTTTCTGGCCGGTGAGCTGGACGGCCTCGCTGTCATTGATGACCACGCCGTGCACGGCCGCCAGCGTGCGGGTCAGCGCCTCCCGCTCGCTGTGGATCCACAGGTCCATCGTATCGCACACGACCAGTTTCGCCGCGGGCAACTGCTGCCGCATGTTCAATTGCGGGGCCGGATGCGTGTTGGCCAGGAAGACCACTTCGCTGTCCAGAAATGCAGGGGGAATGGGCGGCGGGGCCTCCGCGATGACGTTCAGGTCCGTCCGCAACGACTCCCGCTCGTTCATGTCGCCCAGGTACTTGCCCGTCCAGCGGAAGGTCTTACTGCCCCTGCGCGTTTCCAGGCCCGCCGGGTCGATCCTTCTGGACGCCAGCACGTCGCAGAACGCCGGCGGAAAATCATCCCCGACCACCGCCACCAGCCGCACCGGGGCAAACTTCGCGGCAGCCAGCGAGAAATATACCGCCGAGCCGCCCAGCACGTCGTCCGCCCGACCCGTCGGCGTGATCACCGTGTCGATTCCGACCGTTCCCGTCACCAAAAGCGACATCTCTTATCACCCTCCTTTGCGTTGCAGACAGCGGCGTACGCGGGCCAGCGTGCGGGGCCGCCCCGCCAGTTCCAACGTCTCGAAGATGGCGGGACTCACCGTCCCGCCCGTCAAAGCCACCCGCAGGGGCTGTGCCACGTCGCCCAACTTCGCCCCCTGCTCTTCGCAGAACCGCGTCACCCGGGCCTCCAGCTCCGCGGCCGACCACGGGTCCGCCGATTCCAGCAGGGGCAGCACGGCCGCCAGCATGGTGTATCCCCTGCCCTCGCCCTTCTCCAGCACCTTGCGGACCGCCCCCGGGTCATACACCAGCCGATCGTCGGTCACAAACAACGCGCCGGCCTTGGACTCCACGTCGCGGAACGTCCGGAATCCGCGGCACAATTCCAGCACTCGCGCTGCCGTTGCGTCGTCCAGATCGGCCATGGCCGACCCGCTGACCTGCGCCCAATCGCGGAACGCCGCCAGCAAGCGATCGGACGACACCGCCGCCACCCACTGCGTGTTCAGCGCGAGCAGCTTCTCCCGATCGAACTTCGCGTTGGACTTGATGATCCGCTCGACGGAGAACGCAGTCACGGCCTCGTCACGCGTCATCTGCTCGCGATCGTCACCCGCCGACCAGCCCAGCAGGTTCAGGAAGTTGCTCAGCCCTTCCGGCAGGTACCCCGACGCCCGGAAATCGTGCACGTCAATCTCAGGCAGCACCGCGCCGGCCGCGTCGGCCAGCCGCCGCAGCGCATCCATCTCCAGCACCTGGAACTCCGGCTTGCGGCCGCCCTTTTTGTCGCCGAACCAGCGCCCGGCCGTCTCCACGTCCACGCCGGCACTTTCCGCCACGGACGCCGTGGTCCACCCGGCGTTCCGCATCTTCAGCGTAACCGCCTCGTGTACGGCCGTGTGCTTGTCGCGCTTGCCCATCTTGCTGCCGGACATATTGAAGATCAGCGGCAGATGTGCGTACTCCGGCGTGCGGAACCCCAGGGCTCGCTGCAGGCCCACGTGCTTGGGCGTGTTGGACAGGTGGTCCTGCCCGCGGCAGACCAGCGTAATGCCCATCCGTTCGTCATCGACGACGCAGGCCAGGTGGTACGTCGGCCAGCCGTCGCTTTTGAGTATGACGAAATCCTCAAGCTCCTCCTGCGGCACGCGTACTTCGCCGCGGATGTGATCCTGGACCACGATGTCCCCCGGCGGCATGGCAAACCGCACGACCACCGCCCGCCCCTCCTGCTGCGCCGCCAGGCCCTGGGCGATCGTCGGCAGCGGGTCCGGCCGGCGATACTTGGCCGGTCCCTGCCCCTTGCGAGCCTCCGCCCGCATGGCCTCCAGTTCCTGGGGCGTGTCCCATGCGTAGTAGGCGTTTCCCTCTTCGAGCAGCCGTTGCACGTGCTGACGGTAGAGGTCCAGCCGCTGGCTCTGAAAGTACGGGCCGCAGTCGCCGCCGACCTCCGGCCCTTCGTCCCATTGCAGACCGAGCCATCGCAGGTCGTCCAGGATCTTCTGCTCCGCTCCCGCCACGTGGCGTGATTGATCCGTATCCTCGATTCGCAGGATGAACGTTCCACCGCACTGCCGGGCCAGCAGCCAGTTGAACAAGGCCGTCCGGGCCCCGCCCACGTGCAGGTAGCCGGTCGGCGACGGGGCAAAACGAACGCGTAGTGCAGACGATGTCACCGCATTTCCCCTGATTGGTTTCTCGGGTTCAATTCCGTGTGATTCGGCCGCCGCCGGGAAGTCGGCCATTCACAGCGAGGCGGAGTTCCGCGAATCCTCCCGCGGGCCGGCCGCCCCTGCTGCGTGATCCCGCGATGCGGGCGCACGCCCATGCAGTCGGGCCCATCCCGCCGCCAGCGGCCCGCTGGCCGCATAGCCGCACACGAACAGCACCAGCACCGGCGCCGGGTGCGACAGAAACACGCCCAGGGCCACGACGATCATGGCAAACTGTTCGAACGGCCGGCGGCCTTTCAGATATCGGTTCGCGATGTGAACGTAGGGAACGTTGCTCACCATGAGAAGGCTGCAGGCCAGCACGATGTACGGCAGCAGGTTCGCCAGCAGGGCCGCTCCGCTGAGCTTGCTGATCATCAGCAGTTGATGCAGGATCACCAGCGACGCCACCACCGCCGCCGCTCCCGGGCTGGGCAGCCCGCGGAAGATGGTGTGATCGGACGGTTCCTCGGCATGCTCGACGTTGAACCGGGCCAGCCGCAGGGCGGTGCAGCAGGTGAAGACGGCGCCGACCACCCAGATCGCGCGGCCCGGCATGAGAACCAGCTCCGATTCCTTGGGCAGCCGGGTCAACACGGTGATCATCAACACCGCGGGAGCCAGCCCGAACGTCACCATGTCCGCCAGCGAATCCAACTGCCCGCCAAAATTGCTGGTCCGGTGCGCGAAGCGGGCCACCCGCCCGTCCATCCCGTCGAAGAACATCCCGACGAAGATCATGAGCCCGCTGATCGAGACGAATGTCGGGAGGAAGTTCTCGACAAGCCCGCTGCCCATCCCACCGCGACGCAGGAAAGTCGGCCCCGTGCCCGGATCCAAGACGGCACTCATGCAGAAGTGAATGGCCGCCACCCCACAGATCAGGTTCCCCAGCGTCAGCAGAGTCGGCAGCGTCTGAATCGTCCGCAATCGCCGCCGACGCGGCGGACGCGGATTATCCGGCTGATTGAATCTCGCGATGACGGACACGCGGCACCCCCGCATTCAGGTTGGAACGTTGCACCACAATCACCGTGACCCCCGCCCGCACCGGCTGCCCGACGTACGCCTTGATCTCCGTCTCCGGTCGATCCGGCACGATCAGCTCCGTTCGCGAGCCGAACTTGATCATACCGAACCGCTCGCCCTGCATCAGGTCGTCCCCTTCCCGCGCGTGGCAGACGATTCGCCGGGCGATCCGGCCCGCAATCTGTCGCACCACAATCGGCCCTGCAACCGGAGGATCGGGATCCATGAGCACGGTATTCGCCTCGTTTCGCTGCCCCGCCTCCGGATGCCGCGCGTCCAGAAACGACCCATTCTTGTGCTCTATCGACACCACGCGGCCCCGACAGGGAGTGCGACTGGCATGCACGTCGAAAATGCTCATGAAAATGCCGATCCGAATCGCCGGACCGCCAATGGCTTCGTAATGCTCCAGCCGGGTGATGTCCCGCACGCGGCCGTCCGCCGGAGCGCAGAGCTCACCCCGGGCAAACAGGGCCACCCGCCGGGGATCGCGGAAGAACGCGATGACAAACACCCACAACGCCGCAGGCACCACGGCCACCCAGGGGCAGAGCCACACCGCCAGCGCCGTCAGGCCTCCCAACACCACAGTGCCGATCGCGATCTCTCGAATGCCTTCGCGTGCCAACGCCATGGTTTGAGATTCCGCCCCGATACACGCCGACTCACCAGCCCGGGTTACGACCCGGCCGGGCGTTTCCGTTCCCGGCGCAGCCGCTCGGCCGCGGCCATGCCCTCCACAAAGACCTCCCCGAACCTGCCGGGGGGAAGCCCGATTTTGAGGCTGATATCCACCAGCACCGACCGTTCCCGGTCCGTGATCTCTCCGTCAATGGCCGCTGTGCCCACCATCAGCCGCATGGCCCGCTCCGGATCCGACAGGATCCGCCGGAACATGGTGCTTTCCACCGTGGCTCCCCCCTCCGCCTGGCGGGTCATCTCATCCAGCCACGCCCGGTCGATTCCCAGCCGGTCGGCC
>JAFGJQ010000091.1 GCA_016929015.1 Phycisphaerae bacterium | reverse complement strand
GTCGACGGCGGGCGCATGGTGAACGTCCTGGCACTCGCCTCCCCGGAAACCGTGCTGATATGGGCCTACAATCCGGCGGTTCTGCCGTGGTCAGACGGCCCTGTGCCCGCCGCGCCGGGATTCAAGGGCGCCCTCCAGCTCCGCGGCTGCTCGGCCGGAAACTGGGGGGCCGAGCAGTGGGAGACCGCCAGCGGGGCCCGGCTGTCTGCACAGGCGATCCCGGCCATGGAGGGGACCTTGACCTTCCAGTTCCAGACGGTCAGCCCGGATATCGCCCTGAAGGTGGTCAGGCTGGAACAGGGGCCGGCCGGCGAGGCCACACCCGAGTTGGTCCTCCTTCCCTGGGATCCCGCCCCCGCAGCGGGCCCGCGGGCGCAGATGGTGATTCCCCGGCTGATGAGCCGGGTCCTCGTGGACGGCCGCCTGAACGAGTGGCCGGATCTGCCGACCACGGTTTCGCCCGCCGATGGCCGGACGCCGGAGGACAACAGCTTCGCGTTCACAGTGGCCCACGACGCAGAGAACCTGTATGTCGCCGTGCGCGTGACGGACGATCACGTGGTCCGGAGAAACGCCGGCAAGGACCTGTGGAAGGACGACTGCGTCGAGCTGTGGATCGACTCGCGCAATTCCGCAGGCTACTTCAGCAACATGCCCAACGACCCGGGCTGCTACCAAATCAACCTGGCGCCCTCACTCACGGACGGAGGGCCCGTGGATCACATCATCTACCGGCATCCTTCGCTGAACGAGCAGCGTCTTTCCGCGATCGAGGCCGCCTCGCAGACGACCGCAACAGGCTACACCCTGGAGGCGCGCGTGCCCCTGCCGGTCCTGCGCGGCGAAGCCACGCTGAAGGATTCGAACCGGATCGGCTTCAACATCTCGACCTGCGATGCCGACCCGGAGGGCCAGGAGACATCCTGGAAGCACCTCCTGTGGCAGGGCAAGGAGGAATGGGACGCGACCCAGTGGGCGGAGGGGAGACTGGAATGACGGTGGACCGGAATGATGGAATAGTGGAGTGTTGGAATGGTGGGGATGGAGCGTGCGCTCTTGTTGCCCAGCATTCCATCATTCCAACATTCCATTCCTCCCGGCAAAACCATGAGGTATGCTGACCTGCAAGGCTCTGAAACACATCGAAACGCACGTAGACAACCACAGAAAGGACCCCCGCCATGGCCAATGAAACGGTATTCAAGCGCTACGAGGGCAATCCCATCATCACCGCCAAGGCGGTGCCGCGCGCCAACAGCATTCACAACAGCGCCATCGTCAAGGTCGCGGACGGCTACCGCGGTGTGTTCCGCGTGGACGAGATCGACATGGACTACACGCTCCACGCCGGCTACAGCAAGGACGGCATCCACTGGCAGCTCGAGCCGGAGCGGATCAGGATGCAGAGCGACGATCCCGAGGTGCACATGACGGATCAGAGCTACGATCCGCGCATCACGCAACTCGGCGACACGTTCTACGTCACCTGGTGCAACTCCAACGCGAACGGACCCTGTATCGGGCTCGCAACGACCAAGGACTTCAAGACCTTCAAGCAGTGGGAGAACCCGCTGCCCCCGGCCAACCGCAACTGCGTGATCTTCCCGCGCAAGATCAACGGCAAGTACGCGATCCTGCACCGGCCCAGCGACCGCGGCCACACGCCGTTCGGCGACATTTACTACGCCGAGAGCCCGGACCTGGTCCACTGGGGCCACCACCGCTTCGTGTTCGGCCCGCGCGGCGGCTGGCAGTCGATGAAGACCGGGCCCGGCCCCCACCCGATCGAGACGCCGGAAGGCTGGTTACTGATCTACCACGGCGTGTGGTGCAGCTGCAACGGGTACATCTACTCCGCCGGCGCGGCGCTGCTGGACCTCGAGCGGCCCTGGAAGGTGCTTTACCGAACCAAGGACTACCTGCTGTATCCCGCGGAGGCGTACGAGCGCGTGGGCGACGTGCCGAACGTGATCTTCCCCAGTTCGGCCACGCTTGAGCAGGGCGGAAAAGTGGTGCGCCTGTACTACGGCTGCGCCGATACCTGCATCTCCATGGCCGAAGCGCAGATGAGCGACCTGCTGGCCTGGACCCAGGAGCACAGCTTCGAGCGGCCCCGGCGGAGCACGTAGGTTCGGACTCTCCGCCAGAGGCGGTTGGGCCTGAACACGGGATGGCCGGTGATGCTGCGCTTTTCAGTTCAGCTTGCGACGCGATCTGAAGGCCAGCAATGCCACGCCGGCCAGCACGCCCAGGGCCAGTGTCGATGGTTCGGGGATGACGGGGTTCAGGAACTGGTCCGGCGTCAACGCCTCGTCGCTGATGCGGAACTCGTCGAGGTAGCCGCGCCAACCGTCACCGATGGCACGGGAGCCCGTCTCGTCGGTGCCATAGAAGACGGAGGGGCCATCTGTGCCGGTCGGCAAAGATCCGTTGAACTGAAGGTCCCCATCTATGTAGATGCTGTATTCCCCCGGCTGCTTGACCAGGGCGTAGTGCTGCCAGGTGTCGAGTTCCACCAGATCCGCGGGTGCGTT
>JAFGJQ010000090.1 GCA_016929015.1 Phycisphaerae bacterium | reverse complement strand
CGTGCTGGCCCAGCCGACCATCCAGCCGCCCATGACGAATGTGAGGATCGGGACGAGGACCATGCCGATGGGCGACCTCTGGATGTGGGGGACCGGGTCGAGCGTCGCCAGGCCGGCGTTGTGTGCCGTCGGATCGCCCAGTCTCAGGGCTGCAAGGCCATGCGCCGCCTCGTGAAACGTCGTTGAGACGACGAACACCACGTACCAGACCAGTGCGAGTCCCAATTCTACAGGCATCGTGCGCTGTGGCTCCAACTGTCGATGATTCCTTCACTGTGCGGCCGCATCCACCATAACCCAGGAGTCCCTTCACTGCAATCGTCGATATCTTGCGGCCGACACACCGCGGGCGACCGTCCCATAACCGGTGCGTCCTGATTCATGGGACAAAACGCTCATGCCGTTTTTGCGGTCGGCCGATTCATTACATATGCTCTATGGAGGGCTCGCTACGGCGGGTTTTCCTTCGCCCTGTTGGGGCGCTGCCGACAGCGGGCTTTCATAGACGTAGGCATGGGTTTCCAGACGCGTCCGTTCGCGTCGGGGAGTCCACGGGAGGTTTGGTATGAGTGAGATCGTCATGCTCCGCGGCGCTGAGTCCCAGACCGTGCTGGGAACGGTTGCGCAGAGTCAGTCACCCGCCATTATGTCGTACCTGTCCAAGGACAAGTGGCACGTGGCCAAGGTGGTCATGAAGCAGCTCGTCGGCAACCGGCTGTACATCGAGGGATTTCGCACCACCGGCAAACCTCATCCGATCAACATCCGGGTCGATCAGCCGGTCGGGATGAACTTCAAGCATGCCTACGGGAAGTTCGTCTTCGACACGGTCGTTGTGAATCTCGAACCGTCCTCCGATCCCGAGTCGGGCGGGACCATCGTCCTGGCCGCGCCCGAGCGGATCGGCGTCGTTCAACGACGAAGCTACTTCCGCGTCAACGTCCCGCCGGCGCTCAAGGTCAACGTCGTGCTCTGGCATCGCACGGGCAAGCGTGTGGCGGCGGAGAAAACGCACATCTACTACGAGGGCCGCCTGATGGACATCTCGGCCGGCGGCGCCCAGGTGATCGTCCCTCTCCGGCGAGGCGCCAGCAGCAGCTTCCCTTCTCCTGAGGGCAACGGCGTCCCGGCGGGCGAGACAGATTTCCGCAAGGGGCAATTCATGGGCGTGCGGTTCACGCCCATGCCGTACGAGACTCCGCTGATGTTCAACGCCCAGATCCGCAACGTCCTGCCCACCGCGGACCACACGGGCCTGTGCATCGGCCTGCAGATCGTCGGGCTCGAGGCCAGCGAGGAAGGCCGGGACGTGCTCGGCCGCCTCGCCAAGGTGGTGGAACACTACCATCGGGTCAACCAACTGCACGGGACAGGGCAGGGTCCCCAGCCTGCCGTAGCGACAGCGGAAGCCTCGTGCGTCCCGGTGGGGGCCCCGTCGGACTGATTCGTCAGGGATTTGCGGTAGTGCCGGAGGCAACCCCCGCACTGGGGGCCTGGCCCGGGAGCTGGAGCCTGCCCGGCGTGGCGATCGTCTTGCCGTAGAGCCACTTGGCGAAGTTGCCCACGACGAAGTATCCGAAGATCAGCACCATCGCGACCTGCATGTTCCACAGGACCAGCCCGAGGAACAGGAGCACTCGGATCAGATAGCCGAAGGGCTGCTTGCCACGGAGGTACACGTTCACGATGTGCGGGTAGCGGACCCGGCTGACCATGAGGATTGCCACCCCCAACGTGGCCAGCGGCAGGGCGTAGATCAGGTAGTCGAAACCGGGGACCTCTTCCTGGTGGAAGATGATCAGGCTGATCACCATGCCCGCGGCCCCTGGACTGGGCAGGCCGACGAAGCTCATGTGGGCCATTTCGTTCTCGTCGTTCTCGACGTTGAAACGGGCCAGACGGATCGCGGCGCAACTGAGGTAGACAAGGGCCGCCAGCCAGATGAACCGGTGCAGCAGCCCGCCGCAGAAGATCTCGCGAAGCTGAAGCTCGTTCTCGACCAGCCGGAGCATGAGAAACGCCGGGGCGACGCCGAAACTGATCATGTCGCACAGACTGTCGAGCTGTCCGCCGAAGCTGGAGGTGCTCTGGCTCATACGGGCCAGCCTGCCGTCCAGCATGTCCGCCAGCATCGCCAGCAGCACCATGTACCCGGCCACCGCGAAATAGGACGTCCGTCCCGCCTCGGGGGCGCCGGCCTTGCTTGCCAGAATGATCGCGGTGAACCCGAAGACGCCGTTGAGCAGCGTGATCAGCGAGGGCAAAACGGTGATATATCGGACGCGATGCCGCCGCGCAGGCCGGAGCAGGGCCCGTCTCGATCTGCGATTCATCTTCTGTCGGTGTTTGTCATTCATTTCCTGGATTCCCGGCCTCAGGACGGGTGTGGGTCTCGCGGGCCGAGTGGCACTCATACCTCACCAGAGGGGTAATGCCCGCCTTTACCTTGTCCCCGATGCGCACCAGACACTCTACACTATCGCTCGCAGGCAGATAAAGTTCGGTCCGCGACCCGAATTTGATCATGCCGAACCGTTCTCCGCCAGCAAGCTGCTGCCCTTCGCGGGCGGCGCAGACGATCCGCCGGGCGATGGCCCCGCTGATCTGGCGGACGAGGAGCCGATTCCGGGGATGGTTTGTCCGTACCATCGTCAGGTTGTTCGATTCGTTCTCCTTGCCTGCCCGCGGGCTCATCGCGTTGATGTACTTGCCGGGGCGATAGGTGATCTTTTCGACCGTCGCGTCGCACGGGGCGCGGTTGATATGCGTGTTGAAGATGCTCAGAAAGATCCCGACGCGGAAGGCCGGTCCTTCGATAAACTCGCTCTCTTCGACCACCCCCACGTCCGTGATCGTCCCGTCGGCGGGCGACAGCAGCAGGCGGTCGTCCCGCGGCGGCTCCCGGTGCGGGTCTCGAAAGAACATCAGCGCCCACCCCAGGACCAGCGCGAGGATCCCTTCTGCGACGACTACCCCCCACACGGGCAACCGCGCAGGTCCGAACAGTCCCACGGCGGCCATCAGCACGAGAACGGCCGCTGGATAGACGACCACCTCAGGCAATCCATACCTGGTCAACGGAATTCGCATAAGAAAATCAGCATAGACGCAGCCGGCGGGACAATCAATAGAAAAACACGCCCGGTAGGACCGCAATCGACATGCCTATTGATAAAACCTGCGACTGCGACTATGCTGCCGGGCTGAAGGATGGAAAGGGGCTCCCAACGCGGGATCATGCGTTGGAACCCCGATGGCATCGTCCTCTGGGAGAACGAATCATGCAGAAGCGGCAATTGGGCAAGACGGACATGCAGCTCACCATGGTGGGTCTGGGCACGTGGGCGATGGGCGGGCCGTGGGAGTACGGCTGGGGCCCG
>JAFGJQ010000089.1 GCA_016929015.1 Phycisphaerae bacterium | reverse complement strand
CCTGATCGTGGAGGCCTGTGAGTACCGGCGGTCGTTCCTGCACTTCTGCCCGAACCTGGCGGCCGTTCTGAACATTGAGGCGGACCACCTGGATTACTACCGGGACATCGATGACCTGGTCGAGGCCTTCAACGCATTCTGCACCAACGTGCCCCCGGACGGGCTGGTCGTCATCCCCCATGCGGACGAAACCACGCGTCGGGCCACGCAGGACATCGAGGCGCCGATCGAGACGTTCGGCCTGGGGGACGGGGCCACGTGGCGTGCGTGCCACCTGACTTCCAGCGAAGGCCGGTACGAGTTTGACGTGCTCCACCGGGAACGCTGGGTGATGCATGCGAAGCTGTCCCTGGCCGGGCTGCACAACGTCACCAACGCTCTGGCGGCGATAGCCCTGGCCGCACGAGGCGGCGCGGATCCGCAGGCGATTGCCACGGCCCTGGAGACGTACGAGGGCGTGCTGCGGCGGATGACGTTGCGCGGGCAGGGGCGCGGCGTGACGGTGGTGGACGACTACGCCCACCACCCGACGGAAATCCGCGCGACGATCCGGGCGGTCCGCGATCGGTACAACCCGAAGCGGACCTGGGTGGTCTTTCAGCCGCACCAGTACTCGCGGACCCGGATGCTCATCGACACGTTTGCCGAATCGTTCAGTGACGCAGACATCATCCTGGTGCCGGACATCTACGCGGCCCGGGATTCCGAGCAGGACCGGGCGGCCGTGAACGCGGCCGACCTGGTGGCGAAGATTCACTCGCACGGAAAGGAGGCCCGGCACATTCCGGGCCTGGAACAGGTTACGGACCACCTGGAAAGCCACGTCATCGCGGGCGACCTGGTGCTGACCATGGGCGCCGGTGACGTATGGAAAGTGGCGGATGGACTGGTTGAACGCATCGGACGGGCGCATTGAGACCAACGTGCCGCTGGCCGACCTGACCTGGTTCGGGCTGGGCGGGGCGGCTGCGTGCGTGGTCCACCCGCGCGACGAGGCGCATCTGAGCGACCTGGTCCGGCGTGCGTCGGCGCGGAACATCCCCCTGCGCGTTCTCGGGGGTGGTGCGAACCTGCTGGTGTGCGACGCCGGCGTGGACGGAATTGTGGTTCGATTGACGGAACCCTCGTTCACGGCCGTCGAGTTTGACGGCACCGCGGCCACCGCCGGCGCCGGGGCCGAGCTGATGCGGTTCGTGAAGGATTCCGTCGGGCGGGGCCTGGCCGGGCTGGAGGGGCTCGCGGGCATACCGGGCACGGTGGGCGGCGCCATTCGTATGAATGCCGGCGGCCGGTACGGCGAGATCCAGTCCCACGTAATCGAGGCCCGCGTGGTGCTGCCGTCGGGACAGATTGAGACGTGGTCGCGCGAGCGGATCGGTTTTGGGTATCGTCACAGCCGTTTGGGAGGGGCCATCGTGGTTTCGGCCCGGTTCCAGTTGACGGCCGAAGACCCGGACACGCTGCGGGCCCGCTTCCAGGAGTACTGGCGAGCGAAGAAGGAATCGCAGCCGCTGGCGGCCCACAGCGCCGGCTGCATCTTCCGGAACCCGCCGGGTCAGATGGCCGGTCGGCTGATTGACCGGGCGGGTCTGAAGGGCCGGTCGGTCGGTCGGGCCCGCGTGTCGGAACGGCACGCGAATTTCATTGTCGCCGAGGAAGGAGCCACGGCGACGGACGTATTGCGGCTCGTGGAGGAGATTCGCTGCGCGGTCCGCGAGAAGTTCGGCATCCAGCTCGAAACTGAGATCGAGATCTGGGAGCCGGACCGGCAAACCTGCCCCGTATGACAAGGGAGTGTCGACAGGATGAAAACCTCCGTGCAAGTGGAAACGAGACCTCCGGCCGCGGCATCTGCGGGCGGCGTGACGACTCTGAACATCACCGTGCTGTCCGGCGGCCCCAGCGACGAACGGGAAGTGAGCCTGGCCAGCGGGCAGGCCGTTTATGAGGCGCTGCGGGCACGCGGCCATCGCGTTGCTCTGCACGACGTCGGCCCGGACGACCTGTCGGCCCTGGACATACCGGCCGACATGGTCTTCATCGCCCTGCACGGCGCATTCGGCGAGGACGGCACCATCCAGCGAATCCTCGAGGAACGCGGAATCGTGTTCTGCGGATCCGGTTCCACTGCCTCCGCCCTGGCCATGAACAAGGTGGCCACCAAGCTTCGCCTGCTGGAGCACGACCTGCCGACACCGACGTTTGACGTGGCCACTCCGGCCCGGATTCACCAGGTCGTCTCGCGCTGGCGTACGCCGGCCGTGGTTAAGCCCGTCAGTTCCGGGAGCAGCGTGGACACGCACATCGTTCGCCATGCGGGCGGCCTTCGCCAGGCCGTGGAGCAGGTTGTGAGCAAGCACGGCGAAGCGCTGATCGAGGAATTCGTGGAGGGCCCCGAGCTGACGGTCGGCGTCCTGGGCAGCACCGGCTTGCCGGTATGCCAGATTCGCACGAAGCGCGAGTTCTACGACTACCAGGCCAAGTACATCGATGAGGATACGGAGTATCTGTTTGACATCGACCTGCCGGCGCGTCTTCTGGAGAGCGTCCAGGCCCTGAGCGTCGACGCGGTCAACGCGCTTGGCTGCCGGGACCTCGCCCGTGTGGACTGGATGGTGGATCAGGTCACGCACCAGCCGACTATTCTGGAGATCAACACGATCCCCGGGTTCACCAATCACTCGCTGGTGCCCAAGGCGGCGGCCCGGATCGGCCTGTCCTTCGAAGACCTCTGCCAGCAGATCGTCAATCTGACCATGCAGCGGACGCACACAGGGTAACGGTCTGACCCATGTCGAGGCGGAAGAGGAAGAAACCCCAAACGAAGCGGTCATGGCAGACGCCGGCATGGCTGCGCGTGTCGGAGGAGGCCCGCCGTCGCGTCCTTCGGTGGACCGCGCTGGGCGTCGCGGGGCTGGTCGTGGTGGTCGGCGGTGGGCTTGGTTTGTATCGCCTGGAGCGGTACGCGCTGGGCCACGCGCGATTCCGGCAACCCCCGGTGATTGAGATCGTCGGGGCCCCGCCCGGCGTGGAGGGGGACATCCTCGCCGACCTGCAGGTCGTCGCACAAGCGTCCTGGAGCGAAAACACCCTTTGCCGCAGCATCGGACGGATCGTGGAGGCCAATCCGTGGGTCCGGAAGGTGGAGAGCGTGCAGAAGTTTGCGGACGGGCGCGTTGTGGTCCACTGCGACTATCGCCGGCCGAGCGCGCTGGTCCAGTATAACGGGCTGCTGTACCTGGTTTCGCAGGATCAGGTTCGCCTGCCCGGAACCTACGCGCAGGACGGCGGCCTGATGCTGATTCAGGGGGTAGCGGCGGCGCCGCCGCCGGCCGGTGAGAAATGGCACGCCCCAGACCTCGCCGCCGGAATGACCGTCGCCTCGCGACTTGTCGCGGAGCCCTTTGCCGGGCAGATCACCGGCGTGCTGGTCCACAACTATGGCGGGCGCGTGGACCGCGAAGAGGCCCACATTCGACTGGCGACCGATCGGGCGGGTGGGACGATCATCTGGGGATCCGCCCCCGGCGAGGAGTTGGAGGAGAACACCATTGCCCAGAAAATCGCGATTCTTCGCGAAAACTTCCGCCGGTCCGGGCGGGTGGATGCGGATCGCCACACCATCGACATTTCCACACATCCGCATCAGTTCACCACACCCGCCTGAGCGGGGGTATAATACGGACGAGGGGCCGGAAGCCCCGACGGCGGGGGCAGGGCGCGGGCTTGAGGTCACCCCACCCTTTCCCCGAACGGCCACGGATGGGTCTCCGCGGCCCACCGGACGCGCGGGGCCGAAATAACGCTCGGCACCGCTCGAATCCCTGGTGGGAGATACTGCCATGATCGAGCAGATTGTTGATCTCGTTACGCCGGCCTTCCAGTTCATCCGGCAGCATGTGCCGACCGACACGCTGCCCGGCGGCGATTTGGTCATTGCATCCCTGCTCGTGCTGGGCGTTCTGGTCAGCACGCTCGGGGCGAAGCTGGCCAAGCCCGTCGTCACGCTCGCACTCACGGGGGTGGGGGCCGGGCTGGCCGCCCGATACGGCGGTCTGTTGAACGTACCCCAGACGGCCACCATCGTGATTTGCGCGGTGGTCTGCGGCACAATCGGGCTGCTGCTTTTCCGGTTGTGGGTGGGGGTTGCCGCCGCGGGTTTCGCTGCGGTGATCGCCATCAGCATCTACGGGTCCGGCCACGTTCTGCCGCATTTCAAGACCTTTCCGACCACAGCACCGCATACGGTGGGGGAATACGTAATACCGGACGTTCCCGCCGAACCGCGTCCGCCGCTGGACGCCCTGAGAGAGGCAGCCGGAGATTTCCGGGCACACCTGGTCGCGCAGGATGCCGATGTGGAGAAGTACCTGCTGCTGACGGCGGCGGGGGCCGGTGCGTTCGGCCTGCTGATCGGGCTGCTGGCAGCCCGGTTCACGCTGGTCCTGACCACCGCCCTGGTGGGAACGGTGCTGGTGACGACGGCCTTGGGTCTGGCGGCCCAGAGTTACTGGCCCCAGGCCATGGAGAGCCTGCCGGAGCACGGTCGGGAAGTGGACCTGGCCGTCCTGGGCTTCTTCGTTGCGTCACTGGTCCTGCAGAGTCTGCTGACGCGTCGTCCCGCCAAGGCTGAGCCCGCTCCCATCGCCGAGTAGCGGCAGCAGGGTGTTTTTGACAACGCCTCGCCGGCCGGGAGCATCGCGGTGATCACGTCCATTGAGCAGTGGGTGGCCTTTCTGCAACGATCGGACACGCTTCTGGGTGTCCCGATGTGCGCCGTCGGGTTCATGATGGCCATCGCGGGGTGGCGCCTGTGGAAGGCGGCCGTGGTGGCCACGTTCGGGATCATCGGCGGGGTGGTTGGTGTGCTGGTGGCGGGCTCACACGGCAACTCGCTGATGTATTGCATCGTGGGTGCCGTTCTGCTGGGCGCGGCATCCCTGCCGCCGGCGAACTATTCCATCGCGGTTCTGGGCGGATTGATCAGCGCGGCCATCGCGCATACGACGCTGTCCGCCGCCCACATGTCTGCCTTGCCGACGTGGATTGCCGTGGGCCTCGTTTTCGTGGCGTGCACCGCTTTGTCATTCATTTACCTGCGGCCGGTGATTGCGATCATCACCGCGTTTGAGGGCGCGGTCCTGCTCATTTCCGGGGTGATTGTGTTCGTGTCGGACATGCCGTCGCTGTGGGGCTTCTTCCGGTCGATCTCGGTGAGCTACGGCTTGTTCCTGCCGTTCCTGCTGATCGTTCCGACGGTGGCCGGCTCGCTGCTGCAGATGGCTGACGCGCGGCAGCGCGATTCGGGCATGGTTTCCCGATAGAGTCTCGGCACGTCAGGACGCACCGCTGCCCGGCAACGCCGGGCCGGTGCGAGTCACCACGCGCGGTTGCGTCCGGCACGGCTGGGCGCGGGAATCGCTCTCGTGACGAACTGAACACCCACCCGATACGCGTGATCGCGAAGGCAGACACAGTTCCGCACCACGCCGTACAGCTTTCGACGGCTGGCGGCGCTCGTCACGTCCACCACCACACGGACGCCTACTGCGACGGGTTCCTCGTGAACGAAGCTCAGTCCGCCCTGTGACACGTCCAGGGCCTCGGCCGGGACCTCCCGCGGCCGTTCCGCCCAGCCCCGTCCTTCCAGAATCCTTACCTGGATGCGAACCTCGAACGGATAACGCCGGTGCGCACGGCGATTGCTGAGCCCTTCCGCAATGTCCGGCGGCGGGGTGGCGGTGGCCGGAGAAGACGCGGCAGGGCCACCCGGCCGCGCCGCCGTAGCTTCCCCTCGGTGTGTTCCGTGTTTTGGGGAATTGGCCGGTGGGTCCATCGGCGGGGAGAGATCGCGCGGCGCAGCACCAGATTTGACTGCCGATTCGCTCCGCGTCTCCGTACGCGCCGATTGTCCCTTCGTGATTGCTGTCGTGCCCATATCGGACCCTTTCATCCGGCTGCAGAACCCCCGACCGATGTCCGCCCCATGCAGCGTACGATTCGACGCGGACGGAGGCCAATTCTCTTTCGTGTCGAGACGCGATTCTTCACCGGCCTGGATTACGTCCGAGAAGCAACTGCCCCGGTACATGGCCGGGGCGCGGGCAGATACGCTCGCAGTCCGCGCCCGCGTGATTGGGGGGCTGGCCTTTCAACTCCGTCGCCCGGGTTGCGGGTGGGGCCCGCACCGTGGTAAGAGACTGAGCAATGGGGCCTGAGACGACGGTTCAGACGGGTGTGGGGCAGGTCCGGCCGCGGCTGCGGACGATTGTCGTTCGCCGCGATGCGTTCGGTCGTATCGGGCAGTTGATCCGCGCGCTGGGGCTGGTGGTGGTGTCGCTGGTGTCGCTGGCGGCCTTCTGCGTGGTTGTAAGCACGTCCCTTGATGCGGGTGGCAAGTGGGCTTCCGTGGGGATCGTCGTTGGGGAGCTTGCCGTACTGGCGTGGGCGGTGGCCGGTACGGCGATTGTGCTTTGGCTCGGGCGACTCTGGGGACAGCGGGAGATCAAGGGCCACAGGCGCCGGCTGGAGTGGATGGCCCAACAGCCGGACGCGGCGCGACGCGTACCGCACCGGCTCGTGGAACTGGTGTATTTGCGACACGCGCGGCGGATCTGGATGTTCCGACGCCGATTGATCCGCGATTTGGGAAGGCTGCTGGGTGACATCCCGCTCGGCCGTGTGATCCTGGTGCAGTCCACCTGTGGCGTGTGTCTGCGGAACCCCGAGGTTACGGGAATTCCGTTCGAGCCTCTTGAACTGACGTGCCAGGATGATCGGGCGGCGGCGCTCATTGAGCGGGCGTGGCCCGCCGGGAGAGTGCCAGAGCGGATGGAGCAGTCGCCGGAGCATCAAAGTGCGGACGAGAAGGTGGGCCTTATTCGACGAATCGGCCGAAATGTGCACGTGTGGTTTCGCAGTTGGGTATCCGTGATTACCTTGACTCTGCTGGTGGTCGCCGCATTTCGGCGGCGCGACTGGGCGTTTCTGCGCGGCGTTGCCGGCTTGATTCTTGTGGTCGCGTTTGCGCTTGCTGTTGTGCTGGGAGCCTATCTGGTCTATCGAGTAATGCACATGCTGGCCGGCCGAACATGGTGGGCCGTGCCCGGCGGGCTGATCTGGCGTTCGCACCGCGTGTGGTGGCGGTCGGATCGTAGCGGCGCAATTCGGCGCAGCAAGACGTCGTTGGTTGTTGACCTGCGAGGGTGGGCAGTGGGTCTGGTGGATCGGCAGTCACAAATGGCGCGGTGGTTTGTCGTCGGCGAAGCGTGGCGTTGCCAAGTCGTTGCCCTCATCGCGGCCGCGTGGTTCTGTGATGCCCGGACACCGACGGCAGAGGAGGTCGCGGCGTTCACGGGGCCGGAGGCGGTGGTGGAGGGGGAGTGATCGGGCTCACGGCCGGCACGGGGTTGGCAGGCATCGCCCGCCGCGCATTGTGCGCATGAAAGCGGGCGAGCCGGTTGGGCTCGCCCGCGAAGGCTTGCTGGAGAAAGAACTGTCGCGTTGCGTTCTAGCGCCGGCGGATGACCACGGCCGCACCCAGACCGAGCAGCAGCAGGGTGGCCGGCTCCGGCACCGGCGTCGGGTAGAACATCACGCCGAAGTACGGGACATGGTCCGGGTTCACGTTGTAAACCGCGAACGTGGCCGACTCGCCCGGGCCAACCGGATCGGAGTAGTAGTACAAATCGATCTTGGCGCCGACGGACACGTTGTCGACCACCCATGTCAACGGGCTCTGCGTGCTGGTCGGCTCGTAGGGCGGATCAACCACGAAGTCCACGTTCGAGACGTCGTAACCCATCGGGTCGTAGATCTCGAAGTGGAAGTCGCCCCAGGCTTCGGTTCCGGTGTTGGTCACGTTGACGGTGACCCAGCCGGCCCACGGATCTGCATCTTCGTGGACATTCGTCTGGGCTTCGCCCACGCCTGTGCCGCCGAAGCTCGTGTCGATGACAACCGGGTGTGCAAGGACAGGGACCGCCGCTACCAAGAGAATTGTCAGTGCGAGTCGCATTCTTTGTTCCTCCTCCTTGGGCTCGTGCCAAGTCCACGAAAAAACGGGCAGAACATGCCCGTCTCTCTCTCCCAAGGGGGTCACCGCGACCCGCCTGTATCCCACATGTCCCTTATACCACAGTGGGTCCGCAAATATCAAGGGGGTCCAATAAAATACGTAGATGCCACGACTGGCGATCGAGTCGGGCGGTGTACCGTCAAGTGCCACACCAAAAACTACAGTGCCAAACTGCCGCCTGGCCCGGGATTGCGCGTGCTGGGGCGTTGCTCGGCGACGGTGTCTCTCATTCCGTGGTTTCGTCCGCTCTGGTTCCGGGTGTGCTGCCGCCGGGACGGCAGGGTGTGGCCGACGGGCGGGCGGCACTTCCGGCGGGGCAGGTGGGGTCGCAGGCCCCATTGGTCCGGACGCCCGCGCCGCAGCCGGATTTCTGACACCGCTTTCGGCACTCGCGAATCTCGTTCGCGCAGAGCCCGAAGAGCTTCTTCTGCTGGTCGGGTGTCAGGTGCTTTCGCACCGCGATCAGGTATTCCGAGACCCGCCGCTCCAGCTCGTTGTGCGCGGCGATGCTGGCATCCACGGCCGCGCGAATCTGCTCGTCCGATGCCTCTGCGTTCTCGAACAGCTCAGCCAGTCGGGCTCGGGCCGAATCGAGCTCACGCCGCAGGGCGGTTACGTCTTCCGTGAACGCAGGATCCTGCTCGTGAATGATCGCGGCCGTTTCGGCATCGACCCCCAGCCATCGCGCCAGCGGCGGCATGGGTGTATTCGTCGAAGGGGTTGGTGTCGTCCCGACCGTGGTCAGGAACGCGCCCGCGAAGACCACAGCAGCGACGGCCATCAGGGTCATTCCAGCTTTGGTGATCATGACGCGTTACCGTCCTTCCTTTCTCGAGGCCGGTTCGAAACGCAATGCCAGGCCCGTGGCGGAGTCGGTCGCCGCATAGGCGGACGTCAGCGTGTGGACGATCTCGTCTCGGACGCCATCCGCCATTGCCGTTTCTCGATCGGGTGCCGCCGATTGCGATACCAGGCGTCCTGCGCCGATGCCCAGCCCGGCTGCGATTGCGACGGAGGCCGCCAACCGGGTAAGCGCCGGCCACCTCCAGCGATGCCGTCGCGGGGCCGCTTCCTCGGCCTCAACGGCCATCAGGACACGCTCGGTCAGATCGACACCGGATGCATCGAGTTGCCAGGCATCCAGGGCGGCCCACGTTTCGCGCAAGGCGGCGACCGTCTCGGCGCAGGTCGGGCAGCCGACCAAGTGAACCTCCACGCGCGCCGCATCATCGGCACCGGCCTCGCCGGAAACGTATCGGACCAGGTCTTCAGCCGATGGACATAGCATGGTGAACTCCCTCACCAAGTGTAACGATTCGGGCCGCCCTGTCCTGCGGGCGATAACCTCTACGAGTCAAGGCCTTCAAGTTTCTGTCGCAGCGTCGCATAGGCACGAACCAGGAGCGACTCCACGGCCGATTCGGTCCATCCGGTGGTGCCTGCGATTTCCCGCATCGACAGGCCGGAGTATTTGTGTAGCAAAACCGCGACACGCTGGCGTTCCGGCAGGCCGTCGAGGGCGGTGCGGATGACGGCCGCCCGGTCGGCGTGGTGCATCGCTGCCTCAGCAGTGTATTGTTGGGGGTCGGGCTGGTCCGGGGTCTCTGCCAGCAGCGCCCGGCGTTTTCTGCGGGCGTCCAGGCAGAGGTTCACGACGATTCGGTAGAGCCAGGTGGTGAACCGGGCGCTGGGCACGTAGTCGGCGGCGGATCGCCAGACGCGCAGGAACGCCTCCTGGGCGATGTCTTCGGCCAGTGTATGGTCTCTGAGGGTCCGGACGGCGATGTCCAGGACGCGGCGTTGATGGCGGCGGACGAGCTCGCCCAAGGCAGCGTGGTCGCCGTCGCGCAGTCGGGCCATCAGCGACGCGTCGTTCGGCACGTGCGGGTTGTTCGGTTCGGAATCGGGCATGGATACACGGTCCGCCTGAACCGGGGAAGCATACTCCAGGGTTACGCCGGTCCACAAGCGATTGATGATTCCGGGCGGGGTCGGCCCGGTCGTCCGGTGGTCGGGCTGCGGTTGGGAGCTTCATTCTTGTGACGGAGCGACAATTGGTCGTACCATGCCGGTTGCGAGCAGCGCGTTTGCGGGACGGGCGGCGTCTGGAAGCGATGGTTCTGTCCATTTCTGGAGAGCCCAATGCCGACGGCAACACAGAGCGAGGCGGCTTCGACGCAGCCGGCGCGCCGGCGTGCGGACGCCCTGGATGCGCTGCGCGGGTTTGCGATCCTGACGATGGTGCTGTCGGGCGTGATCCACTTCGGGTGGTCTGCGCACGCGCCGCACACGTTGCCGGACTGGATGTACCACGCGCAAACGCCGCCCCAGTTCCACAAGTTCATTCCCGTGCTGCCCGGCCTGACGTGGGTGGATCTGGTCTTCCCGTTCTTTCTGTTCGCCATGGGAGCGTCCATGCCGCTGGCCCTCGGGCGGCGAATGGCCAAGGGCGAATCGTGGTGGCGGTCGGCTCGGTACATCGCTCATCGCGGCATCCTGCTGGCGTTGTTTGCGATCTACCATGCGCATATCCAGCCCTGGGAGCTGAGCAAGAGCCCCTCTCTGTCCACCTGGTTTGTTGCCCTGGCGGGGTTCCTGCTGCTCTTTCCTGTGTTGGCCAGATTACCGGACCGCTGGTCGTTGGAGCGGCGTGTGGCTGTTCGTGCGGTGGGATGGCTGTGTGCGATTGGACTGATGGCCTCGCTGCCACGACTCGGACAAGACATCAGCTTTTCCGTGACGCGCAACAACATCATCCTGGTCGTGCTGACGAACATGGCCGTCTTCGGGTCGATCGTGTGGATGCTGACACAACGGAACTGGACGGCCCGGCTGTTGTTGTTGGTTCCGCTGCTGGGCATTCGCCTAGCCCACGGAGAGCCGGGTTGGGTCCAGATGGCGTGGGATTGGACGCCCATTCCGTGGATGTACCGGCTCTACTACCTGCAATATCTCTTCATCGCGATACCCGGCACGATTGCCGGCGACCTGCTTCGTCAGTGGCTGGCGGCACCTGCGGATTCGGGCGTATGGCGCGGCTGGCGGTCGGGACTGCGTTCGGCGGGGATCTTCAGTCTCACGGCGGGGCTGGTGGTCCTGACCGTGTATGGCCTGCACGAACGCAAGGTGCTGGAAACCCCGATGCTGGCCGGTCTGGCGTGCGCCGTGGGCTGGCTCCTGTTTCGGCGCTTGCGTGACGGCACGGGCGGGTTGATGCGGAATCTGTACCTCTGGGGTGTGTACTGGCTCGTGCTGGGGCTGATCTTCGAGCCGTACGAGGGTGGGATCAAGAAGGACCACGCCACGATGAGCTACTACTTCGTGACCAGCGGGCTGGCCTGCTTCACGCTGATTGCCTTCACCGTGATCATCGACGTGTGGCGGGGCCGACGCTGGATGCGGCTGCTCATCGACAACGGCCAGAACCCGATGATCGCCTACGCCGGCAGCGGGGGGTTCATGGCGCCCATCCTGAACCTGACCGGCCTGGAGGGCGTGCTGGTGCGCCGGCTGGCCACCCCGTGGTTGGGCTTCCTTCGCGGCTGCATCAAGACGTTTCTGCTGGCGCTGTTCGTGAGTCTCTGCACGCGCTTGCGCGTTTTCTGGCGAACGTAGCGCTCATTTGTGGAGGTGGTCCGCGCGGCGGACCCTACCAATTGGTCGGCCTCGCGGGTGGTTTGACCTTGCCCGAGGCTGTGCCTATGGTTTCTTCGTCTGTCCGGCCATCTCGTCCAGAAGCGACCAGCAGAGCCACAGGGCGCGTGGGATGTGGAAGGGGCCTTTCCACATGTTGCCCTTGAGATCGGTGGACGGGCTGCCGTCGCGACGCAGGTAGCCGAACCACTCGCCGTACTCGGGGTCGGGGAAGTGGGCGAAGGTGTATTCGTGGACCTTTTCGAACCAATCCAGGTATTTGTTCTCGCCGGTGAGGTGCCAGGCCAGCAGCGCGGCGTACAGAGCTTCGCTGTGCGGCCACCAGAGCTTCATGTCGTGTTCCAGGTACGGCGAGGGCTTGCCCGCGACGTCGAGGAAGTATAGCAGCCCGCCGTGCTCTCGATCCCAGCCGCGCTCGAAGGACCAGTCGAGCACGGGCAGAATGCGCCGGATCAGGCCCTCGTCGCCGCGGCGCCGGGCCACCTCCAGGATGAACCACGCGGTTTCGATGGCGTGCCCCGGGTTCATGACCCGGCCTGCGGGCGTGTCGAGGGGGCGACCATCCGGGTCAACCGTCTCCAGCACGACGGCGTCTTCCGGCCGGATGAAGTCGCGGAACAGCTCCTCGATCGCTCCGTCGATCAGGATCTCATACCTCGGGTCGTCATCCACGCGCAGCAGGGCGTCGGCCATGCTGATGAGGCACATCAGCGGTGAAAGCGACTTGGCCGGCCGGGTTTGCGGGTCGATTTTCGGCGGCAACAGGCCGGGGGTGGTCTGGTATCGGCGAAACGAGTTGAACACGTCCACCGCCCGGCCGCGGACGGCGTCGTCGCCGGTGGCTTCCGCCAGGGCCGCGTACGCGAGGGTGGCGAAGACTTCGCTGTACACGTGGCGCCGCATCTGCAGCGGCTTTCCCTCGCGGGTGACGCTGAAGTACATCTTCCCGTCCGGGGCGAAGCAGTGCTTCTCCGAGAACGCGAAGCCATGGCGGGCCAGGTCCAGCCATTCCGGCCGGTGCTCCAGCCGGTGGTACAGAGTGGCGTAGAGCCAGGTCGCCCGACCCGCGAACCACACCGGCTTGTCCGTGGAGAAGACCGAGCCGTTGCGTTCCAGGCACGTGAAGAACCCTCCGCACTCCCGGTCGACGCCGTGCTTCATCCAGAACGGCACCACGTCATCCAGCAGGGCGGTGCGGTATTGATCCCGAAGCTTCAGAATTCGATCGGATTGCATGATGCTCCCTTTCGACTGTCGTGCGCGGGCGAGGCGTCCTGGCCGTCGCTCTGACCTTGCGTGAGGGTAGATCCTCACACGCGAGCTTCACACATTCAACTCCGCTCGCACGCGCCGGATCAGCTCGGGCACGAGGGCGGCGATTTCCGGCGTAAGCTCCAGCCCCCAGTCGACCTGCCGGGGCTGCACACCAAAGATGACGACCTCGCCGGGCGGCTCGCCAATCTGCCGGGCCATGGCCAGCGCATCCAGCAGGCTGACCTCGTGGACGGACAACCGACCGGGCGCCGGGCCGGCCAGGTCTTCGGGTGTCAGCCGGAGAACGGTGCCGGGCGGCGCGTCGGTCTGCATAGCGTCGACCACGACAACCTTCCGCCGGCCGGCCAGCATCTCCACCAGGTCCATGCCGCCCGTGCCGCCGTCGCAGAGCTCCGCGTGGTCGGGCAGGGACGTCTCCCGCATGGCCTCCACCACGCGAACGCCGACGCCTTCGTCGCTCAGCAGGATGTTACCGATGCCGAGCACGAGAAGGGGGCGGACGAATCGGGCGGTCGGATCGAGCGGGATTGGAGACATGGCTCTCGTCCTGTCGGTCAGGCCTTCAGGCTCACAAGGCAGGCCGCAATGGAATCCCCGGCCGGCCATTGTTCAGACAGTATACGACGAGGAGGCGGTTTCGCCGCCTCGGCCGGTCCAGTTGGTGTGGAAAAACTGCCCGCGGGGCCGGTCCACCCGTTCGTACGTATGGGCCCCGAAGTAATCGCGCTGGGCCTGGAGCAGATTGGCGGGCAGTCGCTCGCAGCGATAGCCGTCGTAGTAGGCCAGCGCGGCACTGGTGGCCGGCATGGGGATGCCCAGGGTGACGGCTGTCACCAGCACGCGGCGCCAGGCCGGCAGAGCCTTGCTGACCGCGTCGCGGAAGAACGGATCGAGCAGCAGGTTCACCAGCTTCGGATCGCGGTCGTAGGCCCTCTTGATGTCGCCCAGGAACGCGGACCGAATGATGCATCCGCCGCGCCAGATGAGCGCGATTCCACCGTAGTTCAGGTTCCACCCCTGCACGTTCGCCACCGCCCGCATGAGTTGGTAGCCCTGGGCGTAACTGACAATCTTGGATGCGTACAGAGCCTGCCGGACGTCCTCGATGAACGCGGCCCGGTCGCCCTGGAAGCGGTCGGTCGGTCCGGGCAGCACCTTGGAGGCCGCGACGCGCTCCTCCTTCAGGCCGGACAGGCAGCGGGCGAAGACGGCCTCGCCGATGAGGGTCAGGGGCTGACCGACGTCCAGGGCGGCCTCGGCCGTCCACTTGCCGGTGCCTTTCTGGCCGGCGGCGTCGAGGATCAGGTCGAGCACGGCCTGTCCCTCCTCGCGGTATCCGAGGATGTCGCGGGTGATTTCGATGAGGTAGGAGTTCAGTTCCCCGCGGTTCCACTGATCGAACGCGTCGCGCAGTGCATCCAGCGAGAGTCCCGCGCCTTCCCTCAGCAGGTGATACGCTTCGCAGATCATCTGCATGTCGCCGTACTCGATGCCGTTGTGCACCATTTTCACGAAGTGCCCGGCCCCGGCCTCGCCGACCCAATCGCAGCAGGGCGTGCCGTCCTCCGTGCGGGCGGCGATGGCCTGGAAGATCGGGCGTACGTGCGGCCATGCCTTGGGCGATCCGCCGGGCATGATGGACGGTCCACGGAGGGCGCCTTCTTCACCGCCGGACACGCCGGTGCCGATGTAGAGCTTGCCGTGGCTTTCCACGTATTCGGTGCGGCGGTTCGTGTCGGGATAGTGCGAGTTGCCGCCGTCGATCAGGATGTCGCCTTCCTCGAGCAGGGGCAAAAGCTGCTCGATGAACTGGTCGACGGGCGTGCCCGCCTTGACCATCAGCATGATCTTCCTCGGGCGTTTCAGAGCGGCACACAATTCGGCGAGCGAATGCGTGCCGATGATCTTCAGGCCCTTGCCGCGGCCGTTTACGAAATCATCCACCTTGGACGTGGTGCGGTTGAAGACCGCGACGGTGCATCCGCGGCTTTCCATGTTCAGCACCAGGTTCTCACCCATGACCGCCAGGCCGATCAGGCCGATATCTGCGTTGGACATTTCCTCATTCCTTCCGTCGGATGCTCGTTCACTTGCGCAACGCATGCGGCACGTAGGCCGCGCAGACCTGTTCGGCGAAAACAGGTTTCAGCCGGGCGAACCGCTGCAGCCCGTTCTCCAGGGGGACGTCCGGCCAGGCATCGCCGATCAGCGGCCGGGCGTATCGTACAAAATCGTCCGTCACATCGCACGCGTCCGGCGTGATCCATTTCGCCGGGAAGGTACGCTCCGAGTTGGCCACCTGCTCCAGCGGGACCTTGTCGTACCGGACGCGATACGCCTCCCCCGGCTCGCGGAGAATCGTGCCCATCCAGCCGTTGCCGTCGTGCCGGGCGATGGTGACGCATTGGCGACCCACCTGGTAGGCCTCCTCCAGGTCCACGACGGATGCGTAGATCGCGGCGTTTCGCTGGTCGGTGCCGGGGACCTGGCAGCGGGCCTTGCCGGGCACGGGCAGCGTGCGGGCGTTGATGGCGTTCGTCACGATCTGGGCCACGGACGACTGCGACGATCCGAACGACGTGTGCCCGAAGGCGTCTTTCACCTCGCCCAGCGAGCCCACGTTGAAACCCTCGCTCACCACCACGATGCACCGGCCGCGCTTCTCCAGGGTCTCCGCCACGCGGTCGACGAGGCCCGGGAGGCTCAGGCTTGCCTCGGCCAGACAGATCAGCAGCGGCATCCGCCGATCGGGGTCGGCCAGTCGGGCGGCGGCCGGGATGAAGCCGATCTTCCGCCCCATGGCCTGGATGACGAGCACGGGGTCGGCGGGGCAGGAGCCGGCGTTCTCCTCATTCGCATTGAGGATGTATTGGGCCAGGTAGCGGGCGGTGCTGCCGTAGCCGGGCGTGTGGTCGATCAGCCGGAACTCCGAATCGCCCACGTCGTTGTCGATGGTTTTCGGCCCGCCGACGGCCACGAGTTCCAGGCCGCGTTGCTCGGCCAGCCGACTGACCTTCAGCGCGGTGTCCATGGAGTCGTTGCCGCCGATGTAGAAGAACCAGCGGATGTCGTGGGCGCGGCAGACCTGGAGCACGCGGTCGAAGTCCTCGCGCTGCGACTCTTTCAGCTTGTAACGGCACGTGCCGATCGACCCCGCGGCCGGCGTGCAGCGAAGCAGGGCGATCTCCCGCGGGTCCTGTGCGGAGAGGTCCAACAACTCCTCTTTCAGCACGCCCT
>JAFGJQ010000088.1 GCA_016929015.1 Phycisphaerae bacterium | reverse complement strand
CGGAGGTCGTAGGTTCGAGTCCTACCCCCGCTAATTGATGTAACCGGATGCAGGCCAGCCACTTACGGCTGGCCTGTTTTGCTGCGCAGGAGGCCCAAACACGCGTCAGGGCATGCCGGGGGAACGTTTGGGCGCGTCAGTTCTGCACTCCCGATGGGTTCGTCGGCTCCCGTGGCACGATCGTCGATCGGAGGTTCGGACGGCCCGTGCGTGCGCGACGGCCGGGCTGGAGAGCCGGACGTCGTCACCTCATGCCCAGCGGGTGCAGGCTTGCGGAGCGTCCGCCGCCCCGGCCTTGCGGCGCGGGCCGTGCGGTCGGCGCTGGCTTGCCCTTCGGGCTTGGCGCCGATGGCAGGATCGGCTATCCTGCAGTGTCGTTGCATATTGGACGAATGCGCATGTTCTACCCACGGGCCATGAGTGCGAGCTGCCTGGCCGCCTCGGACCAGTTCCCGGTGATGCTTCTGACCGGGCCGCGACAGGTCGGCAAGACGACGCTTCTCCAGCGATTGGCCGGCAAGGACCGCCGGTATGCCACGCTTGATGACCCCACGCTCCGCGAGCTGGCCCAATCCGACCCGGCCCTGTTCCTGCAGCGTTACGAGCCGCCCGTCCTGATCGACGAGATCCAATACGCGCCGCAGCTTCTGCCGCTGATCAAAATGGCCGTGGACGGGCAGCGCAAGCGCGGGCTCTTCTGGTTGACCGGTTCGCAGCAGTTCCACCTGATGAAGGGGGTGTCGGAGACCTTGGCGGGACGCGTCGCCATCCTGTCCTTGCCCGGCTTCTCTGCCCGTGAGCGGCGACGGGGCGATCTGGACCTGCCGCCGTTCCTGCCGACGACAGCAGTTCTTGCGGCGCGCGAGGCGTCTGCGCCGAAGTTGACGCTCAAGCGGGTCTATGCGGACATCTGGCTGGGATCCTACCCGGCCCTGGTCACGAAGCAGGTCCGCGATCGTGACCTCTTTTACAGTTCGTATCTTCAGACCTATCTGCAGCGCGACGTGAAGGATCTGGCCCAGGTCGGCAACGAGGCCGCGTTCGTCCGGTTCCTGAAGGCGTGTGCCGCCCGCACGGCACAGATGCTCAACCTCACCGACCTGGCCCGCGATGCGGACGTCGCGGTCAATACGGCGAAGAACTGGCTCTCGATTCTGCAAGCCAGTTTCCAGGTGTTCCTGTTGCCGCCGTACCACACGAGCGTCACGAAACGGTTGGTGAAGACGCCCAAGCTGTACTTCCTCGACACCGGGCTGTGCGCCTACCTGACGGGGTGGTCATCGCCGGAGACGCTTGAAGCCGGGGCGATGGGCGGAGCCATGCTGGAGACATACGCGGTCGTGGAGGTGCTGAAGAGCTGGTGGAACAGCGGCAAGGAGCCGCCGGCCTACTACTACCGCGACAAGGACGGCAAGGAGGTTGACCTGCTGCTCGTGCAGGATCGGTCGATCCACCCGGTGGAGATCAAGAAGTCCGCCAGCCCGCGGCGCGAGTGGGCCGAGCGGTTCTGCGTGCTGGATCGGCTCAAACCAAGACGGTCGAAAGGCGGCATCGTGTGCCTGTGCCGTGAGCGGCTGCCGCTCGCGGAGAATGTCTCGGCAATCCCGGTCGGCCTGCTGTGACGGCACGCGACGCCGGAGCGCGGAACCGGCCAACCATGCTCCCGGACCAGGAGCGACACAAGCGGATTCGGCGTTCCCTGGCCCCGGCCTTAAACCGTGAGTGGCCGCCGCTCGAACAAGCCAGAAAGCGCGTGGACGCCTTGCTCCGTAGCGTCATGCCTCGGGACCGTGTCTTCCAGGCACTGCGCACACGGTTTCAGAGCCTCACGACGCAGAACGGCCACTTGCTGGTTGGTGCGGCCAGGCCCGCTCCAGTTGCGCCACCGTGAACCGCCCGGCAGAACCGGCCAGCGCGTGCGGGGGGCGTGTCGGTGTGTCCCAGCTTGCCGCACCTCGCCGCGTTTTGCCGACCGCGGGCTCGGAGGTAGATCGATAAGTGGCCTTGGGATAAAGGCTTGTGGCGAAAACGCGGCTTCGCTCTCGTGCCCCGGAGGTCGTAGGTTCGAGTCCTACCCCCGCTAGTTGGCGTAACTCGATGCAGGCCAGCCACTTACGGCTGGCCTGTTTCGCTGCGCGGCACCCCCAAAAACCGGCCAGGGCGGGTTTGGGCGTGGCAGTTTTGCGCGTAAAGGAGCTTCGGGGGGGGCGTTCGAGGCGGCCTCCGCCTCGGTCGCGTTCGGCCTCCCGCCTTGGTCGTCCGAACCCTGTCCGTGCCTGATACCCTTCTCCGAGTTAGTCACAGGCGGGCGGAGCGGCCCCGAGACCGCAATGGCCGCCCACCTTCGTCCTGGGAGACTCTTGTCTCTGCGCCTCAGCGTCTCTGCGTTCACCTTTTCTTCCACCCGCCCTCCTGTTTCGACTTCCTTCTTGCCGCGCTCACCATGAATTCGATAAGCTCGCAACATGGACACGACCGTGGCGGCTCCGCCACGCGCGTGATCGGAGCGCCCCGACTGCCTGCGGCGGCCACCCGTGGCCACGGGTTGTGCATTTCGGATGACGGCAAGAGACACCTCGCGGGCCACGGAGAGCGAGAAGGGGAGGAGCATGAAGCCGACAACCGCATTCTTTTGCCGGTACGTTTGCCTGACCATCGGCCTGCTGGCCGCAATGCCCAGTGCCAGCGTGCGGGCCGACTCCTGCGCGCCGGCCTGGACGGCCGGGATGTTCCAGCCGCCGGGGACGGGAACGACAGTGTACGCCCTGACCGTGTTTGATGACGATGGCGCCGGGCCGCGCCCTCCGTCCTTGTATGCGGGTGTGGCGGAGTCGGTCTTCAAATGGGACGGCACGCAGTGGGCACAGTTGCCCACGTTCGACGGCACCATCTACGCCCTCGCGGTCTTTGACGACGATGGGCCGGGTCCCCGGCCTCCAGCGTTGTACGCGGGGGGCCACTTCTGGCCGGCCGGAGGAGTGCCTGCCAGCCATATCGCCCGCTGGGACGGCGCGCAATGGTCAGCGTTGGGCAGCGGCACGAATGGCGATGTCCGCGCTCTCGTCACGTTCGATGACGGAACGGGGCCGGCGCTGTATGCAGGAGGGGACTTTACTTCCGCGGGCGGCCGAACGGTAAATCGCGTTGCGAAGTGGAACGGCACGCAATGGTCGGACCTCGACGGCGGGATGGACAACCGCATCCATGCGTTGACCGTCTTCGACGATGGGACAGGACCGGCGCTGTACGCGGGGGGCGATTTCACCACGGCGGGGGGTGTGCCGGCCCGCCACATTGCCAAGTGGAATCCCGGCGCGCCGGGACAGTGGCTGGCACTGGGCGACGGCGTGAGTGGCAGTCCGTATAGCAATGTCCATGCGCTCGGCGTTCTGGATGACGGGAATGGTTCCGCGCTGTACGTGGGGGGCTCGTTCACGGTAGCGGGAGGCGTATCGGCGAGCAACATCGCCAAGTGGGACGGTACGTATTGGTCGGCGCTGGGTGCAGGAATGAACCTCGCGGTGTGCGCCCTGACCGCGTTCGACGACGGGACCGGCCCGGCGCTGTACGCTGGAGGTTATTTCACGACGGCCGGTGGCGTGACGGTTAACTCGATTGCCAAGTGGGATGGCGCGCAGTGGTCGGCGCTGGGCAGCGGCACGAGCGACT
>JAFGJQ010000087.1 GCA_016929015.1 Phycisphaerae bacterium | reverse complement strand
GTCGGCTCCACCCCGGCGCCGCGCAGAAAGTCACTTTTCTTGTGGCGTTGCGGCGCCGCGGCGCCGATTGTACTCACCGTGATGCTGACGGCAGGCTGCCAGAGCCAGCCGTGCCCGGTCGCCGGACCCGAGTCGAGTGGATTCACCACGTATCTGGATTCCCCAGAGCCGTCGACACCGGCCGTCCTGCCGGACGACGCCGGAGCCGTGTCGCAATCCCCTCCCGGCGACACCCCTGACGGATCTTCAGGCTTTCCCAGCCCGTCCGGCGAACCGATCCACGCCACGGTGCAGTTTGAGGTCGATCCTGCGGACGGTCCGAGTCCCTTGACAACCACGTTCCGTGCGGTGACGGTGGACAATGGGCCGCTCCCCAGGGGGAACTATACGTGGACGATCGACGGAGACGTCGATTGCGGACCGCTGGAGACGCACAGTGTGATCACGCGCCAGTTCGCAAACCCGGGCGTTTACACCGTGATGCTCGCGATCAGCACGGGGGGTCTCACGTCTGGCTGCGTGAGCACACAGACGAGGAACCTGACCGGGCAGGTCTCCGTTCTGGCCTCGGTATCGGGTGACATTCTCGACGAGGATGGCAGACCGGTGTCGGGAGTCGTGCTCTCGGCCCCAGGCGCCTCTCCGGGAACGGCAATTACGGATGTCGCCGGACGGTACACGTTCAACGTGCCCGCGAGCTGGTCCGGGGTGATCACGCCGCAGCACTTCCAGTACACGTTTGACCCGCCCAGCCGGGCGTTCAGCGTCGTGCAGGCGAGCCAGGCAAGCCCGTCAGGCCAGGATTTCACGGCCGTGCGGAAGGGATCCGCCGTCGGTCGATGGATAGACACCGGGCCTGACAACAGCATGGAGGAAGACGATTCGCTCTTCGAGTACTACTCCGTGGATGACCGAGAGGTCTTCGGGACCGTGTCTTCCGCCATTGATATTCACTCTCACTTTGTGGGTGCGGATACGTCGAACTGGTCCTCCTACGAATACACGGGCCGGATGCGGACGGACAACCCCGCGGGCGGACTGGGCGTGACCTTCTTCTCGGATTATCCCCGAACGGACTCGTACTACCGGCTGCGCCAGTACAACGGCGGCCCGTTCCACATCGCCTCCCACCCGCGGGGGCAGCAGGGCTCCAGCGGAAGCGGAACCACGACCACGGACGTCGTGCCGGAAGCAGGCGCGTGGTATCGGTTCAAGGTCCTGGTTGCCGACACCGGCGCCAAGACGGAAGTCCGCGCAAAGGTGTGGAAGGACGGAACGTCTGAACCGCCCGAATGGCAGATTGACTGCTACGACGATTCGGCCGACCGGCAGCGGACCGGCACGTTCGGCGTCTGGAGCATGAACCCGGGCGGCCACTACTGGGACCGGCTGCGGGTGAACGGATCGTCACCGGACGGCACCGAGGATCCGGATGAAGACGAGCCCCCGGATGACACGGACGACTCACAGACATGCGGCGGCGACGACGAGTGCGATGACGGTCTGTTCTGCAACGGACAGGAACGGTGCGTGAGCGGAGATTGCGTGAGCGGTCCTCGGCCCTGCGCGGCCGGGCAGACCTGCAACGAGGCGACCGATGCCTGCGAGACGATTTCCGGTTGGCAACCGCCGATCGGGATTCCGGTTCCGGATTTCGGAATCAACCAGACCGTGGAGAGCGTGTACGGCAGCGCGGGGTACTATACGCACTACGTGGACGCCGCCGCGTCGGGTGCCACGGACACGAACAACCCGACGGGCAACCCGTCCAAGCCCCGGCTCACGATTCCATCCACGCTGGCCGCGGGCAGCGTGGTGTACGTCCGCGGCGGCACGTACTCCGCCAGTTCCATGTCCGTGATCCGGGCAGACGGCACCCCGAGCCGGCCCGTGTTCATCCGGGGCAACCCGGCCGCTCGGCCCATCATCACGATCGAAACCGCTTTCCGCGGCACGTACTTCATCATCGAG
Source organism: Phycisphaerae bacterium (assembly GCA_016929015.1). Taxonomy (GTDB): domain Bacteria; phylum Planctomycetota; class Phycisphaerae; order UBA1845; family UBA1845; genus JAFGJQ01. The sequence goes on along the minus strand of JAFGJQ010000087.1, from coordinate 17,373 downwards.
AACATCGACTTCAACGGCACGACCGCACAGGCCAACGTGCTGGGGCCCTCGCATCACGTCGCCGTCCGCTACTGTGAAGTGCGGAATGGCAGGGGCAACGGGGCCGGGTTGGTGGCCACCGGAAGCTGGAGCGGGACCGATCCCACAACGGTCAAGGACGTCGTATTCTACGCCAACACCGTGCATGACCTGGGAAATCTCGGTGCCTCCAGCGACGAAGACCACCATGGCTTCGTGATCGGGCATCATGCCAGCCGCATCTGGATGGTGGACAACGAGGTCTACAATTGCAGCGGCTCCGGTCTGCAGGTCAACTCCGGGTTCCTCGACAGCACGGGCGATCGGCCGGCCCACCACATTTACGTGGGGCGCAATCACGTGTACCGCGTCCGGCAGTCCGGGCTCACCGTCAAGGAGGCCCGCGACGTGATCTTCTCGCAGAATGACGTACACGACGTGATCGACACATCGTGGTCGACCGCCAAGGCCCTGGCTTTCCAATACGGCCCGTACAACCTCTGGTTCATCCACAACCATCTGTACAATACGACCTGGGGCATAAACGGCCCGAGCAACGACAACGGACCCGGCGGAAACGTGTACTTCGTCGGCAACGTGATCCATGACTGTGACATGGGTATGACCTTCTGGAACAACACGCAACTGGCCCACATCGTCGCCAACACGCTCTACAATCTGGGCCACGGCATCCGCTACGAGAACGGCACGGGCATGAGGCTGACGGGAAACATTCTCGCCAACATGTCGAACGGCCCGCACATTGAGGTCAGCGGCGGCAGCGGCGCGACCGCCGCCAATTCCGCCAGCCGGCACGATCTGTTTCACCAGGCCGGCGGATCCATCGCCATTTCGTGGGGCGGCCGGACGTACAATACGATTCCGCTGTTTCGGGCGGGCTCCGGCACGGGCGACAACGACCTGGAGGCGGACCCCCGCTTCATCAACACCGCAGCCCGTGATTTCCACCTCCGGTCGGACAGCCCGGCCGTCAACGCAGGCACGATCCCCGACGTCTACGCCACGTTCTGCAGCCTGTACGGGCTGGATATTCAGGTCGACTACGACGGTACGCCGCGGCCCGTGGGCAGCCAACACGACATCGGCGCGTTTGAACGCTGACCTCTACCCGTCAATCCAGGTAGCCAAGCCTCCGGAGGTGATCGACGATCTTCTGCTCGTCCTCGGCCTGCAGGCGCGGGACGGAAGGGGTGCCTTGGTCAGGGCGAGTCTGCTCATCCAGCACTGCCAGGGACTGCACGAGCTGCGCAGCAATCGCGGGCTGTTCGGCGAACCGATCCACGCGTTCGTGCGGATCCGCGTGCAGGTCGTAGAGGCGCCGTGTCGGGCGCCCGAGCAGAAAGCGGATCGGGTCTACGCACAACGACTTCAACAGACCACGCGGGCCGCGCTGGAGCCGGCTTCCGAGGACAATCGGCAGCGACCGCGGCCGCAGCAGGACGCTCAGCGCCCGCCAGAACTCCTTCCAGAACCGACGAATTCGGACCGCACGCGACGGCGGATGGTATTCAATGTACTTCCAGCCGTCCGCCAGCACGACCCGTGCGTGTTCCTCGCGGTCATGGGGAAATGGCAGATCCAGAACGGTCACCTCATGCGCACGCGTGTTCCGCCCTTCCAGAACCCGGCGGAGAGACCGCCCGCGGAACGTCGCTTCCGGCGGCAGATTCAGCAAGTCCAGCACCGTGGGCGCCACATCAAGCAGGTCCACGGGATCGTCGCATCGAGAACCCGGCCGGCCGGCCGGCGGACGGTGCAGAATGAGCGGGACGCGCAGCTCCGCCTCCCAGGGAAACTTGCCGTGCCCGGCGATTCCGTGCTCGAAGAACATCTCACCATGGTCGCCGAACACGATCAGGAGCGTATCATCCCACACGCCCCGCCGCGCGAGTTCGTCAATCAAACGGCCCAACTGCTCGTCCTGGTATCGAATGCTCCCGTCATACAGATCAATGACCTGCTGGAGATCCGCCCGGTGTCGAATCCAGCGGTACGGCCGGCCCCGGCCGTCGATGTGACCGCGGTAATCCGGAGATACGTCGACGTTGCAGCGCGCCGGCTGGCGGAACGGCTCATGCGTGTCGATGGACCAGAGAAACAGGAAGAACGGTGCAGCGGGATCGTTGCGGGCATCGAGCCACTCCAGCGCGCGGTCATGCACGTCTTCGGAAAGCGGCAGGCAGTAGTCGTCGCCGCGGGCGTCCTGGCCGCGGTCGCGGCAGCGCTGCATCGTGCGCTCGTCCTTGAACAGATCGTAGAACACGTCGAAACCACGGTCAAAGCCGCGGAGCTTGCTGACCTGGTAGATGGCGGAGAAGCCGGCGGTCTGAAAGCCGTGGCCTCGAAGGATTTCCGGCAGCCACGGAATGGCCGGGCTCAACGGGTCCCGCATCTTGTGAATCCCCGTGGTGAACGGGTATTGGCTCGAGAGAACGCTGGCGCCGGACGGGGCCGTCCAGCCCCCCTGGGCGTAGCATCGCGTGAATGCGGCGCCCTGCCCGGCGAGCCGATCGAGTACGGGCGTCGTTTGCCGCGCATACCCATAGGCATGGACGTGGTCCGCGCGAAGCGAATCCATGGCATAGAGTAGCACGTTCACCGGCGATGCTCGCACCTGTCCGGGCAGCCTTCCACAAGACCGCGATCACGCACGTGAGAGTATCAGACACACCAATCCGTGTAAACGCGGCCGAGCTGCTTCTCATAGGCTGAGTCGGCGGGCAACGCGGGTCGCCACGAAACGGGGCAACAAACGCACGACCCCAAGCAGCATTCGCTCATGCAGGCGGAGTGGAAAGTCCGCCAGCAACTCGGCATAGGCGTCGGCCGCAATCGCGATCTCACGCGCTGCCGCACGCACCAGGTAGTCCAGGGCAAGCGTGCGGGCGTACGGGCGGAACGCGCTGGATATCTCCACCCCCGCCGAGTCCGCGTTTCGCAGGTGTCGGCACAGCGCCCGGACATGCGACGTACGGTCGTGAACCTGCTTGGTCAGGCTGCCCGCCTGATCCAGCACGAAGTGATACGACACCTGCGGGCAATACCCGACGGACGGATACCGAAAGGCGATGCGCCACCACAGGTCACGATCCTCGTTCACCCGGAGTGCTTCATCGAACCCCCCTGCCTCCTCCAGAACCGCTCGCCGCACCAACACGCCGCTAGTCTGGAAGACGAGGCCCCGCCGCACGCTGTCGAAAAACGAAATCGCTGCGGACTCTCGCAAAACATCATGCAGCGACGCGGGAATCTCTGCCGGCGTCGGTTCACCGGCCCTCACGTACGCCGGCCGGCAGCCGCACCATCGCAGGTCCGGCTTGGCCGTCAGCAACTCCATCTGACGCCCCAGCTTCTCCGGCAGCCACTCGTCATCCGCATCGAGAAACGCGACCCAATCCCCGTTTGCCTCCCGAATGCCGTGATTCCGCGCGGCGGAAACGCCCGCGTTAGGCTGATGGACGTATCGCACGGGAGCGGAAAAGCCCTGGGCAACGCCCGCCGTCGCGTCCTTCGACCCGTCATCCACCACAATGACTTCCCGGACGGGATGCGTCTGAGCCAGCACGCTCCGGATGGCCCGCCCCACGCACGACTCGGCGTTGTAGGCCGGGATGACGACAGACACGGCCGGGCCGGCAGCCGAGGCTCGAGCTGACGTTTCTGGCTGCGGCATCGGTCACTCCACCGGAAGACGCTGATCCACGTACACGACCTTGCCTCGCCCGGTCAGCGGAATGGCGTCCACCATCTCCAGCTTGAACTCCAGCCGATTATCGAACTTGCGGCCCAGGCTCTCCTGAATCCGCCGCCGGTCCGCCTCGCTGAATCCCTCCGCGGCGACCACGCGCAGCACCGCTCGGCCGGGCGTATCCTGGTAGAACTGCACCTGCCGCACACGGTCAAACGTATTGTCGTGCATGTTCAGGGCGGTCCAGGAGATGCGAGCCCCGTCGACCGCCACCAGGACCTCCTGCGTGCGGTGGCCGGCGATGTCGCGGATGCAAACATGGGCGCGTCCGCACGCTCCGCAACGATCCGCTACGTACGTCGCATAATCGCCCGTCCGATACCGGATGAACGGCACAACGCTGTTGATGAAGCCCGTGCCCGCAATTTCACCCGTCCGACCCGGCGTGGTAATCGGGCGGCCTTCCGGGTCCAGCAACTCAAAGTACCCGTACGTCGGAAAAACGTGTTGGTCCGTCGAATGCTCGCACTCCGCCGAGGCCACCACCTTCTCCGTGTGGCCGTAGCCGGAGAAGAATCGGCAGCCGAATACCTTTTCCGCCAGTCGCCGTTGCTCGGGATACACGATCTCCGACTCGGCCAGAATCGCTCGCACGTTGCCCGGTGCAGGTCGGCCGATCCGCATCAGAAAGCGAGTCAGGGCCGCGATGGACGACGGGTACACGTGCAGCACGCAAGGGCCGACCGTGCTCACATGCTCGATATACCGGCGCATGTTCTCGTCGGTCATGTGGAAGTTCGAGTAGTAGTGATGGCGAAGCAGCGGATCGTACTCGTGACGCAGGCCTGCAGCATCGGGCTGGACCACTCTTCCGCGAAACACGGCCATCGGCATCCCCAGCCGGTAGCCCGCCCGTTCCCAGGCCGTAACCAAATGAGCGTATTCGATCGCGGACCGATCGCGGCCGATGTAGAAGCCCAGCGGCTCGCCGCCGGTGCCGCCGGTCGTCACGTAGTCCACGCCCGCACCGGTGACCGGCCGCGTACACATCTCGCGGAGGTGGCCGCGAAGCGTACCCTTGTCGGTCGTCGGAATTTTCTGGAGATCATCCAGCCGGCGGAGCGAGTCCGGGTGAAACCCGGCCGCATCGAAGGTCCGCCGGTAATACGCGGTGTTCTCATACGCAAGCCGGAGCACGCGGCGCACGGCGTCCAACTGGAAGTCACGCAGCTGGTCTGCCGTCCAGCGCTGCGACTCCCGCACCCGTCGCCGATGACGACGGAAGCTCCCGCCCAGCAGAACGGACAGCGGCACAATCCCCAGCGCACCGCCGGCCACGCGCCGCACGATCCGCGGCGACCGCTCCCACAAATTCTTCGCTGAGAACGCCTTCTGCACGGCCACCTTCCCGTCAACCCGACCGGCCCACCACGCGCCGACCATAGTAACGAATCGCCGTCATCAGCCCGCGCCGGCGGACCATCTCCCGCACGGCCGCGGCCTTGTCGAGCGACCACGCGAGCCCTGCGCCAACATCGTTCCGCAACGTGCCCACAGGGCCGGTCAGCCGCTGCGACCGGACGGCCAGTGAGCGAGCCAGCACATGCCGCGCCTCGCCCTCCAGCGGAACCGGCTGCAAGCGCGGGCTGATTTCAAACGGCTCCAGGTGAACACGTTCGATTGCACCACCACGGACAGTCATGCGCACGGCCAGCGTCTGGGCGGCATGGGGCCGGCGGCGCGGATCGACGTCGATCAGGAAGTTGCCGATGCCGTGGCAGATCAAACCCCGGCCGTACAGTTCCAGCGGCTGAATGACGTGCGCATGATGGCCGATCACGCAGTCGGCGCCCGCGTCCATCAGGCGCTGCGCCGTCGTGCGGCTACGCCGGTCCACGTGCAGCGTGTACTCGACACCCTGATGCACGCAGACGATCAGAACGTCCACGGTCCCACGGGCCGCGGCCACCTGCGCGGCCATCGCATCCACTTTGGGGCGGGCGAGGTTCACCCGCGCGCCGCCCGGCAACCCATGAGCGGAGGGCGAAAACGCCAGCAACCCCACCCGGCCCGCCGACGTACGGAGCACAAGCGGCTGCGGCTCCGCTGCCTCCCCAACCGCGCCGATACAGGCCATTCCGCGCTCGCGCAGCATGGCCAGCGTATCCAGGGCCGCCTCCTCGCCGTAATCGAGGAAATGATTGTTCGCCACGTTGGCAATGAGTCTGCCACGGACCGACTTGAACAGGTCCAGGTGCTCTGCCTTCCCGCGGAAGTGGATCGGCTTCGGCTCCCACGGCGCACCCCGCTCGGAAAGGCAGCATTCCAGGTTGAAGCAGACGAAGTCCGCGTCAAGAAACTCCACCGGCAACCGCTCGAACGGAAACCCCACCCCGTGCAGACCCATCACATCCGCCACGCCCGCGGCCAGGGCAACATCACCCAGGAAAAGTAGATCCACACCCGGCCTCTCCTGAGGCAAACCGTCGTTCAGGGACAATGTCCACGCTTCTGCGCCAGCGTCCAGAACACCTCCCCAGTCAGGAATGGGGGTCTGCCGGCCCGCCTCGAAGCCCAAGTCCGCAAGCGCCCGGCTCCATCGCGCGGATATGGTGTGGACGTCGTATTCCCGAGCCGTGCGCATCGCCTCGCACGCCGAGCGATGGCGCCTCGGCTCATCCAGCAGCAGTGACGCCACGCTTTCGGCATAGCCGCTCACGTCGCCCGCCGGGACCCGGAAGCCGTTGCGCCCGTCACGCACGCAATCCCGCAGTTCGCCCACGTCCGACACGACCGCGGGCAGGCCAGAGGTCATGGCCTCCAGAACGGACAGCGGAAGACCTTCGGAATCGGATGTCAGCAGGAACACCTTCGCCCGCCGCAGCCACGCCGCAATGTCCGGCTGGAATCCGGCGAGGGTCACGCGGTCACGCAGACCCAGTTCGTCCGCCAGCCGCTGAAGGTCGTGCAGGCCCGGTCCGGTACCGACGATGGCCGCTGAGACTGACGGCACACGCCGGGCGACTTCCGCCACCACCCGGAGAAAGACATCCAGGCGCTTGACGGCGTCCAGCCGAGCCACCACAACCACATCGATATCCTTCGGCGGGTCTTCGGTGTCCCGGCGAAACCGAGTCGCGTCGATGCCGCCCGGCAGGATGGCCACACGAGGAACACCCAGCCCGCCGAGAAGCTCGCTCGCTTGCGAACCCATGGCCACGGTCAGGTCAAAGCCGCGGATCGCCCGCAGCATCGCTCGCTCCAGCGACCGATCCTCCCGACCCAGGCGCCCGAAGAGCACGTGCCCGCTGTATGCCCCGCCCGCCAGAAACTCCGACCAGCCGCCCACGCTGACGTACATCGCGGCGGCGCCAAGCACTCTCGCGATCACCAACGCGAGCAACCCGTTCACGAGCAGATGGTACCCCCCGACCAGATCCGGTCGGCATGTCAGGCACGTCAGAGCGAACATCACCGACCGGGCCGGGACCCGCCCGACCACTCGCGCAAGCCAATCCGGCGGACTGACGAAGGTGACGTTGGGAACAGCGGCCATCGGGCGATCCGAAACCGCCCAAACGTGCACACAGTGCGACGACAGGGCCGGCGGCTGAAGCAACGCCGCGGCCCAGTTGTCCGCGACGAAGGCGCCGGTCACGACGATCCGTGCGGGCCGCTTCGTCGCGGCCGGCCGGCGCGCTCCCCGCCAGGCCAGACATACGCTCACGCACACGTTGACTGCTGCCACAACTGCGTGACACAGCAGCCAAACCACGCCCCGAACAGCGGCCGGTCGGCGGGCGGCGTCTCGAAGACGCCGGCTCTGCACGGCCGGACGCTTCAGGACGGACTCGGTGGAAGATGTGCTCCGACTCTGGCTCACAGGCTGGGAAACTCCAGCGAAGGCCACGGAACCGAAACGCTTGCCCGGCCGGTATGGTCCGCCGGGTTCCGCCGCGCGTTCTCCACGCTCCGGCCGTTGATCAACAGGCGGCAATCCGCACCTTGCGGCACGTAAAAACTCAGACCGGCACAGGCAAGCGGCTCCGCGTGCCAATCCCCTTCCGCCTCGATGACCACCGTATCCGCCTCACGACGGGTCGTAAACCGCAGCGCGTCGCGGGCGGCCACGTAGCCCAGCAGCCGTCGCGTGGTGCATACGAGAATCTCGCCCCTGTCCCGGCCCTCGGCCAGCCGCCGGAAGCCGGACACCGCCGCCGCGTCAAACGGCACTCGCGGGTCGTCCACCTTGCCCAGGTGCGTGTACAGAATGCAGACCCCTTCCCGCTGCACCAGCCGACGCAAAACGCCGGCCGTCAGGACCTGTCCGATCTCGCGACCCGTGTCGCAGGAACTGACGCCGCCCCAGTGCGGGTTGCAGCGGATGAACTCGGTGGCCGGTGTTCCGTCGCGCAGGCGCACCGGCCGCGTGACGCGGTTGGGGGCGTGCATGGCATACTTGGCGTTGCCCTGCCGGGCAAGCCGGTGTTTCACCCGCTCCTTGGCCAGAGTGCGCAGAGAAGCGACGGGGTGACTCGCCTGGAACAACCCGCCGAACCGCGCGGGCACGTCCTGCCCGATGACGCTCGTCACCCGCCCGCGCCAGACAAAACGCACGCCGTACTGCGCCGTCAGGTCGGCGTGATAGGCCGCGTGGCCCGGCTCGTCACCGTGCCCCTTCATGATGTCGGCGTCAAGGTTGGTCGGGGCCACCGCGTGGTCGATCCAGACTTTCAGGTAGCAGTCGTGCCGCGTGAGTTCATCCAGGGACCGCGCCGCGTGCGCCCGCGTGGTCGCCAGGTCGCCGAAGGAATGCAGGCAGTCGACGTGCCCGCTGCGAATCAGCGACTGAACCATCGCCCGGCCCGCATCATCGGTATTCCAGTACGCAAACTGGTCCGGCGGCATGTCGAAGTAGATGGTGTTGCCCACCTCCAGCCCGACGCCGGGGCCCATCGGCGTATCCTGCGTGGTGTTCAGAAACCGTGCAATCTCCCAGTACGCAGGATGGTCGGGCGTCTCGTCCAGGTCCGAACAGATGGCCAGCATGGCCCGATAGGGATACGGCAGCCGGCGCAACTGAACGTCGGGGCCGCTCATTGGCCGTGCCCCCGGACCGCCTCGCGGTACACGTCACGCGTCTGGCGGGCGACACGATCCGGATGAAACCGCTCCTCCGCGATCCGCCGGCCGACGGCGCCCATGCGATCGCGCAGCGCATCATCGTGCAACAGTTCTCCCAGCCGCGAGGCGATGTCTTGCGGAGAATGCGGGTCAATCAGGAAGCCCGATTCGCCGTGACGAACCATGTACGGCATCCCGCAGCGGTTCGACGTGACCACCGGCACACCGACGGCCATCGCCTCCTCCACGCCCATCGGCGAGCCCTCCTCGAACGACGGCAGGACAAACGCGCTGGCCAACGCCAATTCCTGCTGCACCTGGGCGACAGGAATACTACCCAACCAGTCCACCCGGTCCTTCACGCCCAGCTCTTCGCTCCGCGCCTGCACGCGGCGATGGTACGCTTCGTCAATGGGACGACCGGCCAGGCGCAGCCGCGCGTCTACTCCGTCGGCAACCAGCCGGCCGAACGCCTCGACCAGCCCCAGCGTGTTCTTCCGCGGGCAGATCAACGCCGCGCAGAACAGCGTTCCCTTCCGCTCGCTTCGCGAAACCCGAAAAAACCCTTCGGCAACGGGATTGTCGATGTCGTGGATGACGCCGGTGGCGATGCCGGCCAATCGCTCACGAACGTACGGGCTGATGGACACAATGTGCGGTTGATCGGCCCAGCCCGCCAGCTCCACCCGCTTCCACATCCGCGAGCGAAGGCGGAAGAACCGTCCCCGCGCCTCCCGCGTGTCGGCGTGGATGAACCCGTGGATCGTAAAAACCCGCGGAATCGGCAAACCCCTGACCATGGCGCCGTAGAAATCGTGCGCGTGAATCACGTCGGGCGCCAGCTCCGCCAGAAAGGCCCTCAGCCGCCGCCGCCCGGGCCCCACCACGTGCGTCAACACGTTTCGGCCTTCCCACGGGAGACGATACACGGTCGCTCCCTCAAACGCCTCCCGCGTCGTCGCCGTGCAGCCGCGATCGGTCGTCACCACGTGTATGTCCAGGTCGTCCAGCCCGGCCAGCGCCCGAACCAGATTCACGCTGACGGCCTCCACTCCGCCGTGCGGACGCGACGGGTCCGACGGAAACGACGTGACAACAGCGGTCTTCAGCTTTCCGGGCATCTCTGTCATGATCGTTCCGCCTGCCGCACGACGTTGATGAAAACCTCTTCAAACCGCGGCAGAACCACGTCCACCCTGTGGTTCTCCAGGTAGTACCGCCGCCCATTCCGCGAAGCCTTTCGCCACGCATCCGGATCAGCCGCCAGGGCACGCAGCGCCGCCGCAAGCGACGGCACATCACGCGCCGCGACCCCAAGCCCGTGCTCGGCAACCAGGCCGTCCGGATCGAACGTCGTCACCACGGGCAGTCCGTGGCTCCACGCCTCCAGAAACGTGTTCGGAAACCCCTCCACGTCCGAGGTGCAGCACAAGCATCCTGCACCGCGGTAGGAATCAGGCATCCGCTCACGCTCCACGCCCCCGTGAAGAGTCACGTTCCCCAACAACGCCGCCCGCCGGCGCACGGAGACGGAATAGGCGTCGTCGCCGAACGGACCGGCCACGTCAAACGCCATCTCGGGTATCGCCGCCGCCAGGTCCGCAAGCCGATCCGGGCGTTTCTCGCGACAAATCCGGCCGACCCACAACACCCGAAACCGCCCCTCCGGCGGCGGGTCGGGTTCCACAAAGTCCGCTTCGGACGGGCCGGGACACGGCATCGGAATCACCACAGATTCCCGTCCAAAGCCCTCTCGCAGCATCCGCTGCTGCATGCGGGTCTGCACGATCACCTGGTCCGCGTGCCGCAGCCCAAAGCGGTACAGAATACGTTCCCGCCGTCGCTGCAGCATGGGCAGGCATGGATCGCAGTCCGCCTGCGACGCCGCGGAATACACGAACGGCCGGCCATGCCGTCGGCACCACAGGGCCGTCTGGCCTGTGACCTCTTCGGCGCAGTTCTGATAGTACACGTCGGCATCCGCCCGGCGCAGAGCGGCAACCAGGCTGGTCCATCGGGGGTGGAAGAACCGCAGGCCAGGCAGGCCGGCGTCTCGGGGGCAGACCTTGATGATCTGCACGCCGTCGACGCACTCGTCTCCCACCGGTCCTTCGCCCCAGGTCACCAGGCTCGTAGGATAACCTCTCTCCGCAAACCACCGGGCGGTGAAGCTCGTCTGGCGCTCCACGCCGCCGATGTGCCCGCCGGCACCGCCGGTCATGGCGCCGTATGCCGCGTGGGAAACCAGACACAAACGAGGCCGGTCGGGCTGTCCGGGAGTATGCGTCATTCCGGCGGCGCTCCTGTAGCGGCCCGGCGGAACCGCAGACGAGCCAGGATCTTCCCTCGAAGCGACTCGCTCAGAATGAATCGCCAGTACAACCCGACCAGCACAATGCCGCCCGCGCCCATGCCCACCAGCAGCGCCGTAAGCGGCCGATCGCCCAGCGCTGCTCGCGTGCCGAACAACACCAAGCCGAACGGAAGAACGCACAACACGGGCATCCGAAACGCCTGCGCGACGTATCCCCTGATCGGCATCCGAAGCTTGCGACAGATGGCCAGAGGCACGTACACGCCGTTGCACAGCGCGATCGGCAGCGCCACCGACAGCGACGCCCAGACGAGGCCCTGTCTCCAGACACCCAACGTCAGAAACGCCAGAGCAATGGCACCGAGCGCCGCCACCAGATTGACGAACCCCGGCCGCCCATGCGCATTCAGGCCGTACAGCATGGACCAGACGGGCATCTGCGCCACGACCGTCAGGTTGCCCAGCGCCAGCACAACCAGCACCCAGTGCGCGTCCGGGTAGTCCTTGCCCATCCAAACCGCCAGCACCGGCGCCCCCATGAACGTGAGGAATACGATCATGGGCAATGAAATGGCCGCGGCGTACCGGGTTGCCGTAACCAGCAGCTCACGCAGCTCTTCCTGCTTATTCAGGACCTGAAATGCGCTGGTGGTCGGCGTCAGCACCTGCGAAAACCGGTTGATGACGGTCTGCACGTGCTGCACGAGCGAGCGTGGTCGCGAATAGAGCGCCAACGCCGCCGGGCCCAGGTAGTACAGAATCAGCAGGGGGACCGCCTGATTCAGCAGAGTCGACGCCACTTGCGGGACGAATGACTTGCCGCCGAACGCCAACAGCTCTCGCGCAGTCAACCACTGCACGAAGCGCCGTCGAACCCGCAGCGCCGGGAACACCCGATGGGCCGCCACCACGCGCACCAGCCATTGCCCCAACTGACCCAGGAAGGTGACCGCCGCCAGGCCGCGCAGGCCCCCGCCGGTCAAAAGCACCACGATCATCCCCACAACGACGACCGCGTACCCACCCGCCAGAATCGCGTTGTGGAGGCCCCAGCGATGGAAGCCGGTCAACACCCCCCCGTATCCGGAGAACACGATCTGAACCGCAAGACTGCACGGAAGCAGAAACACCACCCACCGCGCCTCAGTAAGGTGGTCCGCCAACTGCTCCTTCAGCAGCACGGGCAACGCCAGCGTGGCGGCCACCGTCAGCACGAACACGACCAGCCCCATGATCGCCAGCACGAACGTCACCGAACTGACCACCACGTTCACGCCGTCCACATCGCCCTCGGCTCGATGTCGGGCCACAAAGCGGTTGATGGACGAGACGATCCCCACCTGCACCAGCGTGAAATACGCCACCAGGGACCAGCCGAAATCCCACACTCCCAGGGATTCCTGGTCGATGTACCGGTCGATCATGCGAGGCATGATGAAGCCGGCCACGATGAACACGGACTCACCGGCCCAGCTCGTGATCACGTTGCGGACCATGCGTTCGCGACCGGTCAGGTCGCCGGCGAGACCGGCGGCAGACTTGTCTGGTTTCTGGGCCATTCGGCGTCCGTTCCAGGGCCTACACGTATCCATACCGGCGGTTCAGGTCGCCCGCAACCTGGGCGAACGTCCGCAGGTCCTCCGCCGTCAGCATCGAGCGCCACCGATCGTCAAGCCGAACCTCGGACGTCAAATCCAGCCGCATCCCGTTGCCGATCACGTGGTGCTCCACCCGACGGAAATCCCGCTCCGCCCGATCGGGGTCCACGCCGAGAAACGCAAACAGGCGTCCCAGCGTGTTGCCGGTGTCCGTGCATACGTCTTCGTATCGAACCTGCGTCCAGCGACCGCCATCCAGCCCGGCCAGCACCTGTTCCGCTTCCTCGTTGCTGCGCCGCCATTCGTACGCCGCATCAGCCGGCGAAAGCCGCTCATCCTCACGCGCCCTCCCTGTGCCGCCGCCCCGACGGCTCGGATCGGAAGCGTCCGCAAACCGAGCCGGGTCCATGTACGTCAGGGCCACCGCCCGGCCGTCTCGAATGAGGCGGATCACACGCACGTCCAACCCGGGATTGCGCAGGAGGTATTTCAGACGCAACGCCACCTTGGATGAGTCAATCACAACCCGCGCCCCCGTGATCGCGGCAACCGTGTCCACCAGCGCCGCATTCCGTTGTTGCGTCTGGGTCAGATGCGTTCGCCACGCCGGTGACAGGGCAAGACCGGCGTCTCGCAGGCATTCGAGGAACCGGCCCCGGTGCAGGGGCTTCAACAGCCGCCGCGTATACGGGGTCGGAGCGGCCCGCACGTCCGTCCGGGCGTCGGCGATGTCGAACGGAATGCCCCGCCTCTCCATCTCCACGTGAACCCGCGTCCAGAAGGCGCACCGCCGGATCGGCGCCCCGCAGGAGCACAAGTACCGATCGACGTCGCCTAGGTTCGTGGCCTTCAGCTCGCCGACCGTGCAGGTGTCCGGATGCGCGCCCAGCAGCATGGCCAGCAGCGTGGAGCCCGAGTGACTCGCCGCCAGAATGTAGGCCAGCTTCGTCATGGCGATCGTCTCATGATCCCCCTGCCGGACGAACACCCGCCACGCGCCCGGCCGCCCCGACACGGAACCGCTGCACGTACACGCGCAGCATCAGCATGAGGGCACACCACATGCCCACGGCCCCCTCACGCGGGTAGAAGGTCTGACTCCCCATGCCCGCCACCAGTAACGCGAGAAGCAGGGCCAGCGCCACCCCTCCGACGGCCGTGCAGGCCGGATCGCCCCGATCCACGAACAGCCGCGCCGCATACCACACCATCATCGCATAGAACGGCATGACCAGCATGAAGCCGATCACTCCGTTATCCATCGTCCACTCGAGATACGCGTTGTGCGGATGATCGAACCCCTCCGCGTACGTCTCCACAATCTCGTTCGCCAGCCCCGTCCGGCGCATCGCCAGACGCCCATACCCCACCGTCGGCGATTTCTTGATCTTCTCGATGACCAGCGGCCAGATGATGTTCCGCCCCGAGGTGATCTCGTAGTCGTCGGAAACGGCCTCCCCCTTGACATCCCGAGCCTCAAACCCCTGCAGAAGGCGGTCCGCGGTGCCGGGCAGAATCAGCACGATCAGCATCGGCACCAGGGGCGCCAGCAGCAGGTAGACCCGCCAGCGAAGGCTGCAGAGAATCAGGCCCACAACAAACCAGGTCACGTAGCCCATGCGCCCGGCCGTCAACGCCTGACCGAGGGCGATCACGAAGAAGGCCCCCACCGCCACCAGTTTCTGCCAGCGCCGCCGCAACAACGGCGTCGCCGCGAGGACCGCCCACGAGCCGCCGGCCAGCAGCATGGACATGTTCACCGCGTGAAAGCCGATCTCGTTCGCAATGATCTTGCGGCTGCGGAGCATCAGGCCGAATCCGCTGGTGGCCGAGCTCAGCGGCATCCACCGGATCACCTGCACCGCCAGAAGAAAGTAGACGGCCAGCACGCAGACCACCGCGATGGTCAGCCGACGGCGACTCCGGCAGCCGTCAAACAGCATCAGCCCCGGAACCACCCACTTGACGGTGTTGATGATGTACTCACTGATGAGAGAAGGGACGCTCTCGCCTGCCAGATACGGCCCCCGCTCCGCCATCATCCGGGCAAAAGCGACCAGCACGACCAGAAGATACACAAGCAGCATCACGACGACGTGCCGCGGCATGTCCCAGATCAGCTTCTCCCGTCGCCGCGTCAGAAGCCACGCCGCCACGGTGAACACCATCAGCACGTTCCACGGGTTCAGACCCTGGATGCCGGCGATGTTCTTCGGCATGTCCGGGTGCTCGATGGCCGCGATCATCAGGATCAGCCCGCAGGCCGACGCGAACCAGTCCCGCCACGCATTGACGGACAGGACGCCCACGTAGATCCAGACCAGAAGAACCCGAATCACTCGCCGCCTCGTTCGATAGGATTCGCCGCCCCCGTCACTCGCCCCCCTGCCCCTCGCCGGGCTTCCCGGAACGCCGCGGGCCCAGCAGCGCCCGCAGAACCATCCAGCCGAAAACCGTGTTGGTCACCAGGTAGCGCCGCCACATGCGGCGCGGTTCCTGCACCACCCGGTACAGCCATTCCAGGCCCAATCGCTGCCACAACGCCGGCGCCCGCTTCACCTTGCCCGCCAGCACGTCAAACGATCCGCCCACGCCGTGACAGACCGGCACGTTCATCTCGTCACCCCACCGGGCCAGAAAACGCTCCTTCTTGGGCGAGGTCATCGCAACAAACAGGATGTCCGCCGACGCCGACCGAATCTCCGACGCCACGCGGGCCTCTTCCTCGTCCTTGAAATACCCATGATGCGAGCCGGCCACAACCACGCCGGGAAACTGCTGTCCGATCCGCTCGACCACCGTGCTCACCACCTCCGGCGTCGCACCCAGGCAGTACACCCGATACCCGCGGCCCGCACCCTGCTCCAGCATCCGCATCATCAGGTCGATGCCCGGCACACGCTCCGGCAGAGAGGCCCGCAGAATTCGCGACGCCCACACCACGCCCATCCCGTCGGCTACGACCAAATCGGACGTCAGCACGGATTCCGCCAGCTCGGGATCCCGTCCCATATTCACCAGCTTGGCAACGTTCACCACGCCGATCCGCAACTGTTCCCGCCGCCGAATGGCCTGGTCCACCGCTGCCAACACCTGCCCCATGGTCAACGCATGGATGGGCACGCCGAACAACTCACGCACCGGAATCGGTTGGCACGTCGCGGCAGTCATGGTCGGCGTTCCAGGGCCGACCCCGCCGACCACGCGTAGAGGACCCATCCCATGTGGTACGGACGGCTCTCGTAATCGATGGCCGTCGGTGGGAAGAGAACGCCCGCTCCCGGAAATCGCAGCCCGGGATGCACGCGACTGGCCATCGCCTGCAGGCTGCGTGACAGCTTGTTGGGTTCCCGCCGGGCCACCTTCCGCCAGATGACCTTCGCCGCGCGGTCCACCAGAGAGCCGTTCAACTCCGGCGCGTGCATCAGCCAGTCCACGCTCCGTGCAATGGCCTGCGGGTAGGCATCGCCGCTCGCGGCCTGGAGGGCGTACAAAGCCATCGGACCCATCGCATCCTGGTGAACGGCGTACACGGGATACTTCTCAATCACTCGTCCCGTACGCACGTCATAGTGCCACCACCACTGCCCCTGCGGGCCCTGCAAGGCGCACATCTGCCGCGCACACGCTCGTGCCGCATCCAGTGCCGACGGATCCTGCACCGCTCGGTAGTAGTGCGAAAGAGCCTGGATCGGGTACACGAGGTCGGCGAAGCACGCGACGTGCCCTCTCATCCACGACGCCCGTGCATCGGCCGGCCAATGCGGAAACAACCCCGTCCGCGGCTGAAACGACGCCAGAAGCCGACGGGCAAGCGCCTCCGCCAGCCCGTCGTCGGGCCGTGGCGCCGGTTCGACCGTCAGCGCCGTCAGGCACCACGACACTTCCACCGTGGGATAGGCGCCCCGCGCCGGTCCCATGGATTGCAGCCGCGACAGCAAGGCCGGAACGGCTTCATGCCGCCATCGCCGCGCGGCCCACAGCGATAAGGCAACGTCGCCCAGGTCCGAAGACCGCACGGCATGACCCGCAAGCCGTCCGCAAAGCTCGTGCGGGCCTGTGGCCGGAAGAGACGCCGCCACGACGTCATTCGGCTCATCCGCCAGGGCAATCAGCACAACGGCCGTGTAACGCAGACTGGTCCCTTCCAGCCGGTCCTGCCCCTCCGCCCGGCGAAGCCGAAAGGCGAACAGACCTTCCTCGGGACGATACATCCGACGAAGCCCGTCCACGGCCAGCGAGCGCATCAAAGGCACGTCCGCCGGGAGTGCACCGGTCGATGCGCGTTCCGGGGTTGATGCGGTTGACGTCATCTGTTTCTCAGATCATTGTGCCTGCGTGGCCGTGCCGATCCGGTTCAACGCCGTGTTCTGGCTGAGGAACCCGAGGGGATCAAACATGTCGTACAGGCTGCTCCCGCTTCGGGACATGCCACTCTGCTGTCCGGGTCGGTTCAGGTACTCGACGCCGGTCACGTTGTAGCTCACGTTGGCATTCACGCCGGCACGAATGAAGAAGTTCCGATTGATGAAGTCCTGGACCTTCGTCTCCGGCGTTTCCGGCACCCAGAGAATATCGCCGGCCGCCAGCACAACGTTTGGCGACTCTCC
>JAFGJQ010000086.1 GCA_016929015.1 Phycisphaerae bacterium | reverse complement strand
GCGTTCTTCCGGCGGTTCATCTCGGTGAAGGGGATCGGGCCGCGCAAGGCGCTGAAGGCCCTGGCAGAGCCGACGGGCCGGATCGCCCGCTGGATCCAGGACCGCGACTGCAAGGCCCTGGCCCGGCTGCCGGGCATCGGCAAGCGTGCGGCGGAACTCATCGTGGCGGAGCTTCAAGGCAAGCTGGATGATCTGGCCTTAGGCTCGCAGGCCCCGGCGGAAGTGGTCGATTTGACGCACGCCCAGCGGGACGCCCTGGAAATCCTGGTCGCCTGGGGTGATTCCCGAGTGGACGCCCAGCGCTGGCTGGAGCGGGCGGGCCAGTTGCACTCGGACGTGACCGCCGCGGACGAGTGGGTCCGGCTGGCGTACCGGGTGAAGACGGGAATGGAAGGGTAGAAGAGGCTGTGGACTGTAGGCTGTAGAAAAAGGCACTAAACCCGAGCTGGCGCGAGTGTCGGACCGTGCGTCGCCACACTCAAACCATTGGCCGCAATGCGCCCGTGGGGGCAATGAAACCCGCGTGGGGCGCATAGTATCTGGGTGTTTGCAGCATGATCGGCGTGTTGTCCGGCGTGACAGACAATCGGTTTCGCCCCGCCGTCTGTGCGGATGGTGGTCGGTTTCAGCCGACCCTGGAGTTGGGCACTCTGCCGGCAACCCCAGACTCTGGTCGGCTTCAGCCGACCGGCCAGTGCCCCCACCTTCAGGTGGGGGAGCGGGCCATGCGTCTATTCCCTTCCCTTTCCCTCTTGTGCCAGAGCCGGCTTCCAGCCGGCTTCCCGGCCGGAGCCGGCCGCCGTGGACGCTCCGAGGAAAAGGAGAATGACCTGCGGGCGGTGCCACTGCGATAATCGGCGCAAGGGGTGAAGAATCGGCGCGTTTGCGGTATCGGAACACGGAGGCACGAAGGTAGGAGGTGGCGCGAGTGGCGCGGGAGCGGGTGATTTCGGCGGAACAGAAGCGCACCGATGACGATGCGACGGCATTCTCCCTGCGCCCCCAGCGGCTGGCGGAGATGGTCGGCCAGCGCGCCGTGATCGACAAGCTGGAAATCGCCATGCGCGCGGCCGGTCAGCGAAACGAGCCGCTTGAGCATATCCTGCTGGACGGGCCGCCCGGGCTGGGCAAAACCACGCTGGCGTTCGTCATCGCAAACGAGATGAGGGGGCGGCCGCCGCGGATCACGTCGGGACCCGCACTGGGCAAGCAGGCGGACCTCATGGCCCTGCTGACCAACCTGGAAACGGGCGACATTCTCTTTATCGATGAGATTCACCGGCTGCCGCGGGTCGTGGAAGAGTTCCTCTACCCCGCCATGGAAGATTTTCGCGTGGATTTCACCATCGAGGGCGGCATCGGCGGGCGAACGGTGAACTTCGCCCTGCGGCGGTTCACCCTGATCGGGGCAACCACGCGCGCGGGAATGCTCTCGTCGGCCATGCGCGACCGGTTCGGGCACCACTTCCACATGGACTTCTACGGGCAGGCGGAGCTGTCAGAGATTCTTCGGCGGTCGTCGACGCGGCTGGAGCTGAAGCACCGCGACGGGGCACTGGACCTGATCGCCCACCGCAGCCGCGGCACGCCGCGCGTGGCGAATCGGCTGCTGCGTCGCGTGCGCGACTACGCCCAGGTCAAGTGCGACGGCGTTCTGACGCCTGAGGTCGTATCCCGGGCCCTGGAAATCCAGCAGGTGGATGCGCTGGGGCTGGACGAGTTGGACCGCGGCTACCTGCGGGCGCTGATCAACGTGTACGGCGGCGGACCGGCCGGCATCGAGGCCCTGGCCGCCACCATGGGCGAGGACCGCGACACGCTGGAAGACGTGGTGGAGCCGTACCTGCTGCAGATCGGCTTTGTCGTCCGCACACGCCAGGGCCGCCAGGCCACCCGACCCGCCTACGAACACCTCCACCTGCCCCCCCCAACCACCGACCCCCACCCCCCGGCCTCCGACGGCGAACTGCTGTTCTGAGCCGGGCTAGCAGCAGACCAAATGGGGTTTCAGTAGTGCCAAACGGGGTGCGCCCCGGCACTCCACGATCATCGGTGCGCAGCGAGACCACGAACCCCTTCCCGCGCTGCTGCGGTGATGCACAGAGGCGGCCGAGGCTCGCGACCACACAAACGGCAAACCCAGACCGATAATTTGTCTGATTTTGTATTGCGTTGTCAATGGGCATTGGTTAGCATGTACCACGGGTGACACACGCTCCAAAGTCTCATTTCAGGAGGAGTGCATCATGACACGCCACGGGTTGGGAGCTTCCGGTCTGGTCGTTGTTCTTCTGCTCGGGACGGTTCTGGCTGCAACGACCAAGGCGACCACGTGGTACGTGGACGACGACGCCCCGGCGGGCGGCAACGGCCAGAGCTGGCCTACCGCCTTCCGGTACTTGCAGGACGCGCTGCACGTCTGCGCAACCGGCGATGAAATCCGCGTGGCCGCGGGTCGGTACACTCCGGACCGCGACGAGGCCGGCCTGGTCACACCGTTGGACCGTTCTGCGTCGTTCATCCTGGTGGAGGGCGTGGCCTTGCGCGGCGGGTATGCGGGAATCGGAAGCGCGGACCCGGATTCCCAGGATGTGGCCCGCTATTTCACCGTGTTGAGTGGCGACCTGAGGGAGAATGATGTCTGGCCGGACGTCGGCTCGGATAACAGCCAGCACGTTTTGACAGCGGAGGCACTCAGCTCATCCACCCTCCTGGACGGGTTGGTGATTGAAGGGGGACGGGGGTGGCACACCGGCACCAATGAGCTTTCGCGTTCCGGCGGTGGGATCTTCAGTCTTGGCAGCAGCCTCCAAATCCAACGATGCACGTTTCGTCACTGCTATGCATACTGGTACGGAGCTGCCTTGTATCACGGCGCTGGCGGCGTCGTTTCGCTCGTGAACTGCTTCTTCGAGCGATGTCAGGCCGAGTCCGGAGCGGCCGTCTTCGTGGACGGCCCATCCGAGTTGGTGATGGATCACTGCACGGTTGTAGACAACCTCACGGAGACGGCCGGCGGTGGGCTGGCGTTGCGCGGAGCGACCGCGGCCGTGACGAACTGCGTTTTCCGGGATAATCGAACGGAAGATGAATACCTTCTGCCCACGGAAGCAGGGCAGGTTTTCGCGGATGAAGCCAGCACACTCACGGTTGATCACTGTTGTGTTCACGCCTGGACAGGATCGCTCGGCGGGGCCGGCAACTTCGATGCCGACCCCCTCCTGGTTCGGCGAGGGTTCCGGCTGACGGCCGGCTCACCGTGCATCGACGCCGGCGGCAGCGGCGCGGGTTGGACAGACATGGATTCGGAGGCGCCGGGCCCCGACGGCCTGCCGGACATCGGTGCGGACGAATTCGTCGACTCGGACACGAACGGGTTGCCGGACCGGTGGGAGCAAATCCACTTCGGCGCCCCGACCGGTGCCGATCCGGCGTCAGACACCGACACGGACGAACTGACGGCGCTGGAGGAGTACGCCCTAAACACGAACCCCGTGGTGGCGCGCGGCGTGTATTACGTCGACCCGGCGGGCGACGACGCGTGGGACGGCCTGGCCCCGGTTTCGGATGGCGCGCACGGCCCCAAGCGCACCATTCAGGCCGCGATCGATGCAACGCACGCAGGTGAGATCGATGTGGTTGTGGTGCGGGACGGAATCTACACGGGTGCCGGGAACCGCGGGCTGCGGCTGCCCGCCCACGACATGGTGCTCCGGAGCGAGAATGGTCCCGTCAATTGCATCGTCGATTGTGAGAAGGCGGAGCGAGGGATTCGCGTGGACCGGCGGCAAACGTCTGCCACGGAAATCCGTGGGCTGACCATTCGGCGTGGGAAGGCAATGCCATCCAGTTGGGCCGCCGCGCGCGGGGGCGGCCTTTACTGTGATCACACCGATGCCACGATCCGCGACTGCGTCGTTTATGAATGTGAAGCGGTCGAGGGTTCAACAGCGTATGGCGGCGGCATCTATCTGAACGGAAGCCGGGGACGACTGTGCGATTGCTTCCTGGCCGGCTGTTTAGCCGAAGGAGACCATTCCGGAGGAGGCGGACTTGCACTCTGGGGTGGAGCGCCCCAGGTGGAGCGATGTCTTGTGCTCGAGAATCAAGCACATGCCACTGATTCGGGTGTCAGCGGGCTGAGCGCCGGGGGAGGAATCACGTCATGGGTCAGCCAGTCAAGCATTCGGGATTGTCTTGTTGCCGGAAACACGGCGTTTTTCGGCGGAGGGGTCTGTGATGTGACTTCTTCCGATCTCGTCCGCGGATCGCGAATCGAGCGATGCGAACTGCGACAGAACGTGGCCACTCTTGGCGGTGGATTCTACTGCGAGAGGGCCGCGTCTGACCTAATCACGTGTGTGATCGTCCGGAACCTGAGCGAGTCCACCGCGGCCGTGCATTCCTACGATTCTGCGCACCAATGGCCGTTCGTGACCAATTGTCTGATTGCCGAGAATTCCAACGTGAATCTCTCGGACATGGCTACCCCCCTCCTCGCCGGTCTCTCCGGGGTCTATTTCGTGTCGAATAGCATTGTCTGGGGAAACGATCCGCTGCAAGCCGGTGATTACGTCGAGATGGACTACTCATCGGTGCAAGGGGGATACGCGGGAACCGGCAACATCGATGCGATGCCCGCTTTCCCACTGGGGCAGGACTGGCACCTGCTGCCCGGCTCCCCGGGCGTGGACGGCGGAACGAACTCGCCATCGAGGCCGCTGCCACTGTACGATTTTGACGGAGTACTCCGCGCCGTCGACGGCGACGGCAGCGGCGACGCCCGGCCGGACGTCGGCCCGTATGAATACGTGCCGGGCGTTCCTCGTCTGGCCGTCTCGCCGAGTTGGATTGACATAGACGTGCCGAGGGGCGGTCCCGAGACTGAGCCGGTTCAACTGTCCATCCGCAATTGCGGTGACGGCGTTCTACACTGGCAAGCGTCAGAAGACGCGCCATGGCTCTCCCTTTCGACGGTGGAGGGTGAATCGGCGGGACAAACGCAGACCGTGGAAATCACCTTCGACACGGCCGGGCTCACCTGGGGTCGATACATCGCCTTTGTCACCCTCTCATCGGACGGCATCGCGAGCGCCGAACGGCGAATTCCCATAACGCTTCACGTCCGGCGCGTCCGCAGATTCCCAGCGCACTACAGCACGATCCAGGCGGCCATCAACACAGCCGAGCGGGACGACGTCATAATGATCGCCGACGGGGTGTACAGCGGAGCCGGTTTCAGCAATCTGGAGCTCCAGAACAAACGCATCATGCTTGGCAGCGAGAACGGTCCCGCGAACTGCATCATCGATTGTGGGTACAGCGGGCCGGGAATCACCATAGAAGGATGCGGGCCGATGCCCACATTGATCCAGGGCCTTACGATCCAGCACGCAAGCCAAAGCGGTGTGAAGATCACGGACAGCGAGGGCGTCGTCCTCCGAAACTGCCGGTTGCTCGACAACCAGGGCTCATGGGGGGGCGGGCTGACAATCTCAGATCATAGTCGCGTAGACCTCGAAGGCTGCCTGTTGCAGAACAACGTGGCGTCAGGTATTGGCGGCGGAGCGTATGCACGGCAATCCGTGTTGACGATGCGTGATTGTCAGGTGTGTGACAACCAATCCGGATCCCACACGAATCGGGGTGGGGGCGGAATCGCGACGGAGTTCGCACATACGTCCATTCATCGATGCCAGGTCACCGGGAACTCCACGGACGGTGCAGGAGGCGGTGTGGACCTATGGGATGCGAGAACCGCTCGTATTTCGCATTGCCTGATCGCAGGAAATCTCGCCAGCGCAGCCGGTGGCATTTCTATCTATGGCACGTTCCTGGATGAAGAGGTACTGATCCAGAACACCGTGATCGCGTCCAACACGGCCACAAACGGATACGGCGGAGGCGTGGGTGTCAACGATGGAGCGCTCCGACTTCAAAACAGCACGGTGGTGGGCAACACGGCAACCGCACCGGGAGGCGGCTTGCTCGTCAGGTATGACGCTTTGTTGAATCTCCGAAACTCGATCGTGACAGAGAACACGGCCACACAGGGACCGCAAATTGCCCTGATGTCAGGCGGCTCGCTGGACGCGCGGCGCAGCGCCGTGCGAGGCGGTCGGGTGGACATCTGGAGGGAAAGCGGCGCCGGCGGAATCGGTTGGGGCTACGTGGTGGAGGACGATCCGCTGCTCAAAGACCCCGCAGGGCCAGATCAACAGTTGTTCACCTGGCACGACGGCGACTACACGCTTCGCGCGGGATCACCGTGCATCGACTCGGCCAGCAGCGCGTCGTTGCCCATAGACTGGCTGGACGCCGACGCCGATCAGTCCTGGGTTGAGTGGTTGCCCGTCGACGCTGCCGGGCTTTCGCGGGTTGTCGATGACCCAATCGCTCCCAACGTCGGGTACGGGGAGCCGGCTTTCGTCGACATGGGCGCCTTCGAATACCAGGACGACTGCAACGGAAACGGCGTCGTCGACAGCGTGGACTTGGCCGACGGTACCAGCGAAGACTGCACAGACAACGGCATACCGGACGAGTGTGAGCTGGATTGCGACGGCAACGGGCTCGCCGACGTCTGCGAGATCAACCTGGATCCGGGGCTGGACCTGAATGGGAACGGACACCTGGACGTGTGCGAACCAGTGCATTACGTCAACGCCTCGGCCAACGGAACCGGCACGGGTTGGACCTGGGACGATGCCTACACCGACCTTCAGGATGCCCTGGCTGCGGCCACACCGGGATCGGAGATCTGGGTAGCGGCGGGCACGTACCGGCCGGATCGAAAAACCAATGACCCGATGGCTACGTTTGTACTGAAGGATGGCGTGACGGTGTACGGGGGCTTCGCCGGCGGCGAAGCGTCGCTGGAGGAACGGGATCTCGCAGCCAACCCGACGATCCTGAGTGGTGACTACGGCACAGAGAACAGCTACCACGTCGTACATGCTCAGGGCGTCCGGCAGACGGCCGTTCTCGACGGCTTTGTCATCACCGGAGGTCGCGCAGACGGACCGGGGGGCACACACGACGTGGGCGCGGGCGCACGAATCGTCGATTCCACAATCGAACTGCGCAATTGCGTGATTCGCGGGAACACGGCAAACGGCCACGGCGGCGGCATCGTCAACGGAACGGGTTCGATTCTGACGTTGGTCAACTGCGTGATCTCGGGCAACACGGCGGGGATCCGCGGCGGAGGGATACAGAACTACCAGTCCACACTCACGGCCACGAACTGCACCATCGTGAACAACGCATCCGGCACGGAGGGCGGAGGAGGTTTCTGCAATGAGTCAAACCTGAAACTGACCAACTGCATCTTCTGGGGAAATACTGCCTCCGGGGGCGCTTCTACGGACCAGGACGCCCAGATCTACCGGCGCACCGGCGAGCTGGAGATCAACCACAGTTGCGTCTACTCGTGGACGGGATCGCTGGGCGGAGTCGGCAACAACGGCCTGGATCCGCGTTTCGTGGATGCGGACGGTCTGGACAACATCCCCGGCACAGTCGACGACGATCTGAGACTCTCGCTCGGCTCAGGGAGCATCGACTCCGGCGACAACACCGCCGATACAAACGCGGCAGCCGACGGGCATCAGCCGCTGCCGCTGGAAGACGCCGCGGGCGGCCCCCGTTTCCTGGATGATCCAAGCACCCAGGACACCGGCGTGGGTGATCCCCCCATCGTGGACCGGGGCGCATACGAGTTCCTGTTCCGGCCGCGTCTGTACGTGAGGTACGATGCGCCGGCGGCCGGCACGGGTTGGACCTGGGACGATGCCTACACCGACCTCCAGGATGCCCTCGCTGCGGCCACGCCGGGATCGGAGATCTGGGTGGCGGCGGGCACGTACCGGCCGGATCGAGAAAGCAGTGACCCGATGGCCACGTTCGCACTGAAGGATGGCGTGACGGTGTACGGGGGCTTCGCCGGCGGCGAATTATCGCTGGAGGAACGGGATCTCGCGGCGAACCCGACGATCCTAAGCGGTGACTACGGCACGGAGAACAGCTACCACGTCGTGCATGCACAGGACGTGCATCAGACGGCCGTTCTTGACGGCTTTGTCATCACCGGAGGTCGCGCAGACAGACCGGCGGGCACACACAGTGTTGGCGCGGGCGCACGAATCGTGGATTCCACAATCGAACTGCGCAATTGCGTGATTCGCGGGAACACGGCAGACGGCAACGGTGGCGGCATCGTCAACAGCGCGGGTTCGATTCTGACGCTGGTCAACTGCGTGATCTCGGGCAACACGGCGGGCATCCGCGGCGGAGGAATCCAAAACTACCGGTCCACACTTACGGCCACGAACTGCACCATCGTGAACAACGCGTCCGGCGCGGAGGGCGGCGGAAGTTTCTGCAATGAGTCGAACCTGACGCTGACCAACTGCATCTTCTGGGGAAATACCGAATTCGACGGGCTCACGGGTGAATCGGCTCAGATCCATGCGATCGCGAGCGGTTTGGCGCTCAACCACTCCTGCGTTGACGGGCTGACCGGTGACCTGGACGGTGTCGGCAACACCGGCGCGGACCCACGCATGGTAGATGCAGCAGGCCCCGACAACGTGGCCGGCACGACCGATGACAACCCACGTCTCTTGCCAACGTCCCCGTGTATCGACACGGGTTCCAACGAAGCCGTCACCGTACAAACCGACCTCGACGGGCACCCGCGTATTTACGACGGGGGCAGTGGCGAGGTCGTCGTCGACATGGGCGCCTTCGAATACCAGGAAGACTGCAATGGGAACGGAGTCGTCGACAGCCTGGACCTGGCGAACGGCACCAGTGCAGACTGCAACGGCAACGGCATGCCGGACGAGTGTGAGGTTCTCTATGTCAACGCGGCGGCCGGCGGGGCCGGCACCGGAAGGAGCTGGGCGAACGCCGTCACCGACCTGCAGGAAGCGCTGAGCCTGGCCGACACGAGCCCGACACTGGTCTCACAGATCTGGGTGGCCCGGGGAACGTACCAGCCGGATTCCGGAACCGGTGACCGCACTCGCAGCTTTGTCCTCCGCGACGGCCTGGCTCTCTACGGCGGGTTCGCCGGCCGGGAAACCCGGCTGACCCAGCGCCGGCTGCAGTCCAACCCGACGATCCTCAGCGCGGACCTCGGACAGCAGGTCTTTGCCTACCACGTCGTGGACGGCTCCGGTGTCGGGCCGACGGCCGTCCTGGACGGGTTTGTCATTGAACGCGGCTATGCGGACGGTCCCACGGAAGAGAACGCGCACCGGGGAGGGGGCATCCTGATCACCGACGGCAGCCCCACGATCCGGCACTGCGTCATTCGCAATAACCGCGCCCTCGTAAACGGCGGGGGAGTGTCCATCATCGGTAACAGCGCCCCGACATTCAAGAGCTGTGTGTTCATCAGCAACGCCGCCGGCAACAATGGAGGCGCCATCCAGGCCTATCAATGCGGGCTGACCCTGACGAACTGCACGGTGGCGGGCAATCGCGCCGGTGCAGCAGGAGCCGGGATCTTTCTTAACGGGGTCGAGGGCCTGATCACCAACTGCATCTCGTGGGGCAACGACATTGGGCAGGATTATGGAGAGTCCAGCCAGCTTCACGTGATCAACGGCACTCCGTCTCTGGACTACAACTGCGTGCAGAACTGGTCCGAAACACTGCCGGGGGCAGGAGTCGGCAACATCGGTGCCGATCCGCTGTTCATCGCGCAGCCGACGACTCAGACGTCCGGCGATGCACGATTGCGCTTCGGCTCAGCCGCCATCAACGCGGGCGACCCGACGTTCACCCCTGCGCCGGGCGAGATCGATGCCGCCGGCGATTTGCGGGTGCGATGCGGACGCATAGACATAGGCGCATACGAGTACGGCCAGCACGATCCGGATTGCGACGGGAATATCGAATTGGAGGAACAGATCGAAGCTGCGCCGATCCCCACAGCAGCGCCCGTGCGGCAAGCGGCATCGTTTACCGCTCGCCAAGAGGATCCGAGCAGACTGGCCCAATAGGCGCATCGATCGCCGCCGCGGCACTCACGCAAGGCCTGCTACTCTCGCTCCGCGCAACAGGGAGCCCGGTAGGCATCAGCACACCACAGACAGAGCGAGCCTCGCTCGCGGTCAATCGTCGTCGTGCTTGCGCTTGCGGAGCTTCTTTTTGTCGCGGTCCTTGTGGGGCTTTTCCGGTTTGTCCGGCGGGAAGACGGCGTCGAGTTTCTTGCGGACGGCGCCGTCGATCGGCACGCGTAAGGCGGCGAGGTTCTCGTGCAACTGGTTCAGGCTGGTGGCGCCGAGGATCACGCTGGAAACGGCGGGGTTCGCCGCCGCCCAGGCGATGGCCAGTTGCGCCCGCGTGCAGCCGGCGTCTTCCGCAACCTGCCGGAACCGCTTCACCCGGTCTCGCTTTTCGTCGCTGTACACCCACTCCCGCACCCATTTCAGCCGGCCGAGGCGAGAATCCGCCGGAATTCCATCGTCATACTTGCCGGTCAGCAGGCCGGAGGCCAGCGGGCTCCAGATCACCGAACCCATGCCGTGTTTCTCCAGGGCCGGCACGGTGTCGTCCTCAAACTTCGTCCGGGCGACCAGGCTGTACTGGGGCTGTTCCACCTGCGGGCGATACAGGTTGTGCTTGTCGCAGAACTCGCAGACCTCCTTGATCTGTTTGCCCGTCCACTCGCTGGTGCCCCAGTAGAGGACCTTGCCCTGGTGGACCAGGTCGTCCATGGCCCGAGCCGTCTCTTCGATGGGCGTGTGCTCGTCGAACCGGTGACAGAAATAGAGGTCCAGGTAGTCCGTGCCGATGCGTTCCAGGCTCCGCTCGACCGACTCGACAACGTGCTTGCGAGACAGCCCGCGGTCGTTCACGTCGTCGCTCATGGGGAAGAACACCTTGCTGGAGATGACCAGCCGGTGCCGCGGCAGGTCGGACAGAATGAGGCCCATCAGCCGCTCGGCGTTGCCCCGGCCGTAGGCGTCGGCGATGTCGAAGAAATTCACCCCGGCGTCATACGCCGCGCAGAGGATGCGGCGGGCCGTCCGTTCGTCGGTGAGGCTCTCGCCGAACGTGGTCCAGCCGCCGAGGCTCAGCAGGCTGACTCTCGTGCCGCATCGGCCCAGAGGGCGGTAGTCCATCTTCGGTGTTTGCATGACAGTCTCCCGCGAGTTATGAATTCCGGGGGTGCCGTTGGCCCCGGCCGCGTCCAAGTGACCGGAAGCGCCCGCCGGTGTCAAGCCGGCGCGCCCGGCCGGTGGCCGGGGAACACGCATCCAAGGGAGGCCGAACCATCGACGGATCCGTGGCCCGAATTCTGGACGCCAATGCAAACCGCGCCCGCGAGGCCGCCCGCGTGCTGGAGGATTACGCACGTTTCGCGCTTGATGACGCGGGTTTCAGCCGGCAGGCCAAGGACATCCGGCACGGACTGGTTGCGGTCCTGGAACAGGCCGGGCTCGCGAATGTGGTGCGTAATCGCGACATCCTGGAGGATGTGGGCCGCAACATCCAGACCGAGCGTGAATACCGCCGCGAGAGCACGGCCGACGTGGTCATCGCCGCGGCGGCCCGGCTCAGCGAGGCGCTCCGCGTGCTCGAGGAGTACGGCAAGACGGTCGACGCGGGGATCGGCCGGGCGTTCGAACAGCTTCGATACCGGGGCTACGAACTGGAGCGGCGAATGCGGATCGGCCTGGAGGCCGCCCGCCGGTTCGGCCACGTCCGGCTCTACGTGCTGCTGACCGAGTCGCTCTGCTCGGGCGATTGGCTCGATACCGCCCGGGCCGCCCTCGACGGCGGGGCCGATTGCGTGCAGCTTCGCGAGAAGACACTGCCCGACGGCGAACTTCTGAAGCGAGCTCGGCTCCTGGCCGGACTCTGCCGAGAGCGCGGCGCGCTGTTCATCGTGAACGACCGGGCCGACCTGGCCCTCGCCGCACAGGCGGACGGCCTGCACGTCGGGCAAGAGGACCTACCCGTGGCCGAGGCGCGGCGTGTTCTCGGCCCCGGGCCGCTGATCGGCACCAGCACGCACACGCCGGAGCAGGTGCGGACGGCCGTGGCGCAGGCGCCGGATTACATCGCGGTCGGGCCGATGTTTGCCAGCGGCACGAAGCCGCAGTCGCACGTGCCCGGCCCGGCCCTGGTGGAGGCGGCGCGGGCGATCACGTCGTTGCCGCTGGTAGCGATCGGCGGAATCACCCCGGAGAACGTGCCGCAGGTTGTTCAGGCAGGCGCGCGCTGCGTCTGCGTGTGCAGCGCGGTGATTTCGCAGCCGGACCCGCGCGAAGCCGCCCAGCGGCTCAAGGCCGCCATGCCAATCGCCGAGCCGGCACCTAAGCCGAAGGAAAACACCCATGCCGCTGGATGAGGCCACCCTGGAACGCCTCCTCGGGCACGAATGGCGCGAGCGGATTCCGCCCATTTGTCCGGAGTGCGGCTACAACCTCACCGGCCTGCCGGACAACCGCTGCCCGGAGTGCGGATACGTCTACAGCCGGCAGGACGTGGCCCGCAACGCCCGGAACATGGTCTACCAGCTCCAGGCCCTGCGGGACGTCAACGACATTCTGAAAGTCGGGTTCTTTCTGGGCGGTGCCGCCGCGTTGTTCTTCATCGCCGCACGGCTGACCAGCCCGGGCGGCATGACGGTCGTGGCACGGATCGTATCCGTTTTTCTCGGGCTGCCCACGATCGGCCTGGGCCTGCAGGTCTTTCGCGTGAAGCGCCTGCCCGCCTGGGCACGAGAGTTCGTGCCCACAGAGCCCCACTACGGGCGCGGCGTGGCGACGGCCGCGCTCGGTCTGCTGTTGATTGTGGCCGCACTGCTTGTGCCGTAGGCGGAAGGGCCGCTTCAGGAACGCCGAAATGGTCGAATCAAGGGAGACGGGCCGGGGATCAAAGGTCCACAAGTCCGGCCATGATGGCCCGCCGGACCAGGTCCACCCGGTTGTGGACGTCCAGCTTCTTCATCAGGTTGGCCGTGTGTTTCTGAATCGTCTTGGCGCTGCGGCACAGTCGCATGGCCACCTGCCGCGTGCCATGTCCGGCCGCCAGCAGCGCGAGGATTTCCCGCTCGCGGGCCGTCAGCGTATGCACCGAGTGAGCGGCCACCTGGGCCTGTCCCCAGCGATGGCGGGACGCCCGAGCCCGTGCCGCGCACTGGCGAACCGCGTTCTGCAGGATCTCATCGGTATACGGCTTGGGCACCACGTCTGCGGCCCCGGCCTGCATGGCGCGCACAGCCCCGCAGACGTCGGTGTGGGCCGTGACCACCACCAGCAGCCCTCGCGCAAGGTCCGAGGTGAGTCGAGTGAGCCAGCCCAGCTCGGTATCCGTGATCCGGGCCAGGTCCAGTACGACGCAGCCGCCGGACTCCGGTTCATGCCGGGAGAGAAACTCCTCGACATTGCCGTACATGAGCGGACCGAAGCCGTCGGCAGCGAGCACGGCGCGAAGTCGTTCGCGCGTCGGTGAAGGTTCGGCAATCAGATGCACGGCGGTCTGCATTCGATAAGCAAAGGCGGTTGCGGGCATTGCACCCTCAGCATTCGCAACGGTCGTCATGACCGGCCCCTCCGTGTGAAAACAGGGCGTTCAGATTGGATGTTCGGAGGACACGGATAGACGCGTGGCCGAGCCGAGGCGAGCATCCTGCCGTGGCTCCGGGTCGCCGCTGGTGGGTCTGCGATCAGAATCCCCGACACTCCCAGGGCTTTCCATTAATAACGGCCACCTACGGCAAAAACCTTAACATGGATTCTTGCGATTGTGTCACGGGGATTCGATCCGGGCTTCCATGTCACATCGAGCGTCGGCATAAGTAACCTTCGACTTTTGAAGAGGTTGCGCCACATTTCCCGGGAACGGCCCAAGCCGGTCGGCCAGTGCGAACCGGGCGTTTCGCGGCGGCTGTCGGCACGGGCAAGGGTCCGGTAGACTGTCGCGCGACCCGCCTCGCGCCATCTCGAAGCGGGTTCGAATCAACGTGCAGAGTGAACGCGACAACCCGCTCCGAATCGATCAAACCCGGTGGCTGTGCCTGGCCCTCGTTGTCATTCTGGTCGTCCACGTGACCGGCCGCGTCGGCGCGTTTTGTTCGCCCATCCGCGCCGACAGCTACGCCTACAGCGGCTTCGCCTGGCGAATTGCCCAGGGCGACGTGCTCTATCGCGATTTGCAGGTGGACAAGCCGCCGGGCTTGCTGTGGCTGCTGGCCCCCGTGTATCTCGTGGCGCCGGCCGCCCGCTGGCCACTGATCCCGTGGGAATCCGCCTGGATGTTGGCGGGGTATTGGGCGTTCTACCGGGCGGCTCGAGAGTTGTACGCTCGTGAGATCGCGCTGACCCTCACGGTCGTGGCTGTTCTGGCCGTCAACGTGTTCCTGCTCACGGATTACACGACGGAGGGATTCAGCCTGGCCGAGAGCTACCTCCTGTTGCCGATCGCCGGGGCCGTGGCCCTGTACTGGCGTGCCGCCCGCCTGCGTCGTTGGCGCTGTTTTGCCTGGGTGGGCGCGTTGCTGGGCGCCTGTCTGGCCCTGAAACAGACGGCGTTGCCGCTGCTTGTGGCAGTCGCCGTCCATGCCACCGTGTGGGATCTGATCGTGGATCGGTCGCCCGGTCGCTGGGCAACCCGTGCCGCCGGACTGCTCCTGGGGTTCGGCATTGTGGCGGCCGCAGTGGCGGCGGTGCTGGCCGCCCAGGGCGTGCTGCCCGAGGCCTGGCATTCCATGACCACCCGAGCCTCCGGCCTGCTGCGACGCGAGACCGGCTGGCCGGGCCGGTGGCGGGATGTCGTGCCGCTCTGGGTACCCCTGGGCTGGTGTGCGCTCGGCGTGGTGCTCTGGGCACACTCCCGGCTCGCCCCGAGGACGAGCACTCGCTCGCCGGCCGGCCGCAACCTCACGTTCCTGCTTTTCTGGCTGGCCGCCGAATGCCTGATGCTGGTTCTGTTACCCCGCCGCTCATTCCACTACTACGCGATCTCGTGCCTGCCCGTGATTCTGCTCTCCGGCCTGTTCTGGGCGGCATTGCTGCACGAGCGTGCCACGGTACCCGGTCACGTCGCGAAGGTCGTGTTCGCGACCGCGGTACTCGGATCCGCCATGGCCTTTCGACCCACCATCGACCGTTTCGTACCAGTGAGCATCAGTCTTGTCCGATCGTACGACGCAGTTGCGGATAGCGCCGCCTTTGAGAAGGCGCGGCAAAGCAGTGACATACGCGTGAGGTGAGCTTCCGCATGAACGATCCGGCCTCCGCATCCGCGTCCGTCGTTCCGAAGCCGCAATGCCGACCGGCGTTTGGGATCGCGCTCTTGCTGGCCCTGACGTGGACGATGGGCAGCCTTGTCGCCGTCGCGCGCACGTCCGACCCTGCGCTCGCATCCCAGTTGCTTTATCCGTCGGCCGGTCCGGACCTCATCGTGGCGGGCGCCCTGATGCTGCTGGTCCACGCTTGGATCTTCCGGAAACAGCCGGACCCGGGACCGGCCGGCAGTATCGTGGTGATGGGTGTGGTTTGCGCGGGCCTGGCCGCGGAGCACCTGATCCATGCGGCCGACCTCTTCGCCGTTTCGCTTGCCGCACTGGGCATGGGTCTGCTGATCTCTCGTCCGCGAGCCCTGACTCCGGCCGGTGTGATCCTCGGGGCCGCAATGGCGCTTTCGCCGCTGCTGGTCGGGGCCGCCGCGGGCGGCCTGAGCGCGGCTCGCCGAATGGATGCCTCTTGCTCAACCGCCCGGCGGACGGTTCGCCTGGGAGCGGGCGTGGTGCTGGGCTTCGCCTTGGTTGGCCTGGCCGGCTGGATGGACGGCCGGCCTCCCTGGGTTGCGGTCGCCGTCCCCGAACCGCTGTCGCGTGTCGGCCCGGCGGCGGTATGGCGGTTCGGTGCAGAGATCGCCGACCTGGCTGCTCCGCTGCTGGGGCTGGGCCTGCTGGGCCTGTGGGTCGGCGGGCGGATGAACGGAGACAGCGTGCAAACCGCCGACCCATTTCCGCTGGACCACGCCATGCGCGTTTGGATGGTCGTCAACATTCTCGCGATCCTGTGCTTCCCGACGGTGTGCGCCACACACGCCGTCGTGTGGTTTGCGCCGCCGGCCCTGCTCGTCCCTGCGGGCTGGCGGGCCGTGCGCAAGGCCCTGCCTGCGGCGCTTCCCTTCTCCATGAAACTCACTCTTGCTGCATTCGTGTTGCTCGTGGCGTTGCTCACATGGCCCGCCATCCGCGCCGCCGGAGGAACCATCCTCATCGCACTGACGACGCCGTAGGTCCGCGGCCCTGAATGGCTACGAAGCCGCGTCTGGGATATGATCCGCCTCCATGAGCATTCCTGACAGCCGAGCGAGTATGACGCAACATGCAATACGCATGGGCGTAGCTTCACTTCTCGGCATATTCATCGCGGCGGGCTGCATACCGCCCAGGTCCTTCAAACAGGTCCGCAATCCGCAGAGCGGCGTGCCGCTGAACCGACGTGTCTGCCTGGTCTACTCCCAGCGCTATCAGATCCACCTGGCTGGATTCGAGAAGCTGCACCCTTTTGACATCAACAAGCACGGCCGCATCTACCTGGAAATGCTCAAGGACGGTTTCGTGACACCGGACGAGGTCTTCGTACCGGAGGCGATTTCGCGCGATGACCTGCTGCGCATCCACACGCCACGATACCTGGACTCACTGCAGGATCCGGCCGTCTTGGCGCGGGCACTCGAGTTCGGCCCCGTGGCGCTCGCCCCGGCCGGCCTGACAGACGCAGCGGTTCTACGCCCCTTTCGCCACGCCACCGGCGGAACGCTGCTGGCCGCACGGCTCGCCCTGCGATACGGGATGGCCGTGAATCTGGGGGGCGGATTTCACCACGCCGGGCCGGATTCCGGTGAAGGTTTCTGCGTGTATGCGGACATGCCGGTGGCGATCCGGACGTTGCAGGCCGAGGGGGCCGTCCGCCGCGCGTTGATCGTCGACCTCGACGCACACCAGGGGAATGGAACGGCCCGTTGCTTTGCGGATGACGACACGGTGTTCACGTTCGACATCCACCAGGCCGACATCTACCCGATTCCGAAAGAAACGAACGACGTGGACATCGCGATGGAGCGTCACGTGTCGGACGTGGATTACCTGCGCGTGCTGAGCCATCGTCTGTCGGCCGTGTTCGAGGAGGCGCGGCCGGACATCG
>JAFGJQ010000085.1 GCA_016929015.1 Phycisphaerae bacterium | reverse complement strand
GGTCGTCATCGGCCGTGCCGGGAATGTTGTCCACACCGTCCGCGTCCACGAAACGCGGGTCCAGGCCGTTGTTGCCCACCCCGCCCAACGACCCCGTCCACAGGCGAACACAACTGTGGTTGATGTCCAGCGCACCGGTGAGGCCGTAAACCTGGGCGTCCTGGTTCGTGGAGGCACCCCCGAAGGCGGTGTTCCCCCAGAAGATGCAGTTGGTCAGCGTCAGGTTCGACTCATTGCTGAAGCTCCCGCCGCCCTCCGCGCCGGACGCGTTGTTCACAGTGGTGCAGTTCGTGGCCGTCAGCGTGGACTGGTAATTATGGATTCCCCCGCCGCGGTTGCCCGCCGTGTTGCCTGCGATCACGCAGTTGACCAGCGTCAGAACGGACCCCGTGATGCCGGAGGTGCCGCCGCCGTTGCCGGTCGCCGCGTTTCCGCGGATGATGCAATGGCGCAGTTCCACGGCGGAGTCGATGATTCGCGCGCCCGCACCCGCGTTGTGGGTGCCTGCCGCCCCGTCCGCGTGACCGCCGGTGACGACAAAGCCGTCGAGAACCGCCGTCTGCCGGATGCCCTCTGCATACACGACGTGGTAGCTGTTTTCCGTGCCGTAGTCGCCGCTCAGAATCGTCGGGTTCGCCGCTAGGTCGCGTTCTCCCAACAATGACTCGCCGCCGGCGAAGCCGCCGTACAGCGTTACGCCGTCCTTCAGGGAGAACGTGGCCGTCGGATCGCCCGTGCCCTGATCCGGCCGGTACGTACCGGCGGCCACCCAGATGACGGTGCCGCCCACCGCCGCCTCCATCGCATCCTGCAGGTCGACATACGCGTCCGTCCAACTCGTCCCGTCGTTCGCGCCGCCGGCGGCGTGGTCGACGTAGATGCGCGGAATCTCCGTGAAGTACGCGGCCATCGCGGCGAAGTCGGCGAGATCCACGTCGCCGTCCTCGTCCTCGTCGTACCGCGCGCAGCCCGGCGCCGTGCCGGCGTCCGGACCCGTCACGCACAGCGCCACCGCCGGGTAGTCCGCCACGTCCACGTCACCGTCGCAGTCGGAGTCGAACGCGTTGGCGTCTGGGTCCGGCAGGAAAGGACAGATGTCGTCGCCGTCCGAAACGCCGTCGTCATCGGTATCGGGGTCCAGCGGATCCGTGCCGACACTCAGCACTTCGTCCCCGTCCGTCAAACCGTCGCCATCGGTATCCGGATTCAGCGGGTCCGTCCCCGCGGCCAGTTCCTGCGCGTTGGTCAGGTCATCCGGCTCCTCGTCCGTTGCAGTCAGGTGGCCGAGGTTTCCGAAGAAGTGCATCTCCCAGTCGTCGTGAAGCCCGTCCGAATCGCTGTCTGTGACGCGACGTTCCAACTCGATGGTGTAATAGGCATCCTGCGTATGGCCGGCCCAGTACTCCATATTGAAAGCGGCTGCCTCGACAAACTCGTACCAGACGTATCCGAGGTGCTCAATCCGGAGGATGATGACGCTGCTGGCCTCGCCATACGTGTGCAGTATGGTGCCGTTCTTGAACGGGTTGCGCGGCATGTGGGCGTACCCGTTCGCATCCGTTGTGAAGTACAGGTCCGGCGTGTTGTCGAACGTCTTGCCGTACCAACCGGGGCCGCTCGTCGCTCGATAGACTCGCACATCGGCCCCTGCACGCGGATGCCCAAACGGGTCAACAAACAGGACATGATTGTTCTGCGGCAAATCCTGAAGGTACTCGCCGATATTGCACGGGGCGTTCATGTTGCCACAGCGAGCCCTCTGCCCCCCGATCCGGTTCAGCGCGCCCGCCTCGTACGGCGACCACTGGAACTCGTACGGCCCGCTCATGATTCCGCCGTTGACGTTATAATGCAGCACTTCCTCCCAAGCCAGGTACGGCATGTACTCACTGCCGCCGACGTAGGTGCTTCCTTCCCAGATCTGCACAGAGTCATACCCGCCGTGGTGCGCGGTGTTGTGGACGTCGAAACCGTACGAATCGATCAGGTACCGAGCGTGCCCCAGTTCATGGATCAGGCTCT
The DNA here is from genome assembly GCA_016929015.1 of Phycisphaerae bacterium. Lineage (GTDB taxonomy): Bacteria > Planctomycetota > Phycisphaerae > UBA1845 > UBA1845 > JAFGJQ01. Next base: position 6,917 of record JAFGJQ010000085.1, on the reverse strand, counting down.
GCTCGATGTAGAACGCGTTCGTGAGGCTCGTCGACGTGTGATTGTCGTAGAACCCGCTGCCCGCCGTGTAGGCCTCGAACCCCCACTGCAGGTCCGGCGTCTTGTCCGAACTGTCCGGATTGTTCGTCGGAAGACCGCCGTTGACCGGCAACTGGTCGTCCGGCACCACGATGATCCGGTCAATCCGCACCCGGTCCACGCAGCCTTCCGGTGTGTTCGGCCAGATCGCGTTTTCGTACAATCCGTTCTGCTTGGCCATCTGGGCCTGGATCCAGTCCTCCCACGAGTTGCGCCCGACCCCCAACATGTACTGGTATTCATGGAAATACCGCCATGTGGTCTCTTCCACCCAGAAGCTGGCGATCAGGGCGTCGGTGTAGTCCAGTCTCTGATTGTTCGCCTCGGACACCTCGCTGATCGCGTTGGCGGGATCGACAATCAACTCCACGGTGTGCCGACCGGCCTCCCAGACCCAGGGCAGACGCACGACGCGCCAGCCGGTGGGCGGACTGCTCTCGTTATAGGCCCAGGGATTCTTGGGCCAGTTGTTCGGATTGCGGAGGGTCGCGTCATCCGTCGGGTTGGGATAGCCGCTGTAGTCGAACGCGTACGGCGGGGTCAGCGCCTCGAAGTTCGTAATGGTGCCGCTGTCTACGACCTCCCCGTCGATCCGCCATTCGTACGCCACGCTGCCCAGCGGCGCCGCTCCGGCCGGCCCCCAGCAGCGGATGTGGCCGTGGAACGTCACCGTGTCTCCCACGGCCGGCGTGTTCTTCGTGGCGTCGTAGTTGTACTTCGGCGTTCGCTCGATGAACATCACGTTCAGGTCGGTGCCGACGCCCGGGGCAGTCGGATGGGATACCACAGTCGAACCGTCGGATGATGTCGCGGACACGGACGGGTCCAGCCGAACCTGCGAGTGGATCGCCGCCGGCGGAGTGGCCTGCAATTCCGAAGGAACTTCCTCGGCCGCAGCCCGGCATCCAAACCATGCCGCCAGGCCCACCACGACGACGCACCGCATTCTTACCGACTCCATCATCCGAAACCTCCCGTATGCACAGTCTTCATGCACAGCGCGCGTGTTCGACGCACCGGCCGCCTGCCTCACTCGCCCTATTCCGCACCGCGACGTTGCCCGCACACCACACGATCGCCACCACTACAAGCGTGCGGCGTCAACGGCGCCTCACGCTATTTCGTCAGCCCGGCGCCATACGCCGGCTGAAACAGGCAGAAATCCCCCAGGTCAACGTCTCCGTCGTCATCGAAGTCTGCGTCCACGCCGCATACGATTCCCGTAGGCCCCCCGGGGCCGGTCAAACACGACTCGAACGTCGTGTAGTCTTCCTCATCCACGTCGCCGTCCCGACCGAAGTCACCGATGAGGCACCCCCGGACGTCCACCGGCCACCCCGCCGGCGTGTTCTGGCACTCATCCACCGCATCGTTCACCCCATCCCCGTCGGTGTCCGGATTCGTGGGATCGGTGCCCAGCACGTACTCGTCGTAGTTCGTCAGCGAGTCGAAATCCGGGTCGTCGTCACCGTTCGCAATGTTCGGGTCGAATCCGTATCGCTCCTCCCACCAGTACGGCATGCCGTCTTCGTCGCGGTCCGTGAACAGGCGCACGGTGGGGTCGCCGTAGAGATTGAACCGCAGCGAATCGGAGTAGTACGCGTCCCACCCGTACCAGTTGTGTACCTCCATGTCCGCCACGGTGTCCGCCATGATCTGCCCGAACGGCTTGTTGTCGCGAAACAGCATCGGCAGGAAGATCTTGTACCCCCAGTCGCCCCAGCCATAGGACACGCGCGTGGCGCCCAGGGCCGCAATGCCGCCATACTGCACGAACGTGGCGCACAGGTTGTTGCTCTGCTCCGGCGAGGCATTGCTGCACGCCTTCTGGAAGATGAACGCCGGCTTGCTGTTGTCCAGTTGCACGCACTCGCTGGAATTGATGATGTCCGACGCACTCGTCGCCGAGCCGTGCGTGTTGTAATACACCACGCCGTACCCGTTCTGCCACTCGGGGATCACCCACGGCTTGATGGACTTGTTTTCCTGGGTATACGCCACAAACTCCGCGATGGAAACGTTGAGCTGGGCCGCCGCGCCCGTGTACGTCAGCCGAATGTACTGCTTGCCGCCCACCGTGCTCAGCGAGCCCGGCGCCTCGTACGTCAGCTCCCAATACCCGCCGACGTTCACCGCATGGGCGGTCGCGTCCGATTCCACGGCAATCTCGTAACGGTCGTTGAAGCTCGCACTGCTCGCCATCTCGATCATGAATTGCTGCGGCAACGCCGTCCGATCCGCCCCGCGGACGACCACCCTATACGCAGCGAAGCTCCAGCCCTCGTCGCCGCTGTTGGCCGTCTTGAACTGAAGCCACTGTCCGTTGCTCATGGTCGCGGTGGTCCAGTTCGTCGTGTTCGAACCGTCCGTCAGGGCCGTGATGGTATAGTCTGCGATGGCGCCGCTGCTGACGTTGAAACCCGCCTTGAAGTAATGGCTCGAATCGTACCGCGTGAAGCACGTGTAGCCCAGCGGTGACGGAACCATTTCCGTCGGCGGCGTCACGCTCATGGGTGGGTAATCGTACATGTGCTCGTAGATGCGATAGTAGCTGAACCCCTCCGGCACCAGCATCGTGTCCTTGATGAACTCGGCCATAGTGATCGGCGACAGGTTCCCCTCGCGGCCGTACAGGTCACTCGAGTCGATCGGGTTCGGCATGAAGCAACTCCACTTCCACGACTCGTCCGCGGCGGGGTCCTCATACGCCATGATCTTCTCGAAGATCGAATCGAGCCCCGTCAGATTGCTGCTGTACCACGGGATGCGCCCGACGATGACGTCGGGCGACGAGAGGGTGACACCGCCGGCCCCCAGGTCACCGACGTACTCGCCGAACAGGCCGTCTCCATCCTTGTCCCAGCTTCCGGTGAGATCCGAGTAGAAACGGTCGGTCGGCCCGTAGAACTTGTTGCTGTGCTCGTCCGGATAGCAGAACTTCATCGGCACGTCCCCCACGGAGTCCGACGCGCTGAGAAAATCATCCGGGTCCGGGTTGCCGATCAGAATGACGTATTCGATTCCATACTCCGCGTGCTTGTCTTTCAGAAACGCCTTGATCCGGTCCGCCCGCTCGTCCGTCGTCTCAAACAGCTCCGGCCGCAGGGCCTTGGTGTACTCGACCTCGATCGACTCCACCGTCTTGACCAGGATCGACCAGCCCTGCTCCGTCTTGTGGGCCACATAGTCATCCAGTCGGGTGGAGTTCGTCGCAATGTGGTTCGTCGTGATCAGAACGTAGTTGTACGCGGCGTCGCGTCCCTCAACCGGCGAAGCCGCCTGGGCAGCGGCAACGATACCGGTGAGGCCGATCAGCACGGCCGTCGGCAGACAAATCGCACGTTTCATCCTCTGGTTCCTTTCTCCTCCACGCTTGAGACTGCCTGGCGCGCTGCGTGGGCTTTCCCGGGGGAATCCTGTGGTCGGGCAGCCGATCCCGGCGCCATCCGCCCGCCACGACGCATCGCCGGTCCCAGCGCGATCCTTAGCCCGGCGAATGGGGGTATCTACTTACAATCATAGCGGCATGACCCACCAGGACCAACCTTCTTTCCGCCCCTGCGGCCCCCGTACAAGAAAGAATTCCGGCGTTGCCGCATATTGTCCTTTCCTACTGTAAAGCAAACCAGAAACCGGCCTTGCGTTGTTCCTGTCCATGCCGAGCGATATGATGGATTCCTCGCATAACGCCGGCCAACCGCTCGCAGGCAGGCATATGTCCAGGGAGCCTGGGATGGAGTCGCCGCATCCCGGTGGGCGTGCGAGGCAAACCATTGAAAACAAGAGGGTTACGATGAACGTCAGAGGCAACGTCGTTCTGGGGGTAGTCGGTATCGCGCTGTGGGCACTTGGCCTCACGTCAGCCGCGTCCAGGGCACGCGCCGACGTCGTGCCAACAGATGGCATGATCATCACAACGGACACAACCTTCGTGCCCGGGACCTATCACTTGCCCAACGGCATCACGATCGGGGCCGGCGGCATAACCCTCGACGGCAACGGGGCCGTCATCTACGGCAACGACACCGGGTACGGGCTGTATGCCTCCGGCAGGCACGGTGTTGGGGTCGCCAACCTGACCGTCCGGGACTACTTCCACGGCCTGCACTTCTACGATTGTGACGATGTGACGGTGGAATACTGCAACGTCTGGGACACGCCGGAGTTGCCGGAAGGGTCGATCTTCCTGAACATCTTCGACGGCCCGAACGGCTCCTACGCCCACGCGATGTGGTTTCGCTACTGCGCCGGTCCAACGATTCACGGTAACGACGTCAGCGATCAGCAGAACGGGATCAGCCTGTTCAATTGTGACTCGGCGCTGGTTACAGGCAATTACGCGTCCTACAACACCGGATGGGGCATCTATTTCCACGACACAGACAATTCGACCGTGCAGGACAACACGGCAGACTACTGCACGCGCCTGTACGGTTCCTGGAGCGGGGCCGATGCCGCATCGTTCCTGATCGTGTACAACTCAGACAACAACGACATCCTGAACAACAGCTTCGTGGGCGGCGGCGACGGCGTGTTCCTCGCAGGCGCCACGCACAGCCATCAGAGCCGACCGTGCAACAACAACTACTTCGCGGGCAACGACTGCTCGGGCAGCCCGAACAACGGCTTTGAAGCCACTTTCAGCCAGGGCAACGTCTTTGAGGGCAACGTCTCGGACAACTGCAACTACGGATACTGGCTGGGGTACTCCCACCAGACCACCGTTCGGGCCAACCAGGCCAACAACTGCGCCACGGCGGGCGTGGCCGTCGAGCACGGCCGGAACAACATCATTGAAGGCAACACGCTCTGCGGCAACGGCAAGGGCATCTGGCTCTGGACGGACGACGATGCCGACCTCGTCTCGGCGTTCCCCGCGGCGAAGGACTCGTACGGGTACACCATCGATGACAACACGGTGAACAACAACACGTACGGCCTGCTCTGCGAGGCCTCCGGCACCAACCGCCTCAGCTATGACTATACGGTCACGAACAACCGGTTCATCGACAACAACTACGGCGTCCGCTTTCTGCGAAGCGACGCGAGCGAATTGCACGGCAACACCGTCCAGAACAGCGCCGTCCGCGGCATTCAGATGGAGTACAGCACCGGCAACCTCATCTACAACAACCGCATCGAGAACGGCTCCAACGCGTGGGACAACGGCACGAACACCTGGAACACCGCCAAGACGGCGGGGCCGAACATCATCGGCGGTCCGTACCTTGGCGGAAACTTCTGGTCCGACTACAACGGCGTGGACACGGACGGCGACGGACTGGGCAACACCGAAACGCCGTACACGGCCGGCGGCAACATCACCAACGGCGGCGACAGCCTTCCCCTGACGATCGGCGCCGACTCCGACGGTGACGGACTGGCCGACGAATGGGAGATGCTCTACTTTCAGGACCTCACCCACGGTCCGAACGACGACGTGGAGCCGGACGGGCTAACCAACCTGCAGGAGTACATTCTGCACACCGACCCCACGGACTCCGACACCGACGACGATGGACTGTCGGACGGCGACGAGGTCAGCATTCATGGAACGCAGCCCGCCAACCCGGACACCGATGCAGACGGATTGCCCGATGGCCAGGAGATAACCCTCGGAACGCTGCCGTTGGACCCGGATTCCGACGGCGACCGGATGAAGGACGGCTGGGAATACAACCACAGTCTGAACCCGCTGGTCAACGACGCCAATGGCGATCCTGACAACGACGGCCTGACGAATCTCCAGGAGCACGACGCAAACACGGACCCGCACGCCGCTGACACGGATTCCGACGGATTCGAGGACGGCGAGGAAGTAGCAGCGAGCGCAAACCCGACGGACCCCTACAGTTTTCCGCTGGGCTGGCTCACTCTGGCGTCCGACCCCAGCTACTTCCCCTACACCGATGTGGTGACGCCGCCCTCCCCGGACTACTGGCCGCGTGCCAACCTGAGCGTGGCGGCCGCGAACGGCCGAATCTACTCCGCGGGCGGCTACGGCCCGCAGACCTACGTGGATTCCGACGGTTCCAGCTACCCGGACAACCGCCAGTCGGGCTTCAGCATCTACGACATCGCCGCAGGGAGCTGGACCTCCGCCCGATGGAACGGCACGGGCCCCACCGCCTACAACAACGGCAACGGAACCGCCGGACCGACTGAAACGCAGGGCACATACACCGGCAACAACCAGTGCTTTGCGTACGACCGGGACAACGACGGCACGGACGAACTGTTCGTGCTCGCGGGATATCCGATCTGGGACGGCGTCTTCGCGATCTATGATCCGGACACCGGCGCCTGGTCCAACTCCGCGTCGCGGTCCGGCGGACTGGTAGCCTCGTATCATGCCACCGCTCTCGAACACAACGGCGTCGCCTACGTCTACGGCGGCGTCTACAACGGTCCCGACGGCAACGGCTTCTACACCTACGACATTGCCGCCGACGCCTGGACTCAACGTGACAACGGCCCGGTGCGTCTCAAGCAGCACTGCGGCGAGATCATCGGTGACACCATGTACCTCATCAGCGGTCAGCAGGATGCCATCGATTACGGAACGGCCGTCTTGAAATACGACCTGGTCACGCAGACCTGGGACATCGCCTCCGCTACACCGATCCCCAGGGGCGTGAACCGGGCGGCGTCTGTCGTGCATGGAGGCCGAATCTACGTTGTGGGCGGCACTCCAACCGGTGGAACCAGCACCACCGCGATCCAGGTCTACGATCCCCAGGCCAACACGTGGAACTATACGTTCCCGCTGCCCGCCCCGCGCAGCCGGCACGGGGCAGTCGTCGTCGGGGACACGATGTACGTCGTAGGCGGGTACGGCC
>JAFGJQ010000084.1 GCA_016929015.1 Phycisphaerae bacterium | reverse complement strand
GGTGAGCACGGGGCCTCCCCAGCCGCTGAACGCCGCCACGCCGCCCAGGGCGGCGACGGCGTCTTCGCCGGGCCGCAGATGCAGGTGATACGTGTTGGCCAGCACAATCTGGACGCCCGCGGCCCGTACCTGGTCCGGCGTGACGCCCTTGACCGAACCGGCTGTGCCGACCGGCATGAACGCGGGGGTCTCGATCACCCCGTGGGGTGTGGTGAGACGTCCCCGCCGTGCGGCGCTGTCAGGGTCGCGTGCGAGCTGTTGGAAGGCGAACATGGCCGGCATGGTACTCTCGATGGGCCGGCGGGGCCAGCAAGGGCCGAGCGCCGCAGCAGCCCCCTTACCTATTGTCCGGAAAACAGTTAGAATGTCCGGGTGAACGAGGATACCGGTTTCGTCGCCGGGACGCAGGGCGCGCCGGCGGATCGATGCAGAGTCTGAAGTATGCTGCTGGGACGATCTGCGTGGCCCAATCCCCAGGGAGTGAGCGGTGCCTTATCGAAACATGAGTCTGGAGGATTTCGCCCGGCATGTGGGCATGGACGCGCGGGAGGTGCGCAAACTGGCGGAGCGGGGAAAGCTCCCCGGGCAGAAGGTCGGGGGCGAATGGCGGTTCAACCGGGCACGGGTCACGGAATGGCTGCAGCAGGAAATGCCGTCGCTGGGCTCGGAGCGGCTGATCGAGATTGAGCGCGCGATGGAGGCCGGATACGACGATTCGTCGGAATCCGTTTCCGTTGCCAAGGGCATGATCGTGACGGACCTGATCGGGCTGGAGGGGATCGCGGTGTCGTTGCCGGCGAATACGAAGTCGTCCGTGCTCCGCGAACTGGTCCAACTGGCGGAGAAGACGGGGCTGCTGTACGACAGAGAGGGGTTGCTGGAGGCCCTGGCGGCGAGGGAGGCGATGTGTTCGACGGCGATGCCGATGGACGTGGCGCTGCCGCACCCGCGTCAGCCCATGCCGTACGTTTCGGCCGAACCGCTGATCTGCGTGGGTCGCATCCCACGGGGCATCGGGTTCGGATCGTCGGATGGCAAGCTGACCCACCTGTTTTTTCTGATCTGCTGTCACGATGATCGGCACCATCTTCGAGTACTGGCTCGGCTGGTGCGCATCCTATCCGGAGACGTCATCGCGTTGCTCTTGAACGTCGAGACTCGCGAGGAGTTGCTGCAAGTCTTGATCGACAAGGAGACGCAGGTGATTGCCGAGATGGGGTGAGCGGCTCGTGGCGATCTGACAATCTGCTCAGTGGGCGACGGGCGACCGACGTCTGAGCCAGGCGAGGGCGGCGAGGGAGAGTCCCAGGGCGCGGGCAAAAGCGCGGACGAAGCTCATCGGTGCAAACAGAAGGTAGCGCAGCTTGCGGGTGCGACGAATGATCCGCAGCGTCATGGGCACTTGCGCGAGGGCCAGCAGGGCGGTGAGGCCCGCGGACGCCATCCAACCTCCCTTGAGCAGAAGCAAGGGCAGCGAGAGGACCCCCAGAGCGGCCAACGGCGGCTGTGCGTTGTCGGAAAGGCGGCTGTAGGAGTCGCCTGTTGCCGGGGCGGTGTGCCGCAGGTGAAGCCAGAATCGCCAGTAGCCTTGCTGGAACTGGGCTTTCAGATACGGCAGGCATCGCGTTTCGTGGGCATGGCGGACCCGTGAATCGGGGGCGAAGGCCAGTTGGAACCCGGCGGCACGAACGCGATAGGCAAGGTCCGCGTCCTGGGCCCGCAGGAAGGCCTCGTCAAATCCGCCGACGCTCTCAAGCACGTCGCGGCGGTAGGCGGCGTTTCCCGTGGCCACGAAATTGACTCGCCGGTGCATGGCCCGATGTCGCTCGATGATCTCCTCATGGATGAGGCCGGCGAGAAGGGGCTGCGTGGCGGATGCGGTGAAGCTGCCGCCGACGCCCCCGACCTTCGGATCGTGCAGATGGAGCAGGAGCTTTTCGAGGGCGTCCGGTTCGGCCACGCAATCGGCATCCATGAACCAGATGACGTCTTCTGTGGCAGCACGCCAGCCGGCGTTTCGGGCCCCGGCGCGGCCGGCATGACTGCTGCGAATGCACGTAACCGAGAACTCCGCGGCGATGTCCGGCGTTGCATCCGTCGAGCCGTCATCCACCACGATGATGCGCGAGAGATGTCCCCGTTCAAGCGATGCGGCGACCGATTCGAGGCATGGACGCAGGGTTGTCGCCGCGTTGTAGGCCGGTATGACGAGGCACACGCTGTTACACACAACCGTCGTCTCCATCCGCCTCGTGTGCCAGGGCAAAAGCCCGGAACGGGGCGAGACCCCGATGGTACGGCCGCGACCGCGTCGTTTCCACCCTCTGCGGTCGTAATCGAAGAACTGCGACGGGCAATGCAGCCCTGAGATAGTTGATTGGGTCGTGGAGCTCGGATGGCCGGACGCGGTTTGCCGAGTATACTTGAAGACGGCCGTGCGTGCGGCGATGGATGGTGCCGGGGGCAGGGTTCGTGAGGCAGGTCAACATGGCAGGACGGCGAAAGCAACGTTCAAAGGGCCCCC
>JAFGJQ010000083.1 GCA_016929015.1 Phycisphaerae bacterium | reverse complement strand
CTCCGCCGCCGGGCCGATCGTAGCGCCAGAAGAGATAGGCAATCATGGGGATCCTGTCGCGCACCATGCCGCCGAGCAGATCGGCGACGGGCCGGCCCATGGCTTTGCCCTGGATATCCAGGCAGGCCATTTCGATGGCGCCGTAGAGTCGCGCGTTGGAGAGGTAGTAGATGCTGCGCAGGACCTTCAGCTTGATCACTTCCAGGTGAAACGGGTCGAGTCCGAGGATGCGCGGCTTGAGCTTCGTGAGCGCCCCGCGCTGGTCGCCGCCGCCGACCTCGCCGAGTCCGACGATGCCCTCGTCCGTGATCAGCTCGAGCACCGTTCGCAGAAAGTAGCCGGGGTGGACCCCCGTGTTGTGTCGAAGCTGGGCGTTCAGCGGGATGGCCACCGTTCGAACGCGCATGTCGACAATCTTCATCGTCTAGACCTCCTCCATGGTGTCTGGTGTGTGAAGCTGCCGGGAGATGGTGGCGGCGGCCTCAATCAGGCGTTTTCGGCAAGCCTTGAGGTGGACGCCGTCGAAGTCGCCGCGCAGTCCCACCAGCGTGATGGCGAGAGCACAGCGACTGCCGCGTACAGGCGCCGAGACGGTGTCGATACCGCGCGGACTGGTTCCCAGGTTCTCGCAGCAGCCATCCCGGCGGCCGGCGGCAATGCGCGTGCGCAGCACCGTCGCGGATTCCCCTCCCCAAAGGTTGTGGTCGTTGGCGTGTCGAATGAGGTCGTCCACATCCTCATCCGCTGCCGCCATCAGGAGACAGGCCCCCGAGGCGCCCTGCACCACCGGGAAGCGAGCTCCGACCGGGCTGCTCAACGCAATGGGACGGGGCGCCTCCGCGCGTTCAAGTGTGACCTGCCCGGTTCCCTGCCGCATCGAGAGCTTCGCGCTCAAACCCGATGCATGCGCCAATTCAGCCAGTACCGGCCGGGCAGCGAGGATGGCTTGGTCTACGCCCCAGAACGGCCGGACAAACGGAAGGAGACCGTTTGAAACCGCGTAGCCTCCCGATTCGTCCTTTCTGATCCAATCGGTATGCTCGAGTGTGCGGAGAATCCGGTAGCAGCTGCTCTGGCTGATGCCGAGCTGTCGCGCGAGCGCCAGCGAATTCGCCCCACAGCCCGCAGCGATTGCATTCATAACGCGAACGGCTCGCTCAACAGCCGGCACAAGATTGCCCATGATTATTCTCCACGGAATAATATCTATGCAATTGAGGAACAACATAGAGCGCGGGCATGGGAACGTCAACAGGAACATGATGACAGAGGCTGGACGAGCTTTTGAAGGATCGAAAGGAGGATGCCACATAGAAGACGGAAAGCGACGGGAGCATACGCTATCTACCGAGCATATGGTATTATCTCCTATTGGCTATTGGCTTCGCAGCGCCGCTTGGAGCGCCGTACTTCCAGCGCGCGTCATCCCGGAGGCGGTCGCCGCCCCAGTCGCTCATATTGAAGGGGGGATTCGCCAGAATATAGTCGGACTTCAAGTCCTTCTGTAGATCGTTGTGAAAACTGTCGGCCCCATAGATCACGATGTCGCCAACATTGCCGCCGTGCTCCTCGACGAAGCGCTCGGACTGCACGAACATGCCGCCCGAACCGCAACAAGGGTCAAAGACACGGCCCTTGTAAGGTTCGATCAGGGCTGGGATGCCCTGAGGCGAAAGAAGAGATTCCTTTCCTCAATCGTGTCGGGCACATGCACTGTCACGCGGTCAGGATCGGGAGCGTCATCAATCTCAACAATAAAACCATTCGTCTTGCTGTAACGGCCGCCCACGCCTTCATGAACCGAAAACGAGTTGCTCCAGGCAGACGAAAGGTCCGTGCTCCATTCCACCCCTAAATCGATCCTTCCGATGGAATCCTCTTCGCGCCTGAAAGAAAAACTGAACATCGAGTTGGATGCCAGCGTAGGCACAAGCGCTTGGTTGCTGTTGTCTACGAGGAGTGGGTTCCCACCTGAAACCCACTCGAAACCGTTGGCGACCCCATCTCCGTCAGGGTCATCAGAGAATCCGGCTTCTTTACCGGTCGTCCCGTCCAAGCCCTTTGCTTGTGACCAGGCGCGGAAGGTTCCTGACGGGCCACTGTCCAGATAGGTGTTTGCGAAATCGATGCCAATACTGATCTGCCCATCGGTATTGTAGTGTCCGTTGTTGATCAAAGGATTGTAAGAATCGGTATCAAACCATTCCACGTTGATCGTGGATTCCGCAACGACGACCTGCGCGGTTCTGACGAGGCCCGACTGCTCCGCGGTGCCATAGTATGTACGGACGCGGGCGATATAGAAAGGAAGATCGGGCACCTTGAAAAAGGATCGCATCTCACTTATAAAGTGCCTCAGATTCGCTTCATAGGCAGCGCCCTGGCCTTCGTGAGCATCACTTTCGCCTTGCAGCCATAGCATTGCGGAAATCTCGTAATCGACCCCGTTGGCATCGAGATTGGCAAGGGCAGCGTGAGCTATGTTTGTGAATACTGTATACTGCCGGCCGTCGGGTGGCGCCCAATCGTTGTAAAGCGCTGTGCCGCCGATTGCGTACTTGACAAGAAAGATCCTGTCGGGTGGCAAGGCCCGCTTGACGGTGTAACCAAAACTTACCTCTGGCCCGAACTCGTTGGTTGTTCTCCCAAATCCGGGGGCGAGATCAATCCACACCGTTCTGTTCCAAAGCGCGACATTGGTTTGAGCTTCGGCATAGGGCGGAAGCAGCTCAGAGTTGCTGCCATGGCCCCTCATGTTTGATTGTCCGGCAAGCAGAAAAACCCGCGCACGTCCCGGCTGTGTATCCTCCGCGGCAGCAAGGTTGCCGATGGCCGACAAGAACAATCCCGGAGTGGCTAGCAAGATCCATGTTCGAATCGATCTGACTGCAAAACGGACGGTATGTCTCATCATGTTGTCTCCTCTGGTCATGTGAAGAACTGCCGGTGATAGAGCTGCGCCGATGCGCGCATGAAATCGGTCTCGCCGATGTCGATGTAACGCACCCGTCCGCGCAGGGCGCGGTGATACCGACCGATCATGGCCGGCAATGCGTGCGCCTTGCTTCCGAAGAGCCCGGCCACGAGAAACAGCGGCGGGTGCAGCACCGCGTACAGGTCGCCCAACGCCTCGGCAAGGCGCTCCGCCAGGTGCGCCTGCGCGCGCGCAGCCGCGCGGTCCGCGCGGCGAAACAGGTCGCGCGGATCCGCATCCGCCGCGCCGCCGGCCTCGCGATACACGCGCGCGAGGGCAGGCAGGCCGATTTCCGTCTCGAGGCAGCCGCGGCGGCCGCAGGGGCAGGGGCGATCACCCCTCGTGCGCACGTGCCCCAGCTCACCCGCGTACCCCATGCCCCGGTGCAGGCGGTTGCCCAGCACAAGACCCCCGCCCACGCCGGTGCGGATCGAAACGAGAACGAAATCCGTCAGCCGGTCCCGCTGGCGCACCAGCTCCGCGTAGGCCGACACATTGTTCTCAATCGCACACGACCTCCCGGATGTGGCGGCAATCCGGTCGGCCAGCCGGGCGTACGCCTGGGGCGCCGCGCGCCCGATAGCGGCCGGCAGCGGGGCGCCGATGCCGACACCCCCGATCTCGATGTCCTTCGGAAGGGCCGCCAGGCTGCGCCGCAGGCTGTCCGACAGGAACCGGCCCAGCGCCTCCACGCCGCCGCACCCCGGCGTACGGCACTCGTTCTGCCAGAGCACCCGGCCGTCGAGGGCCAGCAAGACGCCCGCCGTCGTCTCCCGCTCGACATCGATACCCAGCACGCAATGACGGGTGGAGGAGAGGGCATACACCCGCGCGCTCCGGCCATAGCGGCCGGAGCGCGGGCGCGTTCCGGCGGGCTCGACGAATCCCGCCCGCTCGAGGCGGTCGACCAGCTTGGTCACGGTCGCCCACCCGCAGCCGGCGCCGTCGGGCGCCGCAATCTCCGGCTTGCTCGCCGTGCCGCGCTCGCGCAGAAAGGAGAGGATGCGTCGCTCGTTGTCGATGAGGTGCACCATCATGCTGCCTCTAATTATCGTGGCACGATGAATAGAACCAGAGACGGGGCGCCGCTGTCAAGACGGGAATCCTGACCGTCGGGCGCCGTGCAGCCATACGCGTTATGACTTGGCCAGTGCGCTGAGGCATTCGAAATGCGAATGGCTGCGCGCGGTGGCTCGGGGGATCAACCAACGATCTCACGGATGGACAGGGAGGGGAGGGGATTCTCGGCGGAGGGCTTCCCGTGACCGGCGACGGAAGCCCAACCGTCCGTTCGGCTCCGGGGAGGAGGTCCTGAGCGTTTCGGGCGAACTCGTGGACTCAGGCGCGGGCAGAGTCCCCACCGATGCGCTGGTGGGTATGGCGGTAGCGCGCGGGTGGCCTCGCATGGTGGTGTCGAAAGCATTTCGTGAAGTAGTAGATGTCCTCGTATCCCGCCTGAGCGGCGACAATCTTGACCGGCAGATCGGTTGTGCGAAGCAGATTGGCCGGATGACGCATGTGCGTTTCGCGCACAAAGAGGGTCGGCGGGCATCCGGTGAACATCACCATGAGACGCCGCAGATGCGTCGGCGTAATGCCAAGACGCCTTGCCTCGGCAGGCCAGCAGACCTCCGCGCCCGGATGTTCCCTGAGCCGGCTTATCAGCGCCTGGATCTCACACGGCGGGGATGGTAGGCCAGCCGGCGTGGCGGCTGAGCATGAAGTTGGCGCAGCAACCCTTCCAAGAGGAGTACGGCTTCCCCATTCTCTGCGGGACAGTCCGCCAGGGACTTTATCAAAGCATCGAATGACGCCCGAACGCTAGCCCGGGTTTCGCGGGCACTCAATGATTTCCGGCTGGATTCATCACGGCGCGGCCGCGTCACCGCGCGGTGGTGTCGTTGGGCAATGCGCCGCTGGCCAGAGAAGACTGGACGTCCGAAGGCCAAACGCGGTGCGAACAAGCAGAAGCGCAACGATTGTCCGCAGATTGTCGTAGGCATGGTGTTCGACCAGTACGGCTTCGAGATGGCGCACAAGGTCTTCAAGGGAACACGCAACGACGGCAAGAGTTTCGTGGCGATGATCAGCGAGTTGAATGCCGCTGTAGCACCCGACAAAGAAAAGCCTTTGGCGGTCATGGACGGCGGCGTGGCCACGCGCCAGAACCTGAATCTGCTGCGCCAACACGGTTTCGGCTATTTGGTCAATGACAGTTGCCGACAGCGCCAACGTTATCTCGAAGCGTTTCGTGAACAGCAGGGATTCCAGATTGTTCAGGGCCGGGAGGGCAAGGCCCCGGTACGGGTTCGCGTCATGGAAGACCCGCAGCCCGCCGATCTGGACGGCGATGGTTCGGAACGGATCGTATTGTGCAAGAGCGACCCACGCGGCGAGAAAGAGCACGCCATCGTCTCCAACGCCGAACGCCGTTTTCTCGAAGCACTGGGCAAACTGGCCGCACGGATAGAGAAGAAGCGACTGAAGGCACGATCGAAAATCGAGCAGGCGATCGGTCGCATCCAGGCCAAGCACCCCAGGGCAAGAAAGTTCTATACGATCGCTCTGGAGAACGACGCCGAGGGTCTTCGCCTGACATGGACGCGGGATGACGAACTGCTTGCAGCAGCCGCTGACCTCTGGGGTTGCTACGTGCTGCGCACCGACGAACAAACGCTCAACGAGCATGAGCTGTGGCAACTCTATATCGGCCTGACGCACGCCGAGGAAGGGTTCAAAGCGTTGAAAACCAACCTGGGGCTGCGGCCCAACCCTCATCACAAGGAGGAACGCGTCGATGCCCATGTGTTTATCTGCGTGCTGACGTATCATCTTCTCAGAAACATCTTGTGGACGTTGGAGCAAAAAGGAGATCACCGAAACAGGGAGACATTGAAGCGCGTTCTGCGAACGCCAAGCCTTGACCGGCTGGGAACCGAGGGCGTGCTGCTGGATGTGGGGATGCGAAACCGGTATGTTGGGGTACCCGAGTTGGATGGCGTGAGGGATCTCTGTCGCGAGCCCTGACGGCCTTCCTTCCGCTAGAAGCCACTACTCAAGCCAGGGAATCAGGGACGGTTGGGGGCAGAGCGATCGGAGAGGACTGGGCGAGCTACATGTTCAGGTGGGCGATCTTCCAGGCGAACAGGTCGCCGATTTGCTCCGGGCACGGCTGGGGATCGACCCACCGGGCATGGCCTTCGACCATGAGGATGCCGGGACGGTACATGGGAATGAATTGCGGTTCGATGTAACGCAGCGGCTCGCATTGGGAAACCACCGCGCCTTGCTGGATTGCCGTCAGCCGTTCGGGCGGAAAAGGATGCCACGGCATCAAACACAGTAGCCACGTAATGGGGCCCTCGCCAATCCCCTCCGGGTCAAATCCATGTCATATTGACGCTTGTGTTCCGAGTGCCGCGATTGTAGCGTGTGCGATTTACCGCTCAACCCGCATGCTGTGGCATCGAGAGGATCCATGAACGGCGACAGAGGGAGACTGTAAGATACGCACAAATGGCGTCATTCTTGATCTGGATGGTGTGATCGTCTCGACGGATAACTTCCACGATCTGGCCTGGAAGCGGATGGCTGACGACGAAGGGATCTATTTTGATCGGCAGATCAACGAACGATGTCGTGGGGTAAGCCGCATGGGCCGTCTCGATATCGTGTTAGAACGCGCAGATCGTGTGTATTCCGAGCAGAAGAAGAAGGAACTCGCTGACCGCAAGAACCGCTACTGCCGTGACATGCTCTATACCAGACTCTCTCCGAATGATATCTTGCCGGGCGCGCTGGACTTTATGAACAGACTCAGAGAGCGCGGCATCAAGATGGCGACCGGATCCTCCAGCCGCAACGGTCCTGCTATTCTGGAGCTCATCGGTCTCGCCGGGTGTTTTGATGCGATGGTCGACGGGAATGATATTACCCGTTCCAAGCCGGATCCCCAGGTCTTCCTGATCGCCGCCGAGCGGCTTGGGTTGCTGCCGGAGGAGTGCCTGGTCGTGGAAGATGCCGAAGCAGGCGTGACGACCGCCTTGGCGGCCGGCATGCGGGTGCTGGCGGTCGGCTTTGCTTCCAACGATCCACGCGCCACCCGGCATGCGCCCGACCTGGCTGCCGTAGATCACATCGATGCTGTTTTGCGAACTGGCGCAGGCGAAACCGTTGCGGGAGATTGGCAGGGGAAGCCGCCATGCGCATGTCGTATCGGCGCTTGTGTTGCGCGAGTGCCGCGACGATACCATGGGACATGTAGTGATCAAGTTTTGCGCTCCGACATGAGCGGATGTGTAGCCAGCGGAGGGACTATCGATGCGACATGACAAGCCGAACATTCTCTTTCTTTTGTCCGACCAGCACACACCGTCGGTGACAGGGTGCTACGGCAACGGGATCGTGCGAACGCCGAACCTTGACCGGATGGGGACCGAGGGCGCGGTGTTCGACGCGTTCTACTGCAACGCGCCCCTGTGCGTGCCCTCGCGCATGAGCATGATGACAGGGCGCCATCCCTGGAAGATCGATGTCCTGACGAACGGGAATACCCTCGACAGCCGTATCCCGACCTTTGCCCACATGGTTGCCGGCGCCGGCTACCGGACCGTACTGGCGGGCCGGATGCACTTCGTGGGCAGCGACCAGCGTCACGGGTTTCAGGAAAGGGTCGGGGGGGACTTTGGGCTATATGCCTATCACCACGGCTCGAGACCTGGCATCTTTGCGCCGCTTGACGGGCACGGCTGTATCGCCAACGGCACACAGGCTGCACCGCTTCTGTACACCGGCGCGGGCGACACGGAAACGATCGAGCTGGACAGGCGCACCAACGCCGCGGCACGGGCGTGGATCGAGCGCTATGCGCGCGAGGACGGCGAGCATCCCTTCCTGCTTACGGTCGGCTACTTCTCGCCGCATTGCCCCTATATTGCGCCGCCGGAATACTATGCGCGCTACGAGGGCGTTGTGCGCGCACCCGCGTTCACGGACGAGGACTACGCGCGGCTTCACCCGATTCACAAGGCTTACATGGACCGCTGCGGCGCGCGCACGGTGCCGCCCGAGAACCTCGAT
>JAFGJQ010000011.1 GCA_016929015.1 Phycisphaerae bacterium | reverse complement strand
TGAAAGCCAAGGGCACCGGGTACGCGTGCGTGCGGCTGACGGACGCGCGGCAGAACGACGTGTGGGAAGTCCGAAAGGCGGGCTTCGGCCTGCTCATGTCGCGGCCCGGCGACGAACAGGCGTATGAGTTCGTGGAGGATGCGTCCGTCGGCGCGGACAAGCTGTTTGACTACATCAATCGCGTGCATGAGGTGTTCGCACGAGAGGGCGTGACGGAATCCGCGCACTACGCGCACGCCAGCGTGGGCCTCCTCCACGTCCGGCCGGTGCTGAATCTGAAGAAGGGCAGCGACGTGGCGCGCATGCGCCGGATCGCCGACGGCATCAGCAGCCTGGTGCTGGAGTTCGGCGGGGCGATGACGGGCGAGCACGGAGACGGCATCATCCGGTCCGAATGGATCGCCAAGATGTACGGCCCGACCATTGTCCGGGCCTTCCGCGAGATCAAGAACGCATTCGACCCGAGCGGCATCCTGAACCCGGGCAAAATTGTCGATCCCTGGCCGATGACGGAGAACCTGCGGTACGGTGAGGGCTACGAAACCACGCCGGTCAAGACCCACCTGGATTTCGACGCCTACGGCGGCATGGCCGGCCTGGCCGGCATGTGCAGCGGAGTCGGACAATGCCGCCAGCGTCTGGTCGGCACGATGTGCCCATCGTATCGAGCGACCGGCGAGGAGATGCACAGCACCCGCGCCCGGGCCAACGCCCTGCGGATCGCCCTTTCCAACCGCGGACTGCTTGACGGTCTGGACGACCCGGTGATCGGCGAGGTGCTGGACCTGTGCCTGGCGTGCAAGGCGTGCAAAACCGAATGCCCCACGGGAACGGACATCGCCAAGCTGAAGGCGGAGTACCTGTCGTACCGCAACCAGAAAGTCGGCGTGCCCGCCCGCAGCCGCATGGTGGCCAACTCCATCCACCTGGCCAAATGGGGAAGCCGGTTCGCCCCGCTCAGCAACTGGGTTGCGCAGTCGTGGCTGGCGCGGGTGTTGTTCGAGAAGCTCTACGGATTTGATCGGCGCATCCCCATGCCCGCCTATGCCCGTCGAACGTTCCGGCACTGGTGGCGCCGTCACGTCAAGACCGTCAACAACCGCCCCGCTCCGCGCGGCCGGATCGTGTATTTCTGCGACACGTGGACAAACTACTACACGCCGGCGGTGGGCATCGCGGTGGTGAAGCTGCTGGAGGCGGCGGGGTTCTCCGTGGTCGTTCCGGACACGGAATGCTGCGGTC
Source organism: Phycisphaerae bacterium (assembly GCA_016929015.1). GTDB lineage: Bacteria > Planctomycetota > Phycisphaerae > UBA1845 > UBA1845 > JAFGJQ01. The sequence goes on along the minus strand of JAFGJQ010000011.1, from coordinate 1,649 downwards.
GCCCGCTCATCAGCAAGGGTCTGCTGGCCGAGGTCAAGGGCATGGCCGAACGAAACGTGGCCCGCTTGACGCCGTTTGCCGACCTGGGCGTTCCCATCGTCGGGAGCGAGCCGAGCTGTGTGAGCACGCTGGTGGACGAGTACCCGCAGTTCGTCCGTACGCAGGATGCCCGCAACGTGGCGAAGTGTACGCACATGGTCGAGAACTTCCTGGCGAACCTGCTGGAGAAGGAGCCGCAGGCGATTCGCTTCCGCACGCAGTCACTTCAGGTGCTGTACCACGGGCACTGCCACCAGAAGGCCCTGTTCGGCACGGCAAACGCCGTGCGACTGCTGAACGCCGTCCCGGGCCTGGAGGGCAAGGAAATCCCCAGCGGCTGCTGCGGCATGGCCGGCTCGTTCGGGCACGAGGTGGACCACTACGACGTGTCCAAGGCTGTGGGTGAGGACGTGCTCTTCCCGGCGGTGCGAGCCCGGGGAGAGGCAAAGATCGCCGTGTCGGGCTTCAGTTGCCGGCACCAGATCGGACACCACACCGGCGCCCCCGTTCGCCACCTGCTGGAGTACCTGGCGGACGCGGTGGAGGAGTGACGGCAAGGCGAAGGGGCGGTTCCGCGTGGTGCGCCCTGACTCGTCAGTTACCCGTGCCGTTGGTGGAGGCGTCCTGCGTTCGGAAGAGAATTTCGCCGTAGTTGAAATCGCCCGCCTCGCCGCACCAGTCCGCCGTGGACTCATGCCGCTGGACGACCACCGCCAGGTACGTCCCGTCCCAGGCTTGTTCTTCTTCCGACCACGTCAGAGATTCCATCCGCGCGATGGTCTGATCGCACTCGGCGTTGTTTGAGCGGCCCAGCACGCACACGCTGACGTTGTTGGCGGAGCCTTGGATCGCCTGTTCCAGCGACGCGTTGAACCCTTGCCGCTGGACCGTGCCCTCGCCCTGATTCGCAAAGGTGATGGTACCGGTAATCACGCCTTCCGTATCCGTGTCGTCCGGGTCGAAGACCACGCGGTCCGTCATGCGATACGTCCCCTCGATGGACCCCGGACTGTCACCTGTGAACAGGCTGAATTCCAGATCGTTGTCGTCGAGCGTTTCCAATGCGTATTGCACATCCGGCAGGGCGAAAATCTGCTCGCACGTGAATCCGGTGAGGCTGTCGTTGGTCACGTACCGCAAGGTGAATCGTTCGATGGTCACGTCGCCCGACCGCGTGCTCAGCAGATCGATGCACAGCTCGAACTCTCCGCCGGAGAGCAGGGACAGCAACTCATCCGGCACCTCCACTTCCGCCGGCTCCACGGTGACGGTTCCGCCGACCGCGCGACGCAGGCGAATCTCGGGCAGTGCCCGCCCGTCGTCGCACACGTCCGCCTGGCCGAACTCGCCGACATGCGCGGTCAGCACGGCCGACATCTGCACGTCGCCGGCCGCCGGCGTCATGGTGACGTCCGCCGCGTCCACGAGCAGGCCGGCCCCCCGCGGCGGCAGCCCCGGCACGTCCGCCCGCACATCCAGAGACACGGACTGCGCAAGGGCACCCGCTTCCTCAAAGGTGAACTCGCCGGCCGACCGGGGTCGCAGTTGCACGTCCGTCTCGGTTTCCTGGGGCGTGCCGCCACCGCCGCCCGACCCTCCGCCCCCACCTG
>JAFGJQ010000010.1 GCA_016929015.1 Phycisphaerae bacterium | reverse complement strand
TCCAGGTCCACGTCATTTGTCTCGATGCACGCTTCTGACGTAGCCGGCGGTGCGGGTGTCGGAGTTTGATTCGGACCGGCCAGGCACCCGCTGAGCCATTGCCAGTCGTCCAGGTCCACGCGGCCGTCGCGGTTGTGATCGAAGAGTGTCCGGAACGGGCTCTCAAACGCGCCCACGTCCGGGCCCGACCAGAGGACGGGCCGCGGTTCTCCGGTCGCGTGCTTCACGTACTGGTGCTGCACGGCGTGGTTCGGGATGACGTCTGCGTGGAGCGGGCCGGCGGTGTCGCGGCAGAGGGAGTCTTCGGTTGGGCGAAAGTCCTGCTGGGCGAAATCGGTGAAGCCGGGATCGCTTCCGGCCACCTGTGTGCCGTCGTCCGTCACAATGCCCGAGCAGCCGCCGAAGCACGTTTGCCACCCGGAGCGGATCCAGTTGTGCGACAGGAAGAGCACGCCGGTCTCATCGATCATCTCGATCTGGTCGCCGGCATGCGTCGCGAAAATGACGTTGTTCCGGGCGTCGCATTGCTCGTCCATCGTGGACAGGCGGAACAGCGTTGTGCGGTCCGTTCGCGTGGAAACGACCGTGTTGTGGTAGAAGTACAGCATCCCCTTGCGATACGCCTCCTCCGCGCCGCTGTCTCCGCCGTAATGCACGATCTGCCGATTCCCGGCCCCCGCCGGTTCGATGAGGACGTTGCCGTACACGAAAGTGCGGGGATAGTCCGGATGCTGGCGGATCAGTGAACTGTCCTCTCCATCCACCAGGTCAAGCTGGCGGTTGCCGCCCTCAATCCAGTTCTGGCACACCACGAGCCCGGCCGATCGGTCCTTGAGGTTGTTGCCGCCGGCCCCGACCGCGAGCGGGCCGAACCGGTTGAAGCGGTACGTGATGTCGATGGCGGCGGTGTACGTGTTGTGCTCGTAGATTCGGCCCACATTCCCGTTGCCGTGAATGTAGTTGCCTTCGATGAGGATGTGCCGGCTGGCCTGGGTGTCGCCGGAGGAGACGAACAGCCCGTTGCCGCAGTCACGCAGAATGCAGTTGCGGATGGTGATGTACTCGCCGCGCTCCAGGAAGATGGCCGCCGCGTTCACGGGGTAAGATTGCAGTTGCCCGCCGTCGTCGGTGAACTGGGCCGGTGGCCGGGCGCCGCGGATGTCGAGGTTCTCAATGACGATGTGGGCTGCGAAGACGTTCGGCGGTGTGTTTGCCCCGCCGACCTTGATCACGCCGCGGCCCTCCGACCAGTAGTTCAGTTGAGTCGGGGTGACGGCGTTTTCGCCGTCCACGACGGGCAGCTCTCCATTCGGTCCGGGAACGCCGCGAAACGTGATCGGTGCGTCGGTGGTGCCCTCGGCGGCGATGACCCACTTCTCCCGGTAGGGAGTCGGCTGGTGGTGGATGAGAATCGTGTCGCCCGGCTGCAGGGTCGCCAGCGGGACCGATCCGATGGTGGAATACGGCTGCCCTGGGCCCACGGAGTACGTGGCGCCGCGGGCGAGCGAGCCGCATGGCCGTCCGAGAACCACCGTGAGGGCCACGCAGATGGAGACTCGACCGAACGGGAGACGCTCTGCGTGTGGGGTTTTCGTCGTCACGGTACAGTGTGTTCGCACGGGATTCGTCCTGTGTTCATCCGTGGAGAGACTGGGCGGCTGGAACGCGAAGCCACAACAATAGTCCGGCGCAGGTCCTGAATCCACCTGCGCCGGACCTGTAACTCGTCTGCCGTCGACCGCGGCGTCTACATCAGCTCGGGTTTGATGAAGACGTAGTACAGCTTCCCTTCCGATCGAGCCCGTCCGGCGAAGTGGGCGGCTTTGGGGCCGACGCCCATGTACAGGTCGCAGCGGCCGGCCGCGCGAATGGCGCCGCCTGTGTCCTGGTCGCACACGAACGCGCTGTACGGCTGGATGCTGATCTGCCCGTTGCCCTCCAGGGGCAGTTCCGTCACCAGGAAGGCCAGGCCGGCCCGCGGGAAGATCTCCTTGTCGGTCGCAATGGTGCGCCAGTGCGTCACCGGCACGCCGATGCTGCCGAACGGCCCGCCCTGTGTCTCCTTGAAGAACACGTACCGGTCGTTCTGCCAGCAATAGTGGTTGATCAGGTCCGGATGGCTGCGGAAGAAGTCGATCATGGTTTGCAGCGATAGGTCGTTTTCGTGGATGTAGCCGTCGTCGATCAGACGGTAGCCCACCGGTGTGTATTCGTGGCCGTTGTTGCCGGCGTAGCCCAGCTCCCAGAGTGTGCCGTCCTCCAATCGCAACCGCGCGGAGCCCTGCACGGTGACCACGTACGCCTCAAACGGGTCGGACAGCCAGGCGATTTCATGGCCTTTCAGCAGGCCCTGTTCCTCGATCTGACGTCGCGTGGCATAGGGCTCATAGGAGCCGTTGGGCAGTTTTCGCCCGAGGATGCGCCCGTCGGGGTCCTTGGCGAGGTCCGGCGGATATGCGTAGAGCGGATAGCGGAATCGGGCGTCGGGCTTCTTGCGCCCCTGGAAGATGGGCGTGAAGTAGCCGGTAAAGAACACCGACCCCATGTCGTCATAGCCGACGGACTGGTAGACCTCGAAGTCGCGGCAGATCAGCCCGTCCAGGTCTTCGGGGCTCCGGGCCTCCTGAAGCACTTCGAGGAACCGCTCCAAAGACCTTACGGCCCGTTCGTGTGATACGTCCCCGTACGGGTAATACCGCTGGCTGGACGGGGCCGCCAGGTAATCCAGGCTGTGCCGAATGGCCTGCTCCAGGCGGGCTCGGTTGCGGAACCCCGCGGCGAAGTCGGGGTAGTCGGCCGGGTCCGTCAGCTTGCGCAGGGCCAGTTCGCCCGGCGGCAGGGGACGGCTGTAATTGGGCTCGATGGGCGGCTGATCGGGTTTCTTGCATCCGGTGAGAACCAACGCGACAGAAAGAACGAGGGCAATTCGCAGAGGTAGCATCTTCGACTCCTTTCGATGATACGGCGGCGCGACCGCTGTGCCGCAGGCACCGATTGTGTCATCCCGGGAACCCGTTGACAAGCTTCTTTCGCCGGTAAGGACGTTTTGCCGCCCAGACCATTGCCAATAGCCGCCGCCCGGGTACGATTCGGTCGCACTGGTCTGCTGACGAACGGTTCAACAAAAAAAGAAGGGGACGCACATGAGGGCAGACACGACTGTCCGAACGGGTGCGGCATCGGTGCGGACGATCGTCTGGGCGATTGTGGTCCTGGCGACGGCGGCGACCGTGGCGTACGTGAAGGTCCGGCCGCCCGCGGCTCGAAGAGTGTCCAGCGTTTCCATGGTTCCCGTGGGGCCGGTGCCGCCGGAGCCGGATCGGGTACGGATTCTCGTGCTTGAGATCCCCGCGGACGTTCACCCGGACGCGGACGAGCCGGGCGCTTTCTCGCTTGAGTACCGCGTTTCGGCCGGCGAGCCGGCGCCCCCATTCGGGCGCTGCCGACTCGTCGTCAAGGATGACTATGCCGTGCTCGGCGAGTGGGAAGGGGTGCCCTGCGGCTGTGACTGGCATCGGCCCAACCCGGGAGCTATCCTTGGGTGGAGCCCCGCCGGCACGCCGCTGGAGCGGCCGACACACGACACGGCCTTTCGTGTGGAGTTCACCTGGCTGGAGCCTCCGGAGGGGCCTTCGGATGTATCGCTGTGGTGGTCGTACGTGACGGATGTCCGGATGGAGCCGGCACGGTGAGGCGGGCTCGACGGCACTCAGGGTGTATCGCATGAGATCCGTGTTCGCGCGTGGTCCGGACGGCGCCGGTGTGTGGCCGATGATGCGGGAGGGGAATGAACCGTGATTCCCGCCGATTTTGATGAGCACTTCGAAGCACTCGGGCTCAGACCGGAAGCCACCTATGAGATGGTCCGGGGACGAGCGCGACGATTGCTCTTCCTGCACCATCCGGACCGCAATGCCGACGATGCGTTTGCCCGGTTCCAGTATGCCCGCGTGGCGACCGCGTATCGCACGCTCTGCGAGGCGTTTGCCCGGCACGGGCACGAGCATCCGCTGGGCCGATGTCACGGCTGCGGTGACCTGGACCGGCTTTACCGGGGCCACGACGGGAATCACTACTGCCTGGTTTGTGCGTCGGACGCGCGCGGCCGCCGGGCGCTGCCGCCGCCGCCGATCGCGATCGTCTGGTGCGTGGGGCCGGCCGTGACGCTGCTGGCGGCCGTGGCACTGCTGTTTCACGGGTTGCTGACCGGCTCCGTGCGTGCCCTGGGCTGGTCCACGGCCTCGGCCGGTGCCGTGCTGCTCTGGCTTCTTTTGCTGTGCCTGAGTATCCGCTACACTGTGTCCCGCGAGGAGCGACACCGACTGGCGCGACGGTGACGCCCGTTGCAGGGCAAGTGTTCGGCCCCCGGCAGCCGTTGACACCCGGAGAGGTGTCGCGTCCTGACGTGCGGCCGGAGCCGTGCCGTCTCGCGGCGTCCGTGCCGGTGTCCGACGGATTTCCACCACAGATCGGAGCCATGACCAGCGAAACCGTTTCCATGACCGCGTCCACGTCCGCGCCGGAGACGGCCCCCGTCTCGGCCTGGGAGCGTTTCTGTTTCGCATCGTTGCGACTCGTGTTGTACGCGATGGCCCGGTGCCTGACCCTGCCTGGACTGTACCGTTTCGGGCAGTTGTTCGGCACGCTGGAGTGGATGATCAACTACCGGCGCCGTCGTCGTTTCGCGAAAACGGTGCGGGGCCTGATGGGCGATGCGCTCACCGATCGTCAGATCCGCGCGGCGGGGCGGAAGCAGTCCATGCGGGTGCGATGCGACAAGATCATCTACCTGATCTTTGATCTGCTGCCGCCGGAGAAGACCATCCACCGCTGGGAGCTGAAGAACCGGGAAGTTCTGGATGAGTCACTGGCCCGCGGCAAGGGCGTGTACCTGTCGCTGTCCCACCACGGCACGCAGCAGATCACCGGGCTGATGTTGGCGCTGCTGGGCTACAAGGTGGCCGGCGTGCGCGACAGCCGGGAAGGAGCCGTTCGCCGCTACATTCAATCCATGTACGAGCGATGCTACCCGGAGCTGGAGAAGGTTCGCATGATCTACTCCGGCGCGTTTCCGCGAGATATCTATCGCTGTTTTCAGAACAACTTCATTCTGGGCAGCTCCCTGGACGTTCACCGGGAGCGCGACGCGCGTCTGAAACACGTGGACGTGACGTTCTTCGGACAGTCACGCAGGTTTCTGGTGGGCCCGGTGCAGATTGCCCTGCGGTGCCAAGCGACGATCCTTCAGGTGTTCCTCACCGCCGAACGCGATTTCCGATACCGCGCCGAGATTCTGGGACCGCTGACCGACAGGCCCGACGAACCGGAAACCCCCGAACTCCTCCAGACGATCGTGCAGCGGTACGCGGACAACATCGAGAGCTTTCTGCGGCGGCACCCTGAGGAGATCAGCCGAATCTGATCCCGGGGGGCCGCGGGTACGCCTGGCATTCGGTACAAGGAGAACCACTCATGATCACAAGACGCAGTTTTCTTGGGTCCGCCGCCGCCGCGGGCGGTTTGGCCGCGTCCGGCGTCTGGACGACCGTGGCGTCTGCGGACGAACCCACGCCGAAGCCCGCATCTGCTGAACCCGGCACGCACACGCTGCCGCCCCTGCCGTACGCGTACGACGCGCTTGCACCGGCCATCAGCGAAGGCATCCTCAGGCTTCACCACGACAAGCACCATGCCGGCTACGTCAAGGGCCTCAATGCCGCGGAACTGGCCTTCGCGGACGCCCGGGCGAAGGGAGATGCGGCCGCCATCGCCAACATCGAGCGGGCCCTGGCCTTCCACGGCAGCGGGCACATCAACCACACCATCTACTGGGAGAACATGAAGCCGGGCGGGGCCAAGGAGCCGACAGGTCCCCTGGCGGATCAGATCAAGGCGGACTTCGGTTCCATCGAGGGCCTCAAGTCGCAGCTTCTGGCCGCCTCCGCGACGGTGGAGGGCAACGGGTGGGGCGCGCTTGTCTGGTCGCCCATGCTCAAGCGGCTCTACACGCTGGCCGTCCTCAACCATCAGAACTCGTACATGGTCGGGGCGATTACGTTGCTGATCACTGACGTCTGGGAGCACGCGTACTACCTGGACTACCAGAACCGGCGCGGGGACTACCTGAGCGCCTGGTGGGGACTGGTCAACTGGGACGACGTGGCGGCACGGTTCGCCGCCGCGCGATAGCGTTGCCAGCCGGACACGCCGAACGGCAGGCCGAGCCGCCGGCCTGCGGCTTGTCTTTCGGTGCGGCCGGGATACACTGCCGAAGCTACCGGCCACAGCGGGGCCATCCGTCCAGGGTGGCCCGGAGAGGGGCGTCGTCATGTCCAGGAACATACACATTGGGTTGATTCAGGCGACTCTGGACCGCTCGGCCACCGAGCCGGCCTCCGACCTGAAGAAGGCCATGATCGCCAGGCACGTGGACCTGATCGCCCGTGCCGCCCACATGGGGGCCCAGATCATCTGCCTCCAGGAGCTGTTCAACGGCCCGTATTACTGCGCGGAGCAGAACTCCCGCTGGTTTGAACTGGCCGAGCGCATTCCCGAGGGCATCACTACGCAGATCATGTGTGAGCAGGCCAAGCAACACCGCGCGGTCATCATCAGCCCGATCACGGAGACCGACGGCGCGGGTTCGTACTACAACTCCGCCGCCGTGATCGACGTGGACGGCACGTGCCTGGGCACCTATCGCAAGATGCACATCCCGCACATGGCTCCTGGATTCTGGGAGAAGTTTTACTTCCGTCCGGGCAACTTCGGCTATCCCGTTTTCGAAACGTGTTTTGGCAGGATCGG
>JAFGJQ010000082.1 GCA_016929015.1 Phycisphaerae bacterium | reverse complement strand
CCCCAGAACCAGTAGATCCGGCCGCGGTACACGGCATTCAGCACGCTGTCCTGGCCCAGCACCCTGGCGTTGATCACCGGATGCCGGATCGGCACCGGCTTGCCCAGCAGGACGCTGTCGCGGTAGATGCCGCCGCCGGTGATGCGGTAGAGCCGTTCCGCGATGTTGGTTCGCTTGACGGTGAGCTGCGCTTTGCCGCCCGGCGTAATGGTCAAGGCCTTGCCCCGCATGCCGAACCCGTCCGCGGCGTGTTCGTACCCGTCGCCCTCCACGAAGAAGAACACCTTCTGGTCCATGAGCCCCGGCTCGAGGAACGCCACGTAGCCTTGGCTGTCGGTGACATAGCGAATCTGGTTGACCGTCCGCAGCTCGATCAGCGGCACGCCCCGCCCGGTGGCCTCGTCCACCACCTGGATCTCAAAGTGCGGCGTTGCAACCGGGGCCGGCGGATCCGCGGCCGCAGCGGTGAGACAAACAAGAACCCACGCGATCATGACGCACCTCTATGCGACTGGAACGGCCGTACACCGTACGTGGTCGGAGCGTTACCTGCAATACGCTTCGAGATGAGAGCTGCGCGGACCGAAGACCGGCTGGAAAGCCGGTCCCACAGAGGAGATGTCGGTCCCATACACGAAATCCGGATCCCACATGCGACGTGCAAATCCTACATGCGAGGTGCAGGTCCCACACGCGAGGTGGGGATCCTACGCAGGAGAAGCTGGTTCAGTGAGTCAGCGGCGGCGGGTCCAGGCGGGGCCGGCGTACTTGGCGCGTAACGTGTCGGCCAGGCGAAGTTCGTCCGCAGAGCAGTCGCCGGGGTCGAAGAGCAGCTCGCCGAGCGTCGCGAGCGAGCGGGTCCAGAGCTCGGCAAAACGATCGGGGTCCAGGTCGACGTACTCCCCGATTGCGGCGGCAGGCTGCTGGTCGTAACGGCGATCGAACACGATCGAACCATGCTGGAGGACGGCGTTTCGAGTGCGACGCTGGGCGCTGCCGGCCAGCTTCTCCTTGCCCGCGAGCACGTCCAGGCAGTGCCTTCGGGCGAAGCAGAAGAACGGGCCGCGCCCGGGCGTGGAGTCGTCCGTGCGGCAACCGCGCCAGGCTGCCATGCCGGCGTCGGCCAGGGCGTGAATGATGGCGTCGTGGACCAATTCGTACAACTTCGTGGCACCCCGGGCCAGCCGGTGCCCGATCGGCAGCACAAGAGCGTACGTGAGCTCCTGATCGTGCAGGATCGCGCCGCCGCCGGTCTGCCGGCGTACGACGGGCAACTGCCCGGCCGGCGGCTCCAGCGCCTCGTAGGCGGCGTATGGCTGGAAGTAACCCAGCGAAATGGTCGGCGGCTCCCAACGATAGAGCCGCAGCGCCGGCGGGGACTGCCCGGCCCCGACGCACTCCAACAGGGCCTCATCGCGGGCCATATTCGTCGGGCCGTCGTGCGGACCGTCGTAGATGAGGCGAATGCGGTCGGGCATTTTTCTGCTACGGCGGCTCAGCGGTGCGGGCCGGCCCCCCAATCGCTATCCGCCGTTCGCACGCCAGCGTACCACCGGCTTGCGGGCGGCGGCGACCTCGTCCAGCCGGCCGACCGGCATCTCGTGCGGAGCCGTGCGGAGCGTTTCCGGGCTTCTCTCGGCCTCGTCGGCCATGGTCAGGAGCACGTCGCAGAACCGGTCGAGCGTGCGCTTCGATTCCGTCTCCGTGGGCTCGATCATCAGGCAGTGGTGGATGGGCCAGCTCATGGTCGGCGGATGAATCCCGTAATCCAGCAGCCGCTTGGCGAAGTCCACCTCGCGGATCTCGGTGCCCTCGAAGTCCGGCACCGTGATGAACTCATGGGCGTACGGCGGCGGGAACGGCATGGTGTACCGATGCCGAATCCGCGCGGCCACGTAATTCGCCGCCAGCACGGCTTTCTCCGAGGCGGTGCGCAGCCCTTCGGCGCCCAGGGCTCGCATGTACGCATACGCCCGCACCAGCACCCCGATCTGCCCATAGAACGATCGCACCTTGCCGATGCTCTTGGGCCGGTTGTGGTCCCAGCCGTACGTGCCGTTCTCCCGCCGCACGATCACCGGCACGGGCAGGAACGGCCGCAAATGCTCCGCCACGCCCACCGGGCCGGACCCCGGACCGCCGCAGCCGTGCGGCGTGCTGAACGTCTTGTGCGTGTTGTAGTGCATCACGTCCACGCCGAAGTCGCCCGGGCGGGTAATGCCCATGACGGCGTTCATGTTCGCCCCGTCGAGGTAAAGCTGGGCACCCGCCTTGTGCAGCAGGTCGGCGATGTCGCCGATCTGGCTGTCGAACTTTCCGCAGGTGTTTGGGTTGGTGATCATCAGGGCGGCGGTGTCGGCGTCGACCTTGCTGCGCAGGTCGGCCAGGTCGACCCGTCCGTCCGGCTGCGACTTCACCGTGACCAGCGTGTTCCCGCACATCATGCACGAGGCGGGGTTGGTGCCGTGGGCAGTGTCGGGCGTGAGCACCTTGGATCGCTTCTGGCCGCGGTCCCGGTGGTACGCATTGATGATCAGCAGGCCGGTCATTTCGCCGTGGGCGCCGGCAGCCGGCTGGAGGGAGACCTCGGCCATGCCGCCGACCTCCGCCAGGTACTCGGCCAGGCGGTGCATCATCTCCAGCAAGCCCTGCACGTCTTCATCGCGCTGGTAGGGGTGCAGGTCGGCCATGCCGGAATGGGCAAGCGCCTTTTCGTTGACCCGCGGGTTGTACTTCATGGTGCAACTGCCCAGCGGATAGAAGTGCTGGTCAATACTAAAAAGCCGGTGGGCCAGGGCGGTGTAGTGCCGCACCAGATCCAGCGGCCCGATTTCCGGCAACGGCGGCGGGGCATCCGCCAGCAGCGTCTTCGGGATGACCTGCTCCGGCCGCACGGGCGGCACGTCGGTATCCGGCATCGCCACGGCGGTCTGGCCGGGGCAGGAAATCTCGAACAACAGAGGTTCTTCGGTGATCATTCCGGGTTCCTTATCTGTCGCGTGCACAGTCGCTCCCGCGAACCCGAGATTATAGAAACAACCCACGGGTCACGCCAAGGGCGCTCGGAAGCCGCTCGGGTTCACGCGGGTCATGCGAAAGCCGCTCGGAAGCCGATCGGGTGGGCGCGGGCTTGCCGTCTGGCGGCACGCTCCGTACGGTTACGGGCATGGTCATCGCGCACCATCTCATCCTGACCGGGTACGGGCACTGGCTGCCCAACGACCCGCGGGGAAGCTTCTCCCGGGAGTTCCGGTCGTCGAAGATCCTCGACCTGGGGGTGATGCAGCCGACGGAGTGTTCCGATTCCCGATCCCGGCCGGAGTTGAGGGGCTTTTACCGATCCGCACAATCGCGATTGGAACACGCGACGCTGGTCTTTGATGCCGCCAAACGACAAGTCCTCGCGGATGCATTCGCACAGGTGGTGCGGAGTCGCCGGTACACGTGCTTTGCGTGCGCGATTCTGTCCAACCACGTGCACCTGGTCATTCGCAAGCATCGTGACAAGGCGGAAGACATGATCCACGCGTTGAAGGGGAAGTCGGCGAAGACGCTGCGTGAGAGATGTGACGTGCCCCAAACCCACCCGGTATGGAGCAGCGATGACTTCAAGAAGTTCCTCTACACCCCGGAAGACATCCTTCGGACGGTGCGATACGTTGAAGACAACCCGCCCAAGGAGAATCTGCCGGGGCAGTCCTTCGCATTCGTGACCGCCTACACGGGCGAATGGAGCGGCAGACGAACCCCCCCCGTCGCCGGAGCAGTTGTGACCTGGAGTGATTCACCGCAGTAACAGCGATCATGGCGAATTCGTACTCCTCCAATTCAGTGGAAAAACGTCCCTTGGTGCACGTGCACGCGGGCAGACCACTGGCGGCGCGGGCAATGTGGGTCGGCATGGGCGTTGTCGGGTTCGCCGTGCTTGCGGGCTTCCTGTCCATGCGCTGGACGTTGTCCGTCGGCAAGGCGGCTGGATCCGTTGTCATGATGACCATCGTCGCAGCGGTCTTCATTCTCTGGTTTTCGTCTTCCACAGTATGGTCTCGATGGCGAATACGCGCTGCGGCAAGACAGATTTCGCGCGGTGAAACAGGTGACTTCTCTTCGGCATGGGCAGTCGTCGCTCGCACGGTGAGTCCATACACAGCCGCCAAGGAATTGACGGCGTGTCTTGCGAGGCAGTCGGACGCTCGTGTCGCGTATTGGGTCGCCCACGAGCCTCCACCGGCGAATGACGCACTCACAATCCCATTTGAACCGGTTCCGCTCGATGAGGCAGATGCGGCCATGCGAGTGATCAATTCGGGCCGAGAACACAACGTCGATCATACGGCTGCGCCACACTCAGATGCGTGCTCCCAATGGGGGAGAATACGCAGGAATGTACGACTTAGAGGGTTGCTCCCTGTTATGCTCGTACTCCTGGGTTTCTTGTGCCAGAGTGCTGCGGCAATTGCGGAAGGGCAAATCACTCTTTCACTTCTGATGGCGGGTGCCGTTGTTGCGGTGATGGTATTCGCCGGCACGCAGCAAGGTTGGCTGGTGCGCCGGCAGTGGTTTGTCGTACCGAGTGGTCTGGTCGTCAGGCGGGCTTCCTGGCGTCGGGCGAGGTGGACACCGGTGCTGTTTCAACGTACGGACGCGATCCTGAGCGTGGCATGGATGTCGAGGCGGATCTGGCTCATTGCGGTGGCAAACGCTCATGACCATGCGGCGTTTTTCGGGACCGCGTGCGAGGCCGCGTTCGTCCTACGCGCCTGGATCAGCCCGCTGCCGCCGCCGTCGCCGGAGCAGTTGAGCGATCTGGAGTGATCGCACGCCCGTAGCGGCACGCGGAGCATCCGCCTGCGTGCAAGCGAGAGGAGACACGCATGGGACGGCCTGCACCAATGGAACCGGACGCAACCCGCGGGGATGCTGTGGGGCCGCCTGCGCCACGGTTCATTGAACTCGATTTGCGGAAGGACTTGCCGTGGACACGCAAGGCCATTCTTGGGATCGTCGCGATTGCGGCCTTGGCGGTTTTCGGATTCGCTACTTTGCTTGGGAACCTGGGTGCGATTGTGCTTCTGGTCGTCGTCTCGGTGGTGGTGGGCGCGGTGGGAGTACCCGTGCTCTACTGGGCACCCAGGCGCGCTGCCGCAATTGTGCGGTCCAGTCCGGACGTCGATGCCGAGGCCGTGATGCGGACCGTGCTGGCCCGAGTGGGCTGGCTGGAAAGCACGTCAGTAATCACCGCGGCGATCCAGGCGATGGTTCGCTCCGGCCGGACGGGAGTGGTCGTGGCCGTACGCCAGATGGGCCGGCATACGCCGTTTCGAGCCGCGCCTACTATCGGCGTTCCATTCGAGCCCCTTCACTTGCAGGATCTTGCTGCGCGGATCGACGAGCTGGACGGCGTGATTCCCAGAGCGGACACGTCGGTTTTGGTCCCTGCAAGCTCCAGGCCCAGCGTGACGACCGACGAACGGGCGCAGCGTTCCATACTGCGTCGACGACGCTGGAAGCGTACGGCCCTCCGTGTGTTGAGTGGGGTCGGATGGATGCCGCTTGCCACCGGCGCCTTCTTCGTTGTCTACGGCTGGAAAACCGCCCGCGCCGATCCTGACCCGTGGGTTTTCCTCATATTGCTCGGCGGCTTGTTGGCATACGTCTCAATGAAGTTCGTGGGCCGGGGACGTGAGGTGCTGGGCGTACCGGGAGGCCTTGTGTTTCGATCGGCCACCCCCGCGAGCAGAAGCTGGAAGGTCAGACTATGTACGCCCAGAGAATCCAACCTTTGCCTGATCAACCAGCAAGGCAGGCAGTGGCTGCTGATCGCCGCAGATGGTCAACACTCGTACCGCCGCGTCCTGGTCGAGTCTGACGCCGTCGCCGCCTACCAGGCCTGGATCAGCCCGCTGCCGCCGCCGTCGCCGGAGCAGTTGAGCGACCTGGAATGAGAGCATGCCGCTCTGCGCGGCGGAAACGGCGAATATCGCGGCGAAATCCGCAAGGACGGTCAAGCGGGGGCGGCCGTATCCTGCCAGAATGCCGGCGTACGGAGGAATCCATGCGGTCGTCAACGGAACACAGCTACCGGGAACGCATCCTGCGGGTGCTGATCCACATTCAGCAGCACCTGGATGAGGAGCTACCGCTCGAGGACTTGGCGCACGTGGCCCACTTCTCGCCGTTTCACTTTCACCGCATCTTCCGCGGCATGGTGGGCGAGCCGGTCAGCGAGCACATCCGCCGGCTGCGACTCGAGCGTGCGGCCTGGCAGTTGAAGGTGGGCGATCGGGCGATCATCCAGCTTGCGCTGGACGCCCGATACGAGACGCACGAGTCCTTCACCCGGGCGTTCCGGGCCATGTTCGGCGTGTCCCCCACTCAGTTCCGCGCGGTTCATCGGATCCCTCCGTACCCCAGCGTGCCCTCCGAGGTCCATTACGACCCCGAGGGCGGAGTGACCGGTTTTGTCCCGATACAGGCAGGAGGTGAGCCGATGGATGTTCGTGTGGAAGAGGTTCGGCCGATTCGCGTGGCGTTTGTGCGGCACATGGGGCCGTACGCTGCGTGCGGCGCCGCGTGGGAGAAGCTCTGTGGCTGGGCGGGGCCGCGGGGGTTGATCGGACCGTCGTCGACGTTCCTGGGCGTCAGCTACGACGATCCGGAGGTGACCCCGCCGGACAAGATTCGTTACGACGCGTGCGTAACCGTGCCGAACTCCGTGAAGGGCGAGGGCGACATTGGCGTGCAGGACGTCGGCGGCGGTGAGTACGCCATCACGACGCACCGCGGGCCGTACGAGCGGCTGGCCCAGACCTATGCCCGGCTGTGCGGTGAGTGGCTGCCAAAGAGCGGCCGGGAGGTGCGTTCCGCGCCCTCGCTTGAGTTTTACCGCAACAACCCGCAGACCACGCCGCCGGAGGATTTGCTTACCGACGTACACATGCCCCTGGCCCCCCGCTAGGCAAAGCAATCGGGGCAGCGCTGCTCGCCACAGCGCTGCCCCGCTGTCTTCTGCTCGAAACCTCGGTAAGGGTTTCGCTCCGTGCCTCCGTGCCTTGTGCCTTCGTGCCTTCCTCCTACATCATCCCCCCCATGCCGCCCATGCCACCCATACCACCCATGCCACCCATGCCGCCGCCCGGCATTGGCTTGTCTTTCTTTTCCTTGATCTCGGAGACGGCGGCCTCGGTGGTCAGCAGCAGGCCGGCGACGGACGCGGCGTTCTGAAGGGCGATGCGCTCGACCTTGGTCGGCACAAGCACGCCCATGTCGATCATGTCGCCGTACTCGTCCGTCAGGGCGTTGTAGCCGAAGTTCGTGTCCTTCGATTCGGACACCTTCTGCCAGACGATGGAACCGTCCATGCCGCCGTTGGCCGCGATCTGGCGAATGGGGGCCGACAGGGCCCGGCGGACGATCTCCACGCCGGTCTTCTGGTCGCCCTTGAGCTTCTTGGCGAGGTCGACGAGCACCTTGGACGCCCGGATCGGGGCCACGCCGCCGCCCGGCAGAATGCCCTCTTCGACGGCCGCCCGGCAGGCGTGCAGGGCGTCCTCGACGCGGGCCTTGCGTTCCTTCATTTCGACCTCGGTGGCGGCACCCACGTTGATCTGGGCCACACCGCCGGAGAGCTTGGCCAGGCGCTCTTCGAGCTTCTCACGGTCGTAGTCGCTGGTGGTGGCGTCGATCTCGTTCTTGATTTGCTCGATGCGGCCCTTGATCTTGGCCGTTTCGCCGGCGCCTTCGATGATGGTGGTGGTATCCTTGTCGATCTTCAGCCGCTTGGCCCGGCCCAGATCGGAAAGCTGGACGTTCTCCAGCTTCATGCCGATGTCCTCAAAAATGGCCTTCCCGCCGACCAGCACGGCGATGTCTTCCAGCATGGCCTTGCGACGGTCGCCGAAGCCCGGCGCCTTGACTGCGGCCACGTTCAGCGTGCCCCGCAGCTTGTTGACGACCAGAGTGGCCAGGGCCTCGCCCTCCACGTCCTCCGCGATGATCAGCAGCGGCTTGCCCGCCTGGGAGACCTTCTCGAGGATGGGGACCAGGTCCTTCACCGACGAGATCTTCTTCTCGTGGATCAGGATGAACGGCTTGTCCAGGTCGCAGGTCAGTTCTTCGTAGTTGTTCATGAAGTGGGGCGAGAGGTAGCCCTTGTCAAACTGCATTCCCTCGACCAACTCCACGTCGATCTCCAGCGAGCGGCCTTCCTCGACCGTGATCACGCCGTCCTTGCCGACCTTGCCCATCGCGTACGCGATCTGCTTGCCGATTTCCTCTTCCTGGTTCGCGGCGGCCGTGCCCACCTGGGCGATCTGCTTGTCGCCCTTGGGCGGCGGCAGGATCGGGGTGGAGATGCGGGCCAGCTCATCGACCACGGCCTGAACGGCCGCGTCGATGCCGCGCTTGAGCTCCATGGAGTCGGCCCCGGCCGCGACGTTCTTCAGCCCTTCCGTGTAGAGGGCCTCGGCGTAGACGGTGGCGGTGGTGGTTCCGTCGCCGGCCACCGTGCTCGTCTTGCTCGCCACTTCGCGGACCATCTGGGCGCCCATGTTCTCATAGGCGTCTTCCAATTCGATTTCCTTGGCCACCGTTACGCCGTCCTTGGTGACGGTCGGCGAGCCGAAGGATTTCTCGATCACGACGTTCCGGCCGCGCGGGCCCAGCGTCACCTTTACCGCACGGGCCAGCTTCTCGACCCCGCGACGGATCGCATCACGCGCTTCCGAATCGTATGCAATTTTCTTGGCAGCCATGGTTCGTGTGGTCTCCGTTGTGCTAGGGGCGGATGGACCCGCCCGGGTTTTGTGTCGGTGTGATCGCACCGGGCACCGCCGGCGCCGTCCGACCGGCCGCTCATCTACTCGATGATGGCCAAAACGTCGGACTCATCCATAATCAGGAATTCCTCGCCGTTGATTTTGATTTCGGTGCCGGCGTAGCTGGTGAACAGCACCTGATCGTCCTTCTTGACCTGCATCTTGCTGCGCTCGCCCGAGTCGAGCATCCGCCCGTTCCCCACCGACTGCACGATGCCGCGCTTGGGCTTTTCCTGGGCGGTGTCCGGCAGAACGATCCCGCCCGCCGTCTTCTCTTCTGCACTGACCCGCTTGACGATGACCTTGTCGCCCAAGGGTCGAAGAGCCTGCTTTGCCATTGCCGCCAGCACTCCTTTCTCACGGGGCGGCCCTGGCGGCCGCCCGTTCCATCCGACGTCCTGTTGCCTGCACCCATCCGGCCAACTCTCCGGAAGGCGCCGGCCCACCACCGCTCCTGCGGGGCGCGCAACGTATCCACCCGTAGCCAGGGCATCCCCGATGCCAAAGCCGCAGATCATCCCGACGAGGGTGGCGGCAGCGTCACAACGTTCTTCTTTCCAATTAGTTACGCAAGTTGCAAAAAGACTGAGGCCTGGCGGTTTCGGGTGTGGTCTGCTGCCAGGCTACTGTCAATCGGGCGGCAATCGGACCACCCACCTGCCATATTGGCACGGAGTTGCGGAACCGCGCAGGCGTCAATCCGGGGTCTGTGCGCGGTGCAGTACGCGCAGCAGATCACGCTGCTCGACGATGCCCACCGTTCGGCGCCCTCCCGCCTTCTCGACGACGGGCAGGGAGCCGATGTCGGCGGCCCTGAAGACCGCCAGCAGTTCGGACAAAGGCAGGTCCGTGGCGACGGCGGGCGTGGAGGCGTCGGCCAGGTCCACGGCGGTGACCAGGTCGCGCATCACCGGGTCGTAGATCATGTCGTGGATGTCGGAGAAGTGGATGACCCCCAGCAGGTCATCATGCTCGTCCACTACGGGGAAATGGTTGTCGCGCGATTGCTCCACGAAGCGCAATACCTCGTCCAGCGACGCCTGCGCCCGCAGAAACTTCACGTTCGTCCGCATGATGTGACGCACCTGGAGCGAGGCCGGGTCCGGCGACCGCCCGTGTCGCGACAGGCCGAACGCCCGAGCCATAGCGCCCAGGGTCAACAGCGTAATGGACTCTCCCTCCACCGCGGCCGCACGCGGGCGACGGAGCAACGTAATGGCCTTGACTTCCCCGCTGCGCCGCAGCACGGATTTCTCGAGCAGCGGGCCGATGAGTTCGAACACGACGATGGCCCCCAGGACAATCTCCTGGAGCTTCTGGGCCGCGGGATCTCCCCAGTTCAGGGCGACAAAATGCACCATGCCGATCGCAATCGAAGCCTGGCACAGCAGGGCCTGACCCAGGTACGGCTTGAGGCCCTGCACGTCCCCGGTCCAGCGACGGCCGACGGCGCAACCCGCCAGTTTGCCCGCCGCCCGGCAAGCCACGTACGCCGCACCGAACAGCCCGAGCCGCGGCAGATCGGCCACGTGGAGGCTGTAGCCGGCCAGCGCAAAGAAGCCGACAAACACCGGCCCGCCCAGGGTCTGAATGGCCGCAAAGAGCTTCGGGGCGTCGATCCCGACATTGCCGAATACGGCGCCGATCACCAGCGCGGTCAACAGGGTGTTGTACGTGATGCCGTACTGTGCCTGCAGATGTCGCTCGCCGGCCCCCAACACGATGAACAGCGCGAAGAAGATCAGCAGCGTTTCCGCCAGCGGAAGCTTGGCGTGGGCGATGCTCACCAGGAAACCCAGCAACACGCCCAGGACCACGCTGCCCAGCGTGGTGCACAGCAACCCGACCCACAGGCTGCTTGTGCTGTGGATCGGCTGAATCAGACCGAACGACACGAGCACCTGGAACGCGACGTGAAAGAGCACGATCGCAGCGCTGCTGCTGAGGGCCGTGAGGGTCAGGATGGCGTCGCTCATCGGGCCCTTCGCCTCGTACTCGTGAAGCACGTAGAGCGTGGCCGCCGGGGCGGTTTCGACGGCAAGCGCCGCCAGAAGCAGGCACAGCACGGGCAGCGCCGCACCGCACAAACTCGGCTCCGTGAAATACCCCACCGCCAGCGTGCCCAGGAGGACCAGCGCGAACACCAGCCCGCACTCGGCCAATGAGACCTTGAGGATCCGGCCGCCCACGGCCCGCACGTGCGTCCGCTCAAAGATGGATCCCAGCGAGAACAGGATCAGGCCCAGGGCCAGGTCCTTGACGGCCGACAGGGGTTCCACGGCCGCGGTGAGCTGTCGGGCGTTTTCACTGCCGGATGGGGCGTCGTACGCGAAGTGAACGATGGTGTGAACCGCGGCGCCGGCCAGCAGATACCCCACGATGCGAGGGATTCGGACCATCCGCGCCAGGTAGCCGGCGATGATGGCCGCCCCCAGCAACAGCCCGAACATCATTCCGGGCCCCGGGACGTACGCAAGCACGCCGAAATGAACTGGCGTCGGCATGGCGCGATTCCTTCCTCGCCGCAACCGGCACGGGCCAAAGTTGAAAGGGTTCGCGCCTTCTTGTCAATTCACGGTTCGAAGGAGAACGATCAGCGCAGCGGCCCCTTGCCGGCCAGGCGCCGGAGCATGGCGATCTGCCCGGCGTGGAATGCCTCGTGCATGATGGCCATGACCACCGCGGCCTCCCGCGTTGCGAACATCGGGTGCGGCTGGCCGCCTGCCGGTCCGGACAGATCGTCTTCCGACATGGCGGCGACGGCGGCGACCGCCTCCGCGTGGATGCGGTCAAACAAGGCACGCAACTCGGAGACCGGCGGGTGGGCGGCGGCATCAGGTACCGGGGACGATCCGATGCCGAACCGCTCTCGAAAGTCGGCGGGCAGGCATTCCTCAAAGGTCTTCCCCAGGCAGCGCACGTGAATCAGTGAGGCGATCGAGGCCGTCAGGTGCCCAATCTGCCAGGCCACGTGCGTATGCCCGGCCGCGGACATGTCAAACCAGACGGATTCGGGGATGTCGCCCAACAAAGACAACGTCCACCCTCGGGCCGCCTGAAGCCGATCCGCCAGCAGTTCTGCCTTGTTCATGCCGAGTCCTTTCTTCTGCTTCTACGGCGGGCACCAGGGATGGTCGATCCCCTGTGATTCTCGCCGCGTGGCCCGCTACAATACGCCCGGATCGCCGTCACGATCAAGACCCGCGAGCCCATCCGCTGTGAGGGACCCCGTATCGTGTTGACCGTCGGCTCCCTGGAGATCGCTCATCCGTTCACGCAGGCGGCGTTGAGCGGGTACACCGACCTGCCCATGCGACGCGTGGCGCGGCGTCACGGCGCCGCATACGCGCTGGGGCAGATGGTGCTGGGTACGACGGTCACACATGCAAGCGACTGGCAGCGGCGGCTGCTGCACGTTCCGGCGGACGACCATCCCGTCGGGGCGCAGCTCCTGGGCGGCGAGCCGCATGAGTTTGGACCGGCCGCACGGGCCCTGGCCGACGCGGGCTACGACGTGATCGACATCAACTTCGGCTGTCCGGTGCACAAGGTGCTCCGGCGGCGGCGCGGCGGTTGGCTGCTGGCCGACCCGCCGGCGGCACTGGACATTGTCCAGCGGGTCCTGGATGCGGTCGGCGGGGACCGACCGGTGACGGTCAAGATGCGTCGCGGGCTGGATGACTCCGCCGAAAGCGAACGGCGGTTCTTTACCATTCTGGAAGGCGTGTTCGAACGAGGCGTGGCGGCGGTGACCGTGCATGGCCGGACCGTGAAGCAGCGATACGCCGGCCGCAGCGACTGGGAGTTCCTTCGCCGGGTCAAACGGCATGTGGGCGACCGGGTGGTTCTGGGCAGCGGCGACCTGCACCGCGCTACGGACGCGGTGACCATGCTGCGCGTCACCGGGGTGGACGGCGTGTCGCTGGCGCGCGGGGCGATCGGCAACCCGTGGATATTTCGAGAGTGTCTGGCCCTTTGGACGGGCCGGGCGCTGCCGCCGCTGCCGTCACCTGCGGAACTGCGCGAGACCCTGCTGCTTCACTTTCGCGAAGCGGTGGCGTTTTACGGGCCTCGCGACGGCGGGATGATCATGCGGCGTCACGCGATGAAGTACAGTCGTCTCCATCCGTGTCCGCGCAAAGTGCGCGAGGCGCTCATCGCCATGAAGGAGCCGGACGCCTTTGCGGCCGTGCTGGACGCGTGGTTCGCGCCGGACGGCTCGTAGCCGGCCGCCTATGCACCCTCCGCGGTGGCCGGTGCCGGTTGTGTCGTCTGCGGCGGCTTGCGGATGGACGGCGGCACGGTGCTCGGTGCCTTTCTGTCAGACGGCGTGACCCGTCGGGTCGGCTGGGCAACCCGCGCGGGTTGCGGTGTTCTGGCCGTCGCCTGCTGATACATCACCTGCACCAGTACCTGGGGCATGTCCGGGTCGTCGGTCTTGACGATGATGTTGTCTCGACCCATGCGGGGCTTGTACTCGTCGGTCACCGAGAGCAGCACCTGCTGGACGTCGTTCAACTCAACGATTTCCGTTTTGATCCCCGGATTATGGATGGAAGTCTCCAGGAGCCGTCCGGGCTTGTTGTCATCCCATTGCAACGTGATTCGCTGTTGCCAGCCGGGCTTTGCATCCGGGGGAATTCTGACGAGGGCGGGCACCGCAGCCACTCGGGGTGTGACCGTGGCGTACAACGACACTTCCGCCACCGGCGACTGTTCAATCCCCGTCTCCAGTTCGATCTTGTCGCGGAAATACGCCGCCGTAAAAGGCGGTGAGATCGTCACCTTCAGCTCGTACTCCTCGCCCGCCTTCACTTCTCGCAGTTCGGCCTGGATGGCCTGGTTCTTGATCTCCTTGAGCTTCAGCTTGAGCGGGCCGCCGTCGCCCCGGGTGATCTTGGCCGTTCGGGACGGCGAGACTTCCTTTCGAGGGACCCGGCCGAAGTTCACCATGGCCGGCGTAACGTGCACGGCCTCGAGCATCTGGCCGCGGCACATAAGCTGCACCACCGGGTTGTTCGGGTCGTTCGTGGACACCTGAATGGCCCGGGTGAACTGACCTTTCAGCTTGCCGCAGCTTACGATGACGGAGAGCAGTTCGCTCTGCCCCGGCTTGATCACACGGTCGGACCGACCGTTGTAACGAGTCCCTCACCCCCCGCCCTTGGCCTTGATCTTCAACTCCGCCGTACCCTCGTTGCGGATTGTGAAGTCGAAGCTCACGGTGGTGTTCGTTCCTCGCCACATCGGCTCGAGCACGACCTCGGTCTTGTCGCAGGCCCACTTGGCGTTCGGGTCCGGCGGATACTCGGAGCGAGGCGCCCGGGCGCCCTGCGGCGCCGGCTTGGGCGTCCGTCCGGCCGGTTCGCGGACCTGTGCAGGTGTGCCCGGCTTGGGGGCGGGCTCGTCTGCCTTCTGCTTCGGAGTCTGTGCCGCAGGGGAAACGGCCGGTTGTGTGGTCGGCGGGTCCGCCCACGCCGTGGCAACCATTGCCCAGGTCAGCAAGAGTCCCCAGGTGACCGCAGGTCGCCGAATTCTCTGATGTCCCGATCGAAAACGCATATCTAGCTCCATTGGGTGCCTGG
>JAFGJQ010000009.1 GCA_016929015.1 Phycisphaerae bacterium | reverse complement strand
TGCTCCCTGTGGCGACGGTGGTGCGAGCCCTCCGCGACCCGGCGCTGTCCGGGCAGGGCATCCCGCAGTGTGTCTTTCAATGGCATCGATCTCTGTCCCCACGATACGAGCACTGGGCGCGCGGTCGCGTGGCCTCGGGTAAGGCATCCCAGTTGACCCGCCAGGACATCTCCGGCACGGAATGGCCGCTATTCGGCTCGGTGTTCTATCTATGGGCGACCGAATCGCTGCAGCAAACGGTGCAGGAGGATCCGACGCTCTGTCGCGTGCCGCCCAGCCAATATGCACGCGGGGCCATCGAGGCCGCGGCTGCCCTGGTCGCCGATCCGAACCATGCCGGCTGGGTTCGCCAACACTGGGGGGACGATTACCTCGGGCGGGAAAATCTGTTCTATCGGATGCTGCTGATCAGCGGACTGACCAGCTACCAGAAACTCCTGGGCGACACGCGTTATGAAGGTCTCCTGCGTGGGCAAGTGGAGTCTCTGGCAAAGGAGCTGGACGAATCGCCACACGGGCTTTTGGACGACTACCCGGGCCAATGCTATCCCGTGGATATCGTACCGGCCATCGCCGCGATCCGCCGGGCGGACGCCGTGCTTGGAACGAACCACGCGCCGTTTGTCGCCCGGGCGATCCGTGGTTTCCAGGGGGAACGGCTTGACCCGCATACGGGACTGCCCGCGTACCTCGTCAGTTCCAGAACGGGAAAGGCTCTGGATAGCGCCCGGGGCGTGGGTCTGTCGTTCATGCTGATCTGGGCGCCGGAGTTGTGGCCGCAGGTCGCTGAGAGTTGGTACGCTCAGTACGAGAGGCACTTCTGGCAGGAGGGGACGTGGCTCGCCGGCTTCCGAGAGTTTCCGCACGATATCGACATCGGCTGGTTCAGCATGGCGGACGTGGACGCCGGACCCATTATCGGTGGCTACGGCGTGGCCGCCAGTGCCTTTGGCGTGGGGGCCGCGCGCACCATGGGCCGGACGGACCATGCGTACAAGCTGACGGCGCAGGCCCTGACGGCAAGTTGGCCTCTTCCGGATGGAACGCTGCTTGTGCCTCGCATCCTGTCGAACATCTCCGACGCTCCCTATCTGGGCGAAGCGGCCACGCTCTTCGTGCTCACCCGTCGTGCGCCGGCTTCGGTGCAGGATCGCCCGCCAGCGCGGCTGCCTGCCATCGTGTACGCGGGTCTGGCGGTCTTCCTGTTGCTCGGAGCCGTTGAAATCACGGCATCGCTGCAGAGGCTTCGTCGATGGCGACGGAGCGGTGCGCGGCGGTATGTGCCGCTGCCGCGAATTCAAGTGATGGCGTGGGGAACCCTCTTGCTCTCGGCCGTGCTGGCGTGGATCATCTTCGGTCCTCTGCTGGGCCTGATTCTTCTGCTGGCAGCCCTGACGCCTCCCTGGCAGCGCACGAAACCTGCCGCTGCCAAGGAGGCGTCTGATATACTATGAGAACGTTCTGCAGCACCCTGGCGTATCAATGGAGGAGAGGACAGATGTCAGGACGTATAGGGGATCGTATGATGACGCTTTACATCACGGAAGACTGCCGGACCTGCTCAGGGCTCCGCGACTCGCTGGACGACGTGGCGATTGCCCATGAGACCGTGGTCGTGCCGGCCGAAAGGGCTTCCGAACGACTGCCGGAAGGGATGCAGGCGCCGGTGCTCGTCGATGACGACCGGGTGATCCAGGGCAGCGCCGAGATCTTCGCCTATATCGACGAACTCTGGAAACTCCGAGCCGACTGGCTCAAGTATCAGGGCGATACGTGTTACTTGGATTGATGACGCCGTTGAACGATAGCCGACAATCTCTGCCGACGACTCGCGAGGAACTGCACCGCCGCGGCTGGGACCGGGCGGATGTCATCCTCGTGACCGGCGATGCCTACGTGGACCATCCCTCTTTCGGCGTGGCACTGATCGGCCGCTGGCTGGAGAAGCTGGGCTACCGTGTGGCGATCCTCGCTCAACCTGATTGGCGGAGCGTGGACCCGTTCCGCTCGCTCGGTCCGCCGAGGCTGTTCTGGGGCATCACCTCCGGCTGCATCGACTCCCGCCTGAACGACTATGCGTCGATGGGGCACCGCCGGCAGGCGGATGTCTACAGCCCGGGCGGGGCCACCGATCTGCGGCCGGCCCGTCCGCTGCTCGCTTATGCCGCACGAGCCCGTGAGGCGTATCCCCAGGTCCCGATCATCCTGGGCGGCCTGGAGGCGAGCCTCCGTCGGCTGGTCCATTACGATTACATCTCCGACAAGATGATGCGCTCCGTGCTGGCCGACGCCAAGGCGGACCTGCTCGTCTTCGGCATGGGCGAACTGGCGGTCGCCGAGATTGCGCGGCGACTGGATCGGGGCGAGCCGATCGGCGAGATGACGGAGATCCCCGGTACGGCGTTCAAAGTGGTTCGCGGCATGGCCGTGCCGGCGGACGCCGTGCGCCTGCCCTCCTTGACGCAGCAGACCGAGAACAAGGGTCTGGTGATCGACGCCCACGAGCAGTATCAGCGCGCTTGTAGTGTGCCCGCAAGGGCATATCTTCCCACGGAAGGGCAGAAGATAACGCCTGACGGCGCCACTACCAACGAGACCGTGGCGGGCCGACCGGTCGTGCAGGACCAGGACCCCGGCACGATCGTCGTGATGCCGCGCGCACGACCGTTGACCTCCGAAGAGTTGGACGCTCTCTACGATCTGCCGTTCACGCGGCAATGGCATCCGCAGTACACGAGTGCCGGCGGGATCGCGGCCCTGGAGCCGGTGGCGTCCTCGATCACCACGCATCGCGGCTGTTACGGCGGCTGCTCCTTCTGCTCGATCTACTTCCACCAGGGCAAGGAGATCACCTCCCGCAGCCTTGCGTCGCTGCTGGCGGAGGCGGATCGCATCGCCGCCGATCCGCGCTTCCGCGGCACGATCAGCGATCTCGGCGGACCCACCGCCAACATGTACGGCACGAACTGCGCCGCCGCCGAGCCCTGTGCACGGGCCAGTTGCGTGTATCCCTCGTTGTGCACGAACCTGAACCTCGATTTCGAGCCGCTGCTGGAGATGATGGAGGCCTTCGTGCGTTGGAAGGCAGATGCGCGGGGCAAGAGGCACGTCTACGTCGCCTCCGGCATCCGGCACGACCTGGCCTTGCAGAGCCCGGAGTATCTCGACCTGCTGGTCCAGCACTTCGTGGGCGGGCACTTGAAAGTAGCCCCCGAGCACTACTGCGACCAGGTCCTGCGCCTGATGGGCAAACCGTCTTTCGAGTCGTTCCGCGAATTCGAGAGCCGATTCGACGGCGCGTGCCGCCGGGCCGGGCGAGAATACTACCTCGTGCCGTACTTCATCAGCTCGCACCCCGGCTGTACGCTCGACGACGCGGTCAAGCTGACGGAGTATCTCGTCTCCCGCAACTGGCAGCCCCGCCAGGTGCAGGATTTCGTGCCCGTGCCGCTGACGCGATCGACCGCGATGTACGTCGCCGGCCGGGACCCGAAAGGGCGAGAGATCCACGTGCCCCGCGGCCGCCATGAGAAGCGCCTCCAGGCGGCTCTGCTCCACTACTACCGCGACTCGAACGCCAAACTGATCACGGAGCATCTGCGCACCGGCGAGCACGCGCAACTCCTCAAAGACGTGCAGCGGATCTGGTCCGCCAAACGCCGGCGCAAGTAGTGCTCCGCTCGTGCGCAGAAAAATCGACTGAATACACGCAGGTCCGTCCGCGCGGCTATTGCAGTGAATGCGATGCCTGTGTAGATTCAGAGAATCGTATCCAATCCTGACCGCCATCGGTGAGGCGGGTCCGTGTCGATATGGATCGTGCGGGAATCCATGTGCCAAGAGAAAATGCCGCGCAGTCTGGCGTCCGTAACTCAATTGGATAGAGCATCGGCCTTCGGAAACTCGCTGAAATCTGCATTGTTTTGTAAGTACCGCCGATTCCATCACTTACAGAGTGGTAGACATTGCAGGATTTGCAGATAACACACCTTTGGGTTGTAGTCTGGTTGTGGTTTCTTGACCCGTAGACAGCCGATGGGGGGGTCATAATCCAAGGTGATTTTTTACTTTGGGGAACCGCCGGGCGGGTAGGCGAGCCGGTTCATGGGGCAGCGGTTTGACCTTCCTGGCTTCAAGGTACTGATTGAGGGCGGAGCGTTTCACTCGGTAGTTTCCTTTCTGGGGCATCTTGCCCTCGTCGCCGACAACAAGGTCAACAGCCTCCAGGTCGCCGTTGCGGATCAGCCGGTAGACGATCGA
>JAFGJQ010000081.1 GCA_016929015.1 Phycisphaerae bacterium | reverse complement strand
TGGTGTTTGTACAGCTCGGCCATCTGCTGCGTGGCGTACGTGATTCTGTACTGGCTGGTAGATGTTGCGCAGTGCGTGCCGTTTGCCCGGCCGCTTGCGCAATCCGGCGTAAACCCGCTGCTGGCCTACATTCTGCCGGACATTTTCTGGGCCGCGTTGGGTCTGCTCGGCGTCACGTTCTTCAGCGAACACTGGAATGCCGGCGGCGAGGCCATTGCCCGGGCGGCCGTATTCGCGGTGTTGATGGTGGCGCTGTCCGTGTGGCTGTGGCGGCTGCACGTACGTTTGCACGTGTAGGGCGACGCGATCGCATCAATGCTCTCCCATGTCCCATCGGTCGGTGACGCCTTCCAGGCGGTGCGACTTCGCCGGGATCAGCGGGCCCCAGGTGGTGAGGTAGAGGAAACTTGTGTCCACGGCGGCCACGGCGATCTTGATGATGTAGGCGAACACCACCGCGCCCAGCCAGTGCTCCCAGGTGTGGATAAACGTGCCGACCAGGGCGGCGGTCGTGAAGAAAACAGTGTCAAAAGCCTGGGAGATCCAGGTGGACGCGTTGCTGCGGAGCCAGAGCAGACGATCGCGGCCGGTGGCCCGGCGGATCATCCGGTACAACTGCGTGTCCAGGAGCTGCGCGAGGAGGTAGCTGATCATGGAGACGATGACGATGCGCGGAAACGCCCGGACGTTGAAGAAGTAGAGCAGGTGCTTCTGCGAATCGTCATTCACGTCCGCCCTGTACGCCAACACAAACTGCATCATCACCACGGTGACCAGGCCGGCCGCGAAGCCGGTCAGCACGGCTCGCCGGGCGGCCTGCAGGCCGAAGTGCTCGTTCAATACGTCGTTGGCCAGGAAGACGGTGGCGAACAGTACGTTGCCGCCGGTGACCTGAAGCCCGAACAGCGTCATCTGTTTGGACACGGCGATGTTCATGAGCACCGTGCAGACCACGATCAAGGCGGTCAGCCAGGTCCGGCCAAGCTTCGCGGCCCCGAGCAGAATGACGCCCGCGGCCAGCAAGTGCAGAAAGAAGATGAGTTCGTTCCAACTCAGAAAGTTCATGACGGTTACCCGGATCAGGAACAGCCCTACCGGCAGAGTGCCTCCACGTGCTCCGCCACGCAACGCCCCAGCACTACGAGGTTATACCCGCCCTCCAGCACGCTGAGGAGACGGCCGCCGGCCCATCGGTCGGCGTACGCCAGGGCCGTCTGGTTCATCCAGCGAAACGACTCCTCCTCCAGGCAGATCGGGGCCAGCGGGTCCAGGCGGTGGGCATCGTACCCGGTCGAGATCAGTACAAACTCGGGGCGGTACGCCTCGACTGCCGGCGTGATCCGCTCGTCGAAGGCCCGCCGGTACTCCGCGTCACCGGAGCCGGGCAGGATGGGGATGTTGATGGTGAAGCCTTCACCGTCGCCCGTGCCGGCCTCCGTCTCCCATCCGGTGCCCGGGTACAGGCAGCTCGGATCCCCGTGCAGGCTGATGTACAACACGTCCGGCCGCGACTCGAACATCGCCTGCGTTGCGTTCCCATGATGCACGTCCCAGTCCAGGATCAGCACGCGATGCAGGCCGTGCATGCGGATCAAGCGGTCGGCCGCGATCGCGACGTTGTTGAACAGGCAGAAGCCCATGGATTTCTCCGGCAGGGCGTGGTGTCCGGGTGGCCGGACGGCACAGAATGCGTTGCGGACGTTTCCCGCCACGATGGCGTCTGTGGCTTCCAGGATGGCCCCCACCGCGTGGAGGGCAACGTCGTAGCTGTCGGGGCAGATGCCGCTATCCAGGCAGTCGATGAACGGCCGGCCGGTTCGGCAGGCATGCTCCAGGCGATCGAGATACTCCGACTCGTGCAGCTGGAGAACCTCGTCGCGGGTGGCCGGTCGCCTCGGCAGAAGCGTACAAGCCTCCGTCAGTCCACGTTCGCGAAGCGCCTGCTCGATGGCGATCAGCCGGTCCGGTCGCTCCGGATGCCCATGTCCCGGGTCATGCCGTTGAAAGAGGGAGTCGAGTACCAGTCCAGTCCGCGTGGGCATGATGGAGAAGTGTACAGCGCGGGGAGGAGAAGGGTAGAAAGGGATCTGCGACAGAGATCAGAGTATTGGGGGCAAAATGGCCGGCTTCAGCCGGCCGGCCAGTGCCCCCGGCTTCGAGCCGGGGGAAAGCGGCCCATCACACGCCCAGCGACTTCAGTTGGCGGAGGCGGCGGCAACCGTCTTCGAGCTCGGGCAACGACTTGGCGAAGCAGATGCGGAGCACTCGGGCACCGTCGGACGGGTTTGCGTAGAACGGGGGTGCGGGCACGACGGCCACTCCGACCCTATGCAGAATCGTCTCCGCCGCGTCGACGGCGGAAGCGAAGCGGCCCTCGGCGAACTCGGCCAGGATGTAGAACGCGCCGTCAGTGCGGAACGGGGTGAACCCGATGTCCGTCAGAGTCTCGGCGAGCAGATCGCGGCGGCGCCGGTAGTCGAGGGCCATGTCGCGGTAATACGCATCCGGAAGAGACAACCCCGCGAGAACGCCGTGCTGCATCGGGGCGGGGGCGCAGATGTTGAGGATATCGTTGACGATCCCGACCTTCTGCATCACCGCGGCCGGACCCACCGCCCAACCGACCCGCCAGCCGGTTACGGCGTACGTTTTTGACGGCCCGCTGACCGTAATCGTCCGGTCTTCGGCGCCCGGCAGGCGGGCGATGCTCACGTGCGGCACGCCAAAAGTGATGTATTCGTAGATTTCGTCCGTGAGGACCCAGGTATTGTGTCGTTCTGCCAGCGCAGCGATCTCGCGCAACTCGCTTTCGGAGAACACCTTGCCGGACGGGTTGCACGGCGTGTTGACGAGCACCATCCGCGTGCGGTCGGTGAAGGCGGCGGCGAGCTCGTCGGAGTCGTAGCGCCAATCCGGCGGGCGCGTGTTCACGTATCGCACGTTCACGCCGATCAGCGCGAGCGTTTCCGCGTAGTAGTGGTAGCCGGGAGAGAACGTGATGACCTCATCGCCCGGATTGAGTGTGGCCATCATGACACAGACGAAAGCGCCTGCGGAGCCGCAGGTTACGACGATGTCCGTTTCCGGGTCAACGGAGAAGCCGTTGAACCGCTCGTACTTTTGGGCGATTGCCCGTCGCAGGGAGGCCAGGCCGCGTAAGTCGGTGTAGATGGCGTGGTTGGCGTCGATGGCGGCCTTGGCTGCCTGCTTGAGAGCGTCCGGGGCCGGCTGATCGCAGACGCCCTGGGAGAGATTCACGCCGCCCGTTTGCTGGACGAGGGCGGAATAGCGTCTCAGATCGGACGGCTTGAGCGGCTGCACGCGCTGGGCCAGGTTTGGCACGTTCACTTCGGACATCCTCAAATGGTTTGCCGAGTGTGGGTTAGGCGCCCCTTGGGTCGCGGCCCGAAGCCGGTTGGCCGGGCGGGGACGGGCTCACTGTATCGACGCGATTCCGCGCGGTCAAACCGGCGTTGCGTCGTTCCACGTGGTGTCAAACCTGGCAATCGCGCGCAACTCCATGGTCTGTTGTGTAGTAGGTCGCCGTTGCGTGTCGAGCGTGGCCCGTTCAAACCGGTTCGTTCGAAGCTCTCTGGAAAGATAGGCGGTTCAGGGCTGAACAGATTTTTCGAGGCTTGCACACGTCGTGGATCGAATGTGGACAGGATTGATAGATCAAGTGCAGCCGCACGTTAGCGTCTGAATAAGTGGACGTAAAATGAGATCGCACCTGTGATTGAAACGAGGGCGGAAAATTCTTTTTGCCCGCGTGCAATCGGTGGTGTATTTTCAATTCGTGGCAAGAAGGCTGCTTCGGCCAGGCGCCACAATCAAGTCCCAGGTGGCTCCGGCAGAGCCGAAACGGGCGACCTAAGGAGCGGGACAGTCGGCGGGCAACCGTCGGCGATCCGCGAGGTGAACGCATAGCCCGGGTCGTGGTCGGCTCGAATATCTGGGATTTCGATGGCGCAGAAACCTCAGGAGGGTTGTTCGGTCCTGTCCGGCTTGCCGGGTTGCAGGATCGGGCCAAGCCGACGCCGATCGAGACTCCGAGACGCCGTGTTGCGGCGGTAAGCGCTATCGCCGCAGCAGGAAGCGCGTGGGAGGAGGGCCCGTGGAAGCGGGTCCAAGGCGGCGGCGGGAAAACCCTGGAGAGGGCAAAGCCCAAGGGAGCATCCGGCTCGGTGACGCGTTAACTCGTTGCGCCGGGCAAGGGACTTCCGGAAGGGTCAAAGCCTGGAAGCCGCGGCTGGCCGGTCCGGTCCGTGTTCGCTTCGGTGGGCGCGGGCGCAGCGGTCAGAGGAACGGCAGGCAGGTTCACCGGCAAGGCGTAATGGCCTTGGGTACCTTCCGGGAGGGGAAGGCTCCGAAGGGTGTGACAAATCCCAGGAGCGCTGTCGGCACGAAACAAGGCCGGCCAGGGCCCAGGGGGCGAAAACCGTCAGGAGGGTAGCCAAACCCTGAAGACGGACCGAAGCGGGTGAGGCAAGCCCGCGAACGTGGACCCCCGGGTCTGAGATGTGCTGAAGGGAAC
This sequence comes from Phycisphaerae bacterium, assembly GCA_016929015.1. Lineage (GTDB taxonomy): Bacteria > Planctomycetota > Phycisphaerae > UBA1845 > UBA1845 > JAFGJQ01. The sequence continues at coordinate 10,974 of JAFGJQ010000081.1, read as the reverse complement.
CGAAGCTCAGGAGAGGTGCCGGGCCGGGCCGCTTACGCGGTTCGGTGCGGCCAGGTTCGACCGGGTAAGACTCTGGAGGAACGCGGAACCCGACGAGAGGCATTACCGGGATTGTGCGAGCGTTCCCGGCAAAGGCCTGCTGCGAAAAACCACAAGGCCGGGAAAAGGATTCAACGGCGAAGTGGGACGACTCAACCGATTCGGTCGTACGCGGTAGGTATCGCACTCTGGACGGGCGGCGGATTCCACGAGAGGACGTTCCGGCGGCGGTAACGAAGCCGGCTCAAGCGGTCGAACGGGTGACCTCTGGAGAGCGCGCGGCCGCGCCTTCTTGCCCACTTTTTTTATGAGCTCATCGCAGCGGCAATTCCCTCCCTGCGGCGATTCAAATACAACATAGAGAGTTGCACCCTGGCGTACCGGGGTATCTTGTCGTCTGGCGGCAGGTTCGATAGCGAGGTCGACAGCCATGGACATACGCACATGCCGCGAAACGGCAAGCCTCAGGTCGCGGTTTCGAGCGGCGGGCGTCCTGATGCCGGTGGCGGCGATGGGGGTCTTCCTCTTTGCCGGGCCGGAGGCGCGGGCACAGGTGCGGGCGGATGAAGAGATCGTCTTCTTTCCGACGTTCGCCCACTTGACGCCCGACGGGCAGATGTGGGTGGTGCCGGTCCACGGATGGATCTTCGAGCCGGAGAGGGACTCGGTGGTCCGGGCCGGGCTGCTGGACCGGCTGCAGCAGACGCTGGGGTTGCGGGAAGCGGCGGAGGAAGCCGACCTCTTCCACGAGCGGGCACGGCTGTTCCTGGTCGACAACGAACGAGGCAAGGACGTGGCGGTTGAGGTGGGAGGCAAGCAATTCAGGTTGCCGCCTTCCGAACCGAACGGCCACTTCCGCGGCGAGATTCGCCTGTCCACAGACGAGGTGGCGGAACTGGCCAAGGCCGGGGCGGTGGTGCGTGGCTGGCTGCACTACGCAGCGGTCCTGCCGATGGGGGACTCACATCACTTCCGCGGGGCCGTTCAGATGATTTCGCAGACGGGCCTGTCCGTGATCTCGGACATCGACGACACGATCAAGATCACCGAGGTGACGGACCGGTCCGCCCTCGTGAAGAACACCTTCTGCCGGCCCTTCCGCGCCGTGCCGGGAATGGTCGACGTGTACCGGCGGTGGGCGGCGGAGGGGGTGTGCTTTCACTACGTGTCGGCCAGTCCGTGGCAGCTCTATCCGGTCCTTTCGGAGTTCATCGCGTCCGCGGGCTTTCCATCGGGCAGCTTTCACCAGCGATTCTTCCGGCTGAAGGACTCGACGGCGCTGGAGCTGCTGGAGTCGCCGGTGGAGATGAAGCGTGAGGCGATCGGGGCGATTCTGGCCGCGTTCCCGCAGCGGCAGTTCATCCTGGTGGGGGATTCGGGCGAGAATGACCCGGAAATCTACGGCACGGTGGCCCGGGCGCATCCGGAGCAGGTCGTGCGCATTCTGATCCGCAACGTGACGGACGAGAACCCGGACGGCCCGCGGATGCAGGCTGCGTTCGAGGGCGTGCCGGCAGATCGATGGATGCTGTTTCGTGAGGCGGAACAGATCGAGGTTGCCGCGACGACGAAGCCCGCGTCCGAGTGATTCATCACCCTTTCGTTCACGTCTTTGCCCATGGTCCGCACGGACCTTCACAGTCTGAACACAGCAGCGGCGTTGTCGTGCAGAACGCGCTGGGCGGCGGTGACGGCGTCGGGGACGGTGAAGTATTCCTCTTCCACAAGTTCGCAGAGTGCCCGTGTAATCTGCGCGCGAGCGATGGCGAGGTGGCCGTAGACGGGCTCGGCCACAAGGTAGTCGCCGCCAAACCCAAAGACCTTGTTCCAGGGCAAAGCGGTCAGGCACCGCTTGAGGAACTGGCGGGTGGCCACCGGGTCGATGATCCAGGCCCAGCAGAAGTCGATGTAAACATTCTCGAAGTGCTTGGCCAGGGCGAGCACTTCCCCCTCGTAGGGGTAGCCGATATGGAAGAGGTCGAAGACGGCCCTGGGGTACTGAACAAACAGGTTGTTCAGTCGGGCCGGGGCGATGTCGCACAGATCCATATAGTTGCAGCCGGCCTTGTAGCCGGTGTGGATCTGGATCGGCAGGCCGTGGTCGATCGCGTTGCGGATGCAGCGATGGAACGCCCAGTCCTGAATGGCTTTACGCTCCGCGAGGGAGACGGCCTCCGGATCGCGGCGGGTCCGGTCGAAGATATTCGCGGCGTCCGCGTCGGCCACGTCGTCAAAGCACTGCGGTCGCCAATAGGCGCTCTGTTGCTTGACTGCGCAAGCCTGTGGACCGTATTTCGCGAAGATGGTGTCTATGGCTTTGGCGTATTCCGCGAACGTATTCACGGATGCGGCCGCATGTTCTTCGATCGCGTCGAATGGGATGGGCCAACTCAGGAAGGCGACCACCGCCAGGTCCTGCCGGAACAGATCGCACGTGGACTGTGAACGCAGGAACTGGACATCCAGCGCGTTAACGCAGGTCCGTTCGATCCCGCAGCGTTCCTGGAGGATCCAGCGGAGCACTCCGGGGCGGTTTCGCTCCGCAAGCCGCTCCGACAGCGAACCGACCGTCTGCGCGTTCAGTTCCTCAATGCCATACAGATCGCGCACGGCGATTTCGATGGCTTTGCAGTACGCCGTGTTGCGCGTGCGGTGGTAGTACGGGTCGAAGAGTCGCCATTTCTCCGCGAGCGGCGTGTCGGGTTTGAGGCATTTCTGCCAGTCGTCCTCAGGCATGCCGGCCGAGCGGACGTCGTGTCCAGCGTACTGCTCGAACAGCACTGCGAAATCCAGGGGCCGGGCGAGCCGGGCCGATTCCTCCTCCAGGTGTTCGTGTGTATCGATGACCGGAATGGAATGGACCGTGTGTCGGATGTCTGGATGAATCGCCATTTCGGTACCTCTGCAGGCCGGGCCATTATCGGGCGACCGGAGTCGGGGGCAAGCCGTGATGGGCCGGTGCTGGGGGGGCACAGGGGGAGGTTTGCGGGTTTGCGTATCCGAATCCGCGATCGGGGACCCCGGGACACGCGGCAGGTGCCCTGGGGCCGGTGTCCGGGGGGCTTGCCGGGGGTGGTTCGTTGGCGAAAATGGTCCGTTGCGGCGCGGGCCGCGTGGAAGAAACAGGCTTTCCGGACGCCCGACCCGGGCGTGGAAGGGACGGTATCGAATGAACCGGTTCTGGCTGGCAGCAGGCTGTGCAGGGGTGGTCGCGATGGGGGCGGCGACCGCCCGGGCGGCTCAGGCGTCGCCGAAGGTCGCAGTGATCAACCTGTCCAAGGTCTTCGACCAGTACCGGCTGACGAAAGACCTGGAGACCCTCTTTGAGTCCAAGCAGCAGCAGATGGCGGCGCAGGCCAAACAGAAGACCGACGAGATTACCGTGAAGCGGCAGGAACTGGCCCGCTTCAAACCGGATTCGGACGACTACAAGACGCGGCGGGCCGAAGTGGAAAAGATGGAGGTCGAGTTCGAAGTCTGGGCGGGCACGCAGGAACGGCAGATCCGGGACGAGCACAAGGCCTGGTTGCTTCGAATCTATCAGGACGTGCACAAGGCCGTGGAGGAACTGTCCGCCGAAAAGGGAATCAACCTGGTCCTGACGTATGACGAAGTCACGGACGGGGCGCCGGACTCCAAGACGCTCCGGCAGCAGCTTCTGCTGGAGAAGGTGTTCTACTTCGCAAAGGAACTGGACCTGACGCAGGAAGCCATCGAACGGCTGAACAAGAACTACACGCCGCCGGAGAACGCCGCCCGCACGCCGATCGAGCCGACGCGTACGGCCCAGGCGGCCGCGGCCCCGGCCGCCGCGAGTTCGTCATGACGGGTTTCTGCACACTCTCGGAACTGGCCGATGTGTTCGGCCTGGAGCTGCGCGGCGACGGCTCCGTGCGCGTTCGCGGCGTGAATACGCTGGCCGCGGCGGGAGCAGAGGAAATCACGTGGGTGAACGATGCCCGGTATGCGGCGCGACTGGGCAGTTGCCGGGCCGGAGCGGTCGTCGCGTCGCACGAGTTCGGCGAAACGCCGATGCCCTCGCTGCGCACGGATTCCGTGGAGCGGGCCGTGGCCCAGTTGCTGGGGCATTTCGCCCCGCCGGTGCCGCGACCGGCTACGGGTGTGCATCCGACGGCGGTGGTGGCCGACTCGGCCGCACTGGGCGCCCAGGTCGCGATCGGCCCGTACGTGGTGATCGGCGAGCGAGCGGTGATCGGCGATCGCACGATTCTGCACGCAGGGGTGCATGTCGGCGACGACTGCCGGATCGGCTCGGATTGCCGAATTTGGGATCACGTGGTCATTCGCGAGCGGTGCGATGTGGGAAACCGGGTGATTCTGCACCCGCACGTGGTGATCGGCAGCGACGGGTTCGGGTATTTCTTCGCCGAGGGCCGGCACAACAAAATTCCGCACGGCGGCCGGGTGGTGCTGGGGGACGACGTGGAAATCGGCTCCGGCTCGACGCTGGACCGGTCCAAGGTGGGGGAGACGGTGGTGGGTGCGGGCACGAAGATTGATAACCTGGTGCAGATCGGCCATAATGTCCGCATCGGGGCCCATTGCATCCTCATCGCCCATTGTGGAATCGGCGGCAGCGCAGTGCTGGGCGACGGCGTGATCCTGGGCGGCCATGTGGGCATCCGGGACAACATAGCCCTGGGCGACGGGGTCACCGTCGCCGCGTGCAGTTGTGTCGGCCGCGACATTCCTCCGGGCCAAACCGTGGGAGGGATTTCTGCCTACGATCACCAGATCTACAAGCGGGTGCTGGCGTTGACGCCCAAGCTTCCGGATATCGTGCGTCAGGTGAAGGATCTGGCCAAACGAGTGGAGAGTCTTGAAGCCGCAACAGACCATCCATAAACCCGTCGAGATGGAAGGACGGGGCCTGTTCACGGGAGAACCGGCCACGCTGCGCTTCTTCCCGGCCGAGCCGAACACGGGGCTGCGCTTTGTCCGCGTGGACCAGCCGCAGCCGGTGTGTGTGGAGGCGCGGGTGGAGAACGTCTCGAAGCGGGCCCGCCGGACGTCGCTCCGGAACGGCACGGTGGCCATTGAGACCGTCGAGCATTGTCTCAGCGCGTGCGCCGGGCTGGGCATTGACAACCTGCGGATCGAGCTGGCCGGCAATGAGCTGCCGTCGCTGGACGGCAGTTGCATGGCCTACGTGCAGTCGCTCCAGAAAGCCGGCATTGTGGCTCAGGACCGGCCGCGCGAGCCGTTCGTGATCCGCGACACGGTCCGGGTGGTGGACGGAGACTCGGAGCTCGTCGCCCTGCCTCCGCTTCGCCCGGATGCGGAGGGCCTGGAGATCATTTACGATCTGGACTACGGGCAGGCGTCGGCGATCGGGCGGCAAATCCACTCGGTGACGATCACGCCGGAAACGTTTGCACAGGAGATCGCCCCGGCCCGCACCTTCGTGCTCAAGCAGGAGGCGGACCAGTTGCTGGCCATGGGGCTGGGCACGCACCTGACCTATGACGACATCCTGGTCTTCGGCCCGGACGGCGTGATCCAGAACGAGCTGCGCTTTCCAAACGAGTGCGTGCGGCACAAGATTCTCGATCTGCTGGGCGACCTGATGCTGTCGGGGCGGTTCCTGGTGGGCCGCGTTTTTGCCCGCAAGTCCGGGCACTCCTTGAACCAGGAACTCGCCCGCCGCCTGGCCGAGCAGGCGCATGACCAGCGGCTGCGCGACCTGCTGATTGCGCCGCCGGCGTACGACGTCCGGGCGGTGCAACGCGTGCTGCCGCACCGCTATCCGTTCCTGATGGTGGACCGCATTCTGGAGGTCGACGGCACGCGGCGGGCGGTGGGCATCAAGAACGTGACGGCCAACGAGGAATTTTTCCAGGGACACTACCCAGGGCAGCCCATCATGCCGGGCGTGCTCATCATCGAGGCGATGGCGCAGATGGGGGGCATCCTGTTGTCGCAGGAGCTGGAGCACAAGGGGATGGTGGCGATCCTGCTGAGCCTGGACAAGGTGAAGTTCCGACGGCCCGTGGTGCCGGGTGATCAACTGGTCCTGACGGCGCGGGCCGTTCACGTGGCAGCCCGGCGGGGGCACGTGCGCTGCACGGCCCACGTGGCGCGGGAGCTGGTCTGCGAGGCGGACATCCGCTTCGCCCTGACAGACGCAGAGCCGGGCTCGACCCGGACCGGGAGTGAAGCGTAATCGTGGAAGAGATTCTGGCGGAAGCAACGACTGAGATTCATCCAACCGCGGTGATTGAGGACGGCGCGGGCATCGGGCGCGGCGCGCGGATCGGCCCGTACTGCGTCATCGGGGCAAACGTGGTGCTGGGCGACGGGTGCCGGCTGCACAACCACGTGACGATCACCGGCTGGACCACCGTGGGGCGGCACTGCGAATTCTATCCGAACACGGTGATCGGCGCCGCTCCCCAGGACCTGAAGTACCGCGGCGGTCCGACACGCCTGACGATCGGCGATCGCAACGTCTTTCGGGAGCAGGCCACGGTGCATCCGGGAACGGAGCACGGGGGTGCCCACACCCGCATCGGAAACGACAATCTGTTCCTGGTCGGCGTCCACGTCGCGCATGATTGCGTGGTGGGCAACCACTGCGTGCTGGCGAATTACGTGCAGTTGGGCGGGCACGTCATTCTGGAAGACTGCGTGACGTTCGGCGGGCATTGCGGAGTGCACCATTTCGTCACGGTGGGCAAGCACGCGATGGTGGGCGGGCTGTCGCCTGTTACGCAGGACGTTCCGCCGTTCATGATCGTGGTGGGGGCCCGCGGCTCGAGCCCGCGCGTGCGGTACATCAATCGGGTGGGGCTGCAGCGCTGCGGCTTCAGCGAAGAGCAGATCCAGGCCGTCAAGGTCGCCCAGATGCGGCTGTTTTCGCTCTCCGCCCGTCGTTCCGGGCGGCCCATTCTGCAGACCATCGCGGAGATGAAGGCCGACGGCGGCCTGGATCCGAACGTGGAATACCTGCTTGACTTTCTCATCCGTTCGTTCGAGCACGGGCGGAACGGACGATACCTGGAATCGTTGCGCCGGACCTGAGGAGGCCTCGGCGACCCTCCCCCGCAACATCGAGACACCCGTGGGACCGCAGAACACCTTCCGGGAGACAACCAGACCATGACGCAGACGTATCGAGCGGCCGTGATCGGCGCAGGACGCATGGGGCGCCACCACGCCCGCCTCTATCACCAAATGACGGAAACACAGCTCGTGGCCGTGGTGGACACGGACGCGACCAAGGCCGGCAGCCTGGCCGCGGAGTACGGCTGCCCGGCCGTGGCGCGGGTGGAGGACGTGCTCGACCGAATCGACGTCGCGACGATCGCGGTGCCCACGGTGTTTCACGAGGAAGTGGCGTTGCCGCTGATCGACCGGGGCATTCCGCTGCTCATCGAGAAGCCCATGGCACCGGACAGCGCGGCCGCCCGGCGGATGTGCGAGCGGGCGGAGGCGCGGGGCGTGCTCATCCAGATCGGTCATTCCGAGCGGTTCAACCCGGTCGTGGTGGCCATACAGCGGATGGAGGTGCGGCCGCGCTTTATCGAGACGCACCGGATCAGCCCGTTCACGTTCCGCAGCGCGGACATCGGCGTCGTGTTCGACATGATGATCCACGACATCGACATCGTTCTGCACCTGGTGAAGGAGCGGACGTACACGGTGGACGCGGTGGGCGTGGCGGTCCTGGGCCCGCACGAAGACATCGCCAACGCGCGGGTGACCTTTGCCAGCGGAGCGACGGCGAACCTCACCGCCTCGCGCCTGGCCCTCAAAACGGAGCGGAAGATCCGCGTGTTCAGCCCGGATGCATACCTGTCCGTCGATTACGGCAAGAAGACGGGCATCGCCGTCAAGAAGGACGCCAACCTGGACCTGCTGCGCATGGCCCGGGAGAAGAACTTCAAGGACCTCTCCGAGATGCAGCACGTCGATTTCGGCTCGCTGGTCAACGTGGAGCCGCTGGTGATCGACGACGTGGAGCCGTTGCGCGCGGAGATCACGGCGTTTCTGAAGTCCGTGCGTGAGGGAACGCCTCCGCCTGTTTCCGCCACCGACGGCCTGGCCGCCGTGGAGCTGGCCGAGGCGATTGTGGCCTCCGTGCAGTCGCACGGATGGAAGGCGGAATGACCGGCTTCGCGTCGGCGGCAGCGCAAGCCCGCCGCGTCCGAGATGGGCCGCCCCTGCTGGACAGCCCCCGTCCGCCGCTGCACACTAGCTCCGGCATGGACATGATCCTGGCGGAAAACCTGGTGAAGGTGTTCCCCTCGCCCGACGGGTCCGACAAGCGGGCGGTGGACGGGCTGAGTTTCCGGGTGGGGCCGGGCGAGATGTACGGCCTGCTGGGCCCCAACGGGGCGGGCAAGACCACAACGTTGCGGATGCTCAGCGGGCTGATGACCCCAAGCGAAGGCCGGGCGGTCCTGGCCGGCTGTGACGTGGCGACGGACGCCCGCCGCGTCAAGCGGAACATCGGGTTTCTGACCGCCCACACGGGTTTGTACCAGCGTCTTTCGCCGCGCGAGCTGCTGACGTTCTTCGCGGAGCTGCACGGGTTGCCGGCCGCCGACGCCCGCCGGCGCGTGCAGCACCTGGTGGAATGGCTGCAGATGGGTGATTTTTCCGAGCTACGGTGCGGCGGCCTGTCCACCGGCCAGCGGCAGCGGACGAACATCGCCCGGGCCCTGGTGGCCGACCCGCCCATCCTGATTCTCGACGAGCCCACGCTGGGGCTCGACGTTCTGAGCAACCGCGTCATCCTCGACTTCATCATCCGCGAGCGCAACGTGGGCAAGACGGTGCTGCTCTCCACGCACTACCTGCACGAGGCGGAGGTCATGTGTGATCGCGTGGGCCTGCTGCACAAGGGCCGGCTGGTGGCCGAAGGCACGGTGAAGCAGCTTCTGGAACAAACGGGCGAGCGCCACCTCAACGAGGCGTTTCTGCGGATTGTGGGGGAGTCTGAGTCGGTGCTCCCGCGTACGCCGTCGCCCGCGGCGCCGGAAGGAAAGCCCGGATGATCTCGTATCGCCGCGTGAGCCTGATTTACCTGAAGGAGTTGGTGGACATTCTGCGCGATCGTCGGGCGCTGGCCGCGATGGTGATCGTACCGATCGTGCTGTACCCGCTGCTGATGGTGGGGTCCGTGCAGGCGATCAGCGTTGCGTCCAGCGAGCTGCGCCGGCAGATCGTCATCGGCGTGGACCCGGAGCACCGTGATATCTTCAACGAACTCTACCGCGAGTACGAGGCCAGTGCCGCGCTCCGAGAGCCCGCGTCCCGGCCGGCCCCGTCCGATGAGGCGACGGAAGAGCGTCCGGAAGTGCTGCTCCGCGAGGTCCGCACGGACGAAATGAGGCAGACGGTGCGCGATCGCCTCATTCATCTCGGAGTCGTGTTCCAACGTCTGCCGAGCGGTGATCCCCTGACCAGCCAGTACGAGATTGAACTGGTCTACGATCCGGAGCTGCCGCGGGGGCGTTCCGCGTTTGACTGGCTGTCGGCCGTGCTCCGCGACGTCGCCCGCCGGCGCGTCGAGTTCCGCATGTCCGTTCTGAACGTCCCGATCGAATCGCTGGAACCCATTCTGCTGGTGGAGCGAAAGGTCACGACGCCGGGCTCCGTGCTGAGCCTCATTCTGCCGCTGATTCTGGTGCTGATGACCATCACGGGCGCCATCTATCCGGCCATCGACCTGACGGCGGGGGAGCGGGAGCGGGGCACGCTGGAAACGCTCATGGTCTCACCCGTGCCGGTGATGGAGTTGATCGTCGGCAAGTTCCTGGTGGTGGCCACGGTGGCGGTGGTGGGTGCAGCTTTGAACCTGCTCTGCGTCAGCGCCACGGTGTACTTCGGCGGGTTTGAGCAGGCTTTCAGCGGGCGCGAGCAGAGCGGCGGGTTTCCGTTCGGCGTGCTGCCGGTGATCCTGCTTTCGCTCGTGCCGTTTGCGATTCTGTTTTCGGCGGTGCTGATCGCCGTGTGCAGCTTTGCCCGGACGTTCAAGGAGGCGCAGAACTACATCACGCCGGTGATCCTGGCCACGCTGATTCCTGGCGGCATCGCCGCCCTGCCGACCAGTGAATTGCAGGGCATTCTGACGGTGACGCCGGTGGCCAACATGGTGCTGCTGACCCGCGAATTCCTGCTGGGCAGTCCTGTTCCGGCCGGGGTGATCGCTCAAGTCCTGATCTCGACCACGCTGTACGCGGTGGCCGCGGTCGCCCTGGCCGCCCGAATCTATGGGACGGAATCAGTCGTCTTCGCCGATTCCGGCTCCCTTCGCGCGTCTTTCGCTCGGCGCCTGATCCGGCCGACGGATCGGCCGTCGTCCGCTCTGGTTGCGCTGGTGGCAGCTCTGCTGTTTCCGCTATGGTACTTCGTGCAGGTGCGGCTTGCGAGCGTGGGCGGCGCCGGAGTGCTGGACACGCTTCGGCTGAGCGCGGTGGCTCTGCCCGTCTGTTTTGTCGTGCTGCCGCTGGGAGTGCTGTGGTACTGGAAGGTCAACCCGGCGACCACGCTGCAGACATCAGCGCCCCGCCCGCGTCACGTGATCGCGGCGGTGCTTCTGGGCGTGGCCCTGTGGGTGCCGGTGTCGGAATGGACCGTGCTGCAGGGCCGACTGGTCGGTATGGCCCCCGGGCTGGCGGAGCAGAATCGGGAGCTCATCGCGGCGCTGAACGCCGCTCCCATCTGGCGAGTGGTGCTCTACCTCGGCATCGTGCCAGGACTGTGCGAAGAGCTGTTCTTCCGCGGCGTGCTGCTCAGCGGGCTGCGTGACTCCATGCGGAAGTGGACGGCCATCGTGGTCACGGCCCTGGTGTTCGCGGTGTTCCATTTCGTGTTCTTCCACGTGCCGACGAAGGCCGCCCTGGGGATCGTGCTGGGGTGGCTGTGCTGGCAGTCGCGTTCCATCTGGCCGGCCGTGCTGGCCCACGT
>JAFGJQ010000080.1 GCA_016929015.1 Phycisphaerae bacterium | reverse complement strand
TCGCTCCCGCCCTGCCCTTGACCCCACCCCGAGCCTCCGATACTCTGGCCGGTAGGCCAGAATCGCGTTTGTTTGTCCTATCCGCCGCGCAACATCAGAGGCGGCCGCGTCAGCGGCCGTCGGCTGCATGCCGCAGTTAGACGGATCCTCCGTAAAGGAGGGTTACAATTCGGTTCATTGATAGGACCATCTCTCTCTGCAGCCGCCTGCGCTCGGGCGCCAAGAGAGTGGTGAGTTCCTCGTCGATCGCATCCAGTTTCTGATTCCCTTCTGCAGCGCCGCTCTGGGTGGCCTCTCTCTGAATCGTGTGACAACGAGCGATGATTCTCCCGATTGTCTCCGAGCCGCCAGTTTCTTCCGGCCACCCGACCGAATCAGCATTGTCCGGCAAGAAGCCTAGCCATACCCATGGCGTGCCAGTCAACTTGTGGATGACGCCGGTGACCCGAGTCGTACCAGCGTTCAGCACCTCCGGCGGTAGCCGATACTCAGTCTCTTCCGTCGTATGAACCGAAGCTCGCGATGGGTTGTTGGCCAAGACACCGCGGATCTCCCTGTTGTCCGTCAGCCGGACGGACACCGGCAGGAAGAGCTCCGTGCCTGCAGCACAAGCAAATGCGAGTCGGCCAAAGCGCGAACGATAGTCTTCCGTCGTCATCCAAGTGTAGTGGAATTGTAGAGTCTCGCTGGTGCGATTAACGTACACGACCTGGCCGCGTCGTCCCAAGATCCGGTCCAATCCCGCCCATGGATCGATAAAGAACCAGAAGGGCTCGCCCGGCGGGAGGAGCGGAAGATGTTTGTACCAACTCTTTGCCTCCGAAACGAAGGAGGCGAAGTCTTGAATCTGTTGGGCTGTCGGAGGGGGAATGGCTTCAACCACCCTCCGATACTCACGGAGACTAAGAACCGGAAGTGCCGAGACCTCTTGCCTGCCTTCTAGAATCACGTCAATGTCATCCGAGGACGGGGCCTCGGGCGGGGACGCCCTCGACGCATCAGCACTTCGGCCGAACAGGCCGCGCAGCCAGCCGGGCATGGTCATCCGTGTCACCCTTGTGTGTTGTCCGTCTAACGCTCAGCATCAGCGGCGGCGCGTAGCGCCGTCCGCTGCATGCTGTTGTTAGCCGGCCTCACCAACTTGCTCGACGGCGGTTATTCCGCTCGTCCCGTCAGCGAACTGCTGATTCACGCACTTCACGATCGCTCCCGCAGGAAACTGCCAGGTGTCGTCGCTTGTGTCTGCTTCCACGCCAATGATTCTGAAGTGCCCGCCATCGACCGGCCGGGCTTGAACGGGACGCCAGACCTCTACCCCCTCATCCAACAGAGCGACGAAGATCGTCTCCGGCTCGCCGACGCTGCACCACCGGTAGTCGAACCACCTGCGCACTCGTCTGGCCACCTCCGTGAAGTCGTACTCGTCAGGAGCCAGGCCGAAGTGCTCGTCGATTTCCTTGCGCAGGAACCGCGCGAGTTCCTCCTCACTCACGCCCGACACAAGAAGCGTCAGCAAAAAACCCACGAGGCAATCGTCGTTGCTTTACCATTGCCTTGCTCGAATGCTTCGCCGGAGCCGACCCCCAGGTTTCGGCCCCGACACTGTCGGGCGGAGTGTATCGACCGGTGGCGGACGGGTCAAGGCGGTCGCCATCTTTTTTGTCGGCTCGGTCCGGGTGATTCAGCTGGGGCGGGCGCCGCCGTCCGACTGGACCGGAAAGGCGGACCGCCGGCGCCGCTCCGAGGGATACGGGACCCATTGAAGCGCCCGCACGAGGGCACGGACGGATACCAGCACGAACACGCGGTCGCGACCGTCGATCCCCGAAGCAACATCGACGCAACTTCCGCGTCTGCGCGCCCACCACAGGATCTTCTGCTTGGCGCCGGCGATCTCGAGGGTGATGGGGAATACGGCCCCATTCACCACGTGCGCGAGGGGCTTCTGGGGCACGCCCGGCCGGCGTCGCGGACCGCCACGGCGTTCTTGATGTCCTTGGGTTGTCGGCGCGGACGTCCCCGGTGCCGGCGACCGATGCGTGCGCCAGCCTCGCCGGCGGTCCGCCGGGCGACGCGCTTGACAGCACCGGGGCGGGACCGTACAGGGGAGGCAAAACCATGAACCTGCACCTGTTCCTCCGGCGCCGCCTGCAGATCGCGGCGCTCCGGTCCGAAGCTCGGTCCAGCCGGCCGGAGTCGGCCGTGCGGGGCCGGCCCCGTACCACGTGCACCTGCCGGTGGATTCGATCCGCAAGTATCGCGAGCACGTGCTGGGGTTCGTGGAGTGCCTGGAGGCGCTCGGCCGGCGCACGCGGCTGCACGCGGTGCGGCGGGCGAAGCAGGCGGGACGGTTCCGGCCGGGCGACCGGGTCATCGCCTTTGCACCGCGGCATCTCGAATGCGCGGAGCGGAGCGACGGCGTGCTCTACGTGGCGGTCAACTCCGAACCCGATGTGGACCTGCCCGCCGACGTCCGCCAGACGCGATACCGAGAGAGCCGCCGACGACGAGACCGCCGCCGAGGCCCCGCTGCCGTTCGCGTCCGACTCGCTCGGCGCCACCTACGCCGCCGCGGTCCAGGGGCGAGATACCCGCGGCGCGCCGCTGCCTGTCCGCCATAGCTCTCGCGAAGCGAGAGCGACGGCGGAACCCGCATCGGCCGCGATCCGGACGCTCCCTTCCAACCGCCGGCCGCTCTTCCGACCCTGAGCCTGCCGAAGGGCGCCCGTCTCGCC
>JAFGJQ010000079.1 GCA_016929015.1 Phycisphaerae bacterium | reverse complement strand
CGGATCGTCGTCAAACAGCTCCACGATGATCAGCGCGGTCGGGTCACCCTCCAGGAAGACATTCGCGCGAGCGGCCATGATGGGGTTGGTCCGAGCCGCGTCCAGGATGAGCTTGTCCACCAGCTCCACGGCGGCCGGCTTGTGGTCCAGCATGGGGGCCACGCACGCCAGGGCTTCCATCAGCTCGTGGAAGTGCAGGACCAGAAGGCCCTTGGCTTTCGGCAGGGGGGTAAGCTGCAGAAGCATTTCCGTAATCAGGCAGAGCGTGCCTTCGCTTCCGCTCAGCAGGCCGATGGGGTTCATCTCCGGCGCCCGGGCGATCAGCCGGTCCAGCGCATAGCCGCCGTTGCTTCGGAGCACCTTGGGATACCGATCGAGAATCTCGCTGCGATACTCCTTGCCCACGCGGGCCAGAACGTCCATCGCCCCGCCCGCGAGCGACCCGTTTTGGGCCGAGCCGTCCGCCAGGCCCCGCCGGTTCCAGACGGCCACCGACCCGTCGGCGAGGACCGTGGTCATCTCCAGGATCTGGTCCACCGTCCGGCCATACAGAATGGAATGCGCCCCGCAGGAGTTATTGGCCGCCATCCCGCCGAGGGTCGCCCGGCTGCTGGTGGCGACGTCCACGGCGAACTGGAACCCCAGCCGGCCCAGTTCGGCGTTCAACTCGTCCAGCACCACGCCCGGCTGGACGCGCACGGTGCGGGCCTTTGTGTCGATATTGAGAATGCGGTTCATGTGCCGCGAGAAGTCGATCTGCATGCCCGGTCCGACGGCCGCGCCGGTCAGCCCGGTGCCCGCTCCGCGCGGCGTGATGGAGACGCCGTGCTCTCGGCACGCGTGGACGGTGGCCACCACGTCGTCCGCCGATTTCGGCATGACCACGCCGAGTGGCGTCATCTGGTAGATGCTCGCGTCCGTCGCGTAGATCGCGCGCGTCAGCTTGTCAAAACGCACGTCGCCCCGGACCGTGCGGGTGAGGGTTTCACGCAGTGCGGCGGGTGGGCTATCGGGCATGAAAGATCGATTCCTTCGCGTCATGGGCCTATGCGAACCTGCCGAGGCCGCCGGGCGGCACTCGTTACGGATCGGGCTATTGTAGCAGTGCGGCCGCCGACGGGACAGCACCGCATTCGGCCTCCGCCTCCCGCCGTGGGCCCGGGTTCTGCTGTGGAACCGGCTTCTCTATGTGGGACCGGCTTTCCAGCCGGTCTGTCCTCTTTCGAGTTTCCAGTCTCCAGTTTCTAGCCCTTTGTCTGCGGTGCCATGGTCGTTTCCGCCGAAGGCGGATCGGGCATGACGACTCGCGACGTAGCCGTTGCTCTTCACCCACGCGCCCTTCGGCACAGCGAGTCGCCGGGGCGACCCAAGGGCCGCAGGCCCGGCCGAGATGAGCCCGTGGTTTCAACCGCGGGTCCGCGCCGCCCCATCCCAACCCCCGGTCATGAAGGGACCGGATGAGGTGTCCTCTTTTCCCAAGTCCGTTCACGGGCATTCCCCGTCGCCGGCGTGTAGAGTCCGCCTCGCGGACCATTCGTTTCAATCTCGAGCTTCGAATTTCTTGTCTCCAGCGGGTGGCCGGTTGATCGAACCCCCGACTCCTGCTTCACCGCTCCAGCCCGTTTCAACGGGCTTTGGGCTCGATGGCGTTTCTATCCGGCGCAGGGCCGATGCGATTCCGCGTGCGTAGAGGCTGGCGGCGATAATGAGGGGGGCGGGGTTGGGGGTTTGGGCGTGCGGGGGCTTGTGCTGCGCTTCGGGAAAGCGGTTTGTCCCTGGCCCGAACGGGATGGGCGGCAGAGCGGGGCGAGTAGAATGGGAAGGATGGTCGGGGAGGCGCAGCCGGGGGCGTGAATGCCCGGAGGCTGTCACTCTCGTGAAATACAGGTGGTCGTCCCCGATACCTCCGATATCTCTGCTCTACGGCAACAGACGCACGTCACGCGGGAAAGAATCGAGCTTCGTTTCCAGCGACTCGAACATGGGCTGGAGAGCGTCGTCAACTTCGGTGAGAACCGCGTCGATCCGCTCATCATCATCGCCCCACGAGTCGATGATCCGGTTCCTGCCCGCGAGTGAGGGTGGAACTTGGCGGCCGAACAGGGCGTTGACTCGTTCGACTTGACGGCGCACGTCCTCGGCCCCTGGGGAATCGAGAGCCGCTAGACAATCCGGCAGCGTGTCGGCGCCCGTGTTATAGTAGTAGCTGATCAGGCCGCCATTCTCCGTTGAGTCGATGAGGCTCCGCACGCTGACCCAGATTCTCTCGGGTGGCGTCAATGCGTCGTAACCCTCGCACGCCAACTTGTCGCACACTGCTTTCCAACGGGGGAACCAGGGGATGTGACTACCCATGGTGCAATTCCAATCAGGGCAGAGTCGTATTGGGTGGTTCGACGCCGAGACTTCGGTGGAAAGCCCGATTCCTGCGTCC
The DNA here is from genome assembly GCA_016929015.1 of Phycisphaerae bacterium. Taxonomy (GTDB): domain Bacteria; phylum Planctomycetota; class Phycisphaerae; order UBA1845; family UBA1845; genus JAFGJQ01. The sequence goes on along the minus strand of JAFGJQ010000079.1, from coordinate 14,335 downwards.
TCCTCCCAAAGACTCGATGGTCTCGATGTTCTGGATTCCAACTCGCCTGTTCACACTACGCCGTTTGAGCTCTTCGTGCAACGGACTCGGGCATGGGGAATCATTTCACCTCCTGATAGCGGTCGCTCCACCATTTGACCAGTTGAGGGGGCGTAAAACGGGACATCTGATACTGGCGAGAGAAGTGAAGACAACTGTTTACCGTCGCGGGGGGGTCGTGACATCTCGGGGCATCGGCGTTTCTCGATCGGCCCACGAAGCGAGCAGCAACTGCGCGGAAACGGACACAGAGGTTGCCTTTTCAGGCGGTGCAATTGCATGGGCCGGCGGATACGCGCAAAAACAGCCGGTCGCGGGCTGGCACGCCTGAAATGCGGTTTTGGCGGCTGGAATCGTCTTTGCCGACATGAAGTCGAGACAATCCGCCGGGGCCATTTGCCAACTCCCGCCACCCGGTGTATACTGCGGGAGATTGGATCGCCGAAACCGGCCGGTACATCTGGTTGCAGACACTTCCCGATCGCACCGCTGAAATCGCCTTTCCATCCTTCGGGCCGAAGCGTCGGCCTCTTTCAACTGCGACCCTGAAAGGAAAACGGTGGGTTCGCATCTGCCATCGATAGGAGAAAACGATGGGCAAAAAGTTGTACGTCGGGAATCTGAGCTTTGATACCAGCAGCTCGGATTTGGAGCAGTTGATGACTCCCTACGGAGAGGTTGTCAGCGCGGAAGTGATCCAGGACCGGTCCACCGGCCAGAGCAAGGGCTTTGGCTTCGTGGAGATGAACTCCGATTCGAGCGCCCAGGCGGCCATTAGCGCCCTGAACGGCCAACAGCACGGCGGCCGGGCACTCACCGTCAATGAGGCCAAGCCCCGCGCTCCGCGGAGCGGCGGGCACGGCGGCGGACATCGCGACCGCTACTAGTCACCCCGACAACACCAAGGCCCGCAGGTCCGTCCCAGTGGCGGTCCTGCGGGCTCTTCTTGCGCCCCGGATGGATGGCGGACATTTCCGACCCGTCGGGCCCGGATCGACGCGTGCCACTCCTTGTTGAGCAGCCCCCATTCTCCACCCTCGACCGCAGGCCCGTTCACAGGCATTCCCCGCCGCAGGCGGGCTTGCAGGCTGGCCGTTTGGGGCCGGTTGACGTGCCCCACGCCCGCCCATTACCCCCCCCCAGGCCGTTTCAACGGGCTTTCGGCCTGCCAATTGCGTCGACGCCCGGCCGAACGAGGCTTGCTCCACCTGAATTCACGGCCCAACAGGGCACGACGAGCGGGATCCTGTTACGCCGCCGCACTCAGCCCCAGAGGGGCGTCAGGGGACAGCCGGCAGCGCAAGCCGTTGGGTGTCCATGTCACAGACAATGTGACCCGCCACGGCGGGGCAGGCTTCTGGAGGGAATGGACACGATGGACGCTGTCGAATGCTATTGAGTGTCACGTCCTGGCGCACCGATGGGGCTTCTGGTGGTTCCCAGCTCACGCGGCGCCGTGTTGTTGCGTGCTGAGCATACCTGAAACCCGGCGTCGGTCCTGGATACGATTAAAAACCCTCTGGGATTTCCCATCGTCTGTCGGCGTTTGCCCGGGCGAGGGCCGCGAGAAGGTCCTCGCAGGACGCGGGGGCGTGGCCGGCGTAGTGGTTGTTGATGAAGACGACAATGTCGCTTCGCGGGACAATGCCGGCCAAGGCGGCCACCAGGCGGCGGATGGCTTCGGTTCGATCCACAACCACCCGGTCCCAGGTCCGGGTGACCTTTTCGATACCCGCCCGATCGCCGATCAGGCGGACATACAGAGAAGCGCCGGTGAGCACGTCATGGCGGGCGAGCACCTCCTCGGGCGACGGCATCCAGGCGTGGTCGGCCAGACAATACGCGGCCCGGTGGGACTGAAGGAGCCTGAAAAACTCCGGCGTCAGCCAGAGCCGGTTGCGGATTTCGACGGCGAGGGGCACGGGACCGGGATATTTTTGTAGGAAATTGTCCAGCCGATCAAAGAATTCGTGGGCGTGGCGGAACGCCCGTTTGTTGAAGTATCCAAACTGGAGGAGCAGGGCGTATGCCTTGGCCCCCAGGGGTTCGATGGCCCGGAGAAACGCGTCGCGATCCTCGTCGCAGTCCACCAGGGCTTTCTCGTGCGTGATGACCTGCGGCACCTTCAGGCAGAAGCGGAAGTCGCCGGGTGTGGACGCCGCCCAGGTGGCCGTACGGCCAGCCGGTGGAATTGCATAAAACGTGGAGTCGACCTCAACCGTGTTGAAACGGTCGGCGTACCAGGAGAGGAAGTCACATGCGGGCGTGCCGGGCGGGTAGAACGGCCCGATCCAGTCCTGGTAAGACCATCCCGAGGTTCCGACGCGGATGGACGGCATTTGAATCTCCGGCCTGCATTGGAATCGTAGCTTGGCCGTCGATCGTGTACAATGTGGGAGGACGGCGGCCGGGCGATGGCCCGTGCGGTTGCCGGTCGACGGGGACGCGGATAGAATGGGTCGTCGAAAGGAAAGGGCGACCCGATCGACAATGTCGGCTCCACTTCTTCGCGTCTTCCTCGACGATGTAAGTCCAGGTCTGCGGTCACGTTATGTATGGAGTGACCCGATGCGCGGAATCGCGTCTGCTCGTTCGGCGTGCGAATCGGCGGCTCGCTGCCCCCGGGTTTCATTGCGCGTTGCGACGGTGAAACGGGCGTTGGCCGTTGGCTTGCTTGTTCTGCTGGCCGCGTCCCCGGCGATGGGCCGGATCACGGGGGACATCGAGAGCGTGGGCTATCGTTCGGGGCCGGATGTGGCGGGCCCGGGGTGCGGCGTTCGGGCGGGTTCGTGGGTCCCGATCGTGGTCAGCCTGGCCCTGGACGGAGAGAACAGCTTTGAGGGGGAGTTGCGGGTAGAGCAGCGGGACTCTGACGGAGACTTCTGCTATGACGCGCGGCCTGTCTACCTGACCCCTGACACGGGTTTTCAGTTCTTCGAGTTGTACACGGTTGTCGGGGCTGCCGGCGATCCTTCGATTGCGGTGAGTCTTCACGACAAGGGCGGCCGCGTGGTGCCGGTGGTATCGGGCGGGCAGGTAGTGACCCGGCTGGTGCCGAGCTTCGCATTGGAGGTCATTCCGGACCGGGAGCCTTTGGTGCTCTATGTCGCTTCGGCGAATCAGATGCTGGGCAAGGTGGATTCGATTCGGCGGTCGGAGCGGCTTCGCGCTCCGGTGCACCTGGTCACCCGATCGCCGGCGCAGCTTCCCAACCGGTGGATCGGGCTGGAGATTGTGGACCATGTGATCTGGGACGACGCGGATGTGACAGACCTGACGCCATCCCAGCAGTTGGCGCTGGTGGAATGGGTGCGGCAGGGGGGCACGCTGCTGATTGCCTCCGCGGCGCGTGCGGATACGCTGGCGCGATCCGAGGTGTTCGAGCCGTTGCTGCCTGTGAAGTTTGGGAAGGTGGTCCGGACGGAGGACTTGCCGACGTTTCGGCGGCAGTTGCTGAGGGCCGGGTTGGACGGGCAGGTGGATGCCGGCTATCGCGACGGGATTTCCGTAGTGCAGGCGACGTTGCGAGATGCCCCGTTGGTCGAGGCGATCCTGGAGGAGCGTCTTTCTGCGGCGGGAGAAGAGGAACCGGCGTCGACCGTTCTGATTTCGAGCCGGGGCGTGGGCCGGGGTCGGCTGATCTACGTGGGTGCCACGGTGCGGGACTTGCTGGAACCCGCGGGCAACAGCGAGACGTTTCTGAAAGTTGCGCTGGGGTTCCGTTCGATGGCGATCGAGACGGGGCAGGCGGTCTCGACGTACCCGCTGTTTCCGTACCTGCAGGAGGTGGTCGGCTTCCAGGCCACGGGCGCTTCGTACCTGGCGCTGGCGTTTCTGATGGCGCTGGTCTACCTGTTCGGGTCGACGTTCGGGTCGTGGGCGTTCCTGAAGTCCCGGGGCTGGCTTCAGCACAGCTGGGGGGTGTTTGCCGTGCTGGCGATCATCGCCAGCCTGCTGAGCGTATCGGCGGTGCAGGCCGTTCGCGGCGTGGGGCAGAAGCTTCACCAGTTGAGCATCGTGGACCTCTCGGCCGGCAGCGCGGAGGCCGCGGCGACGTGCTATTTCGGCCTGAAAACCGGACTGCATTCGGAAGTGGACGTGTGGCTGCCGGATGACTACGCGTCGGCGACCGAATCACCGGACGTGCGGAGCTACCTCCGGCCGATGATCGAAATGACGGTAAACCTGAGTGATTCGCAGTCATGGTTCACGGACCCGGCGGAATACCGCCTGCGGCCGGCGTCGGCCAAACTGGACGACGTGCCGGTGCGGGCGACCCTGAAACGGTTCGAGGGCCGCTGGAGCGGCGCGATTACCGGGAGTGTGTTGGCCTCCATTCGGGTGACACGAGAGAAGGAAATCGTGGAGGAGTCGCTGACGGGAGACGACTCCAAACGCGTGGTGGTCGACGAGATCACTCCGGAGAGCACCATCACGAACAACCTGGGCGTGGATCTTCACGATTGCTACCTTTTGCAGGCGGAAGTGAATGCCTTTGACGAGGACCTCAACTTCCTGTGCCTCTCGCCGCGCGGGCAGAAGCCAACGGCGGGAGGGACGACCTTCGTGCATCCGCTGGGCACGATCCGCGACGGCGAGACCATTCGGGTGGCCGACCGCATCACGAAGGACGGCGCGGGGCGCCCGATTCGGGCCCGCGACTGGGTGGACGGAAACTCCATGTTCAAATGGCATCAGCGGTGGGGCAAGCCGTTCGAGGGCCTTGGTTTTGCCACCGGGCTCCAGAGCGGCTCGCCGCGCAACGTGCGGCGGGATTTTCAGAAGTCCCTGCTGCTGCTGACGACGCTGGAGGAGTACGACCCGACTACGCTGAACGTGAACCAGTGGAGCGCCGGGCTCGAACTGCTGCCCGACCGCTGTCGCGAGCTGGACCTGAGCGATCGGCTGACGCGGAACGCGATGATCCTGGTCGGGTTCGCCAACCATGCCGGTCCGGTGAAGCTCTTCACGCGGACGGGCAGTGGAGACTACGAGCGGCGGATACCGAGCGAGGCGTGGACGATGTATCGGGTCATGATTCCGGTGCCGTGAGGCGGTGCCGGTGAGGGGCGCAACATAGCGGGAGACATGCCGCGGTGATCATCGAGACGATCAACCTGACCAAGAAGTACGGCAACCTGACCGCCCTGGACAATCTTCATCTGAAGATCGAGGACGGGGAGTGCTTCGGGTACATCGGGCCGAACGGGGCCGGCAAGACGACCACCATCAAGATTCTCGCCACGCTGCTTCAGCCGACGTGGGGCGAGGCCCGTGTGTGCGGCCACGTGGTGGGCTACGAGTCGCGGAAGATCCGCCCGCTGATCGGGTACGTGCCGGACTTCTTCGGGGCGTATGAGGACATGGTGGTCCAGGAGTACCTGGAGTTCTTCGCCTCGGCGTACAACATCACGGGACAGCAGCGCAAGCGTGTGGTGGCGGACGTGCTGGAACTGACCGATCTGAGCGGCAAGGCGACCGCCCTGGTCGATTCGCTCTCCCGTGGCATGCAACAGCGGTTGAGCGTGGCCCGCGTGCTGCTGCACGACCCGAAGGTGCTGCTGATGGACGAGCCGGCCAGCGGCCTGGACCCGCGGGCCCGCATCGAGATTCGCGAGCTGCTCAAAGAGCTGCGGAACATGGGCAAGACCATCATCATCAGCTCGCACATTCTGCATGAACTGGCCGAGCTGTGTACCACGGTGGGCATCCTGGAGGAGGGCAAACTGCTGTTTCACGGGACCATCGCGGAGATCATCCGCCGCGTGAGGCTGGCGACCCGCGTGTGCGTGAAAGTGGCCGAGCAGCAGGACCTGGCGGCCCTGATGCTGCAGCGGCTCAAGCACGTCCGGAAGGTCGAGCAGCATAACGGGGCCCTGGTCGTGGAGATGGACAGCGACACGCACGATTTCTCCGGCGTCGCCCGCGCTCTGCTGGACAACAACTTCCGCGTCCGGGAGATCAAGGAGGAAGAGGTGAACCTGGAAACGGCGTTCATGCGGCTGACGAAGGGGATAGTGCAGTAAGAAGGCACCCGCCGCGGCGGGCAGGCTCCGGCACGGAGGGACGAAGAGACGGAGTGACCTGCGCGGACGGGACATAAGCGGCGGGGGCGGTGATGACGATTCCGTTTGAAAACCTGGGGATGTGGTTCTGGCGGCTGCTGCCGGGTAACCCGATCCTGGTGCGAGTGGTCGGCGGCAAATCACGCCGGCCGCGGCACCTCTGGCTGCGCTTCATTTACCTGGGCGCGCTGGTGGGCGTGGTGATGATCTCGCTGATGTCGTCCGGCAGCTCGGCCACCAGCTCGCTGTCCGACCTGGCCCGTGGGGCGTCGCAGACGTTCCGCTGGGCGTCCATCGTGCAGCTCGCCCTGATGTGCGTGCTGGCCCCGGTGTTCACGGCCGACGCCATCACCCAGGAACGCGACGCGCAGACGTACAACATTCTGCTGACCACGCCCTTGTCCAACGCGCAGATCGTGCTCGGCTCGCTGCTGAGCCGGCTGTTCTTTGTGGTGACGCTGCTGCTGTCGGGACTGCCGGTTTTCCTGCTCACCACCCTCTACGGCGGCGTGACGACCTCGCAAATCGTGGAAAGTTTCGTGATTGCCGGATCGACCGCCCTGATCACCGGGTCGCTGGCCATTTCGGTGAGCATGATTCGAGTGGGCACGCGGCGGACGATCTTTTCCTTCTACCTGCTCATCGGGACGTACCTGCTGGCCGTGTATGCATTCGGGCAGTGGAACCTGACCCGGGTCCCGGAGGCGCCGACCAGCGTGACGGGTGCGCAGATGAGCTGGCTGGCGGCGTTTCACCCGTTTTTGTGCATGCAGGTGGCGTTGAACCAGGTGCAGGCGCCGGATGTCGCCCACGTGGCCCACTATGGCCGACTGGCGAAGTACTTCATCGCGTATCCGCACACGATGTACGTGGTGCTTTCCACGCTGTCTTCGGTGGTTCTCATTTTGGTGAGCCTGTTCTTTGTGCGGCGGTCGGCGAAGGAGGGCGAGTCGAATTTCTGGACGAAGGTCCGGGGCTGGTTCACCCGGGGCGGCAACGGCGAGCGGCACCGGACGCCCCGCGCGGTCTGGCGAAACCCCGTCGCCTGGCGGGAGGCGGCTACCCGGGCGTCGGCCCTGAGCCGGGGGTTCCTGACGTACGCCCTGGTGGGCGGCGGCCTGCTGACGGCCATCCTGCTGCTGGCCTATTACGGGAACGGAACGTTCACCGCGCGGGGAATCCGAGAGTGGCTGCACGTCGTGGTGCTGATCGAGTTTGCCACCATTTTGCTGATTGCGACGAACACGGCGGCCACCGCCATCACGAAGGAGCGGGAATCGAACACGATGGACCTGCTTCTGTGTACGCCGTTGACCAGCCGGTACATCGTGTGGGGCAAGCTGCGCGGGCTGGTGAGCTTTGCCGTGCCGCTGATCTGCGTGCCGGTGGCGAGCCTGCTGCTGTTTGCCCTGTACGACGTGGTGCGGCGGGCGGCCGATCCGGCGGTCTTTATCGAGACGGCGCTGGAAGTGGGCGTGCTGATGGTGATCTACACGGCCTTTGCCTGCATGATCGGCATGGACCGATCGCTCAAGAACAAGAAGACGGTGCAGGCGGTGATGGTGAGCGTCGGGCTGCTGGTCGTGCTGTGCCTGGCGACGTGGGCCATCTGGTCGCAGATCATCAAGCAGGCGGACGAGGCGGGGGCACTGCTCGGTCCGTTCACGCCGATCACCGCCCTGGAAACGCTCGTGAACCCGACCACGCTGTTCGACGGTAATTCCCAAGCTCTGGCGGACGCCGCCGTGCGGGTCCGCGTGCTGGCGCTGTTCGGATCGGCCATGGCCGCCGGCGTGGTCGCGCTGATCGTGGCGGGCATGTACAAGTCGATGGTCCGCAACTTTGACATGATCGTGCGGAAGCAGTCGGCGACGTAACGGCGAAACGCAAGAACGCAGAAACGCAAAAGCGGAGAGGCGGGACGGGTGTGCCGCGGCTCTTGAGCGGCGGTGATGCGTGTCGGGGGAGTCCGTGCGGTTGACGAGGACCCGGCCCGAGGCGGGTCGGTCGGAGTGGTTCTGCGGGCGCAGCATGTGTCCCTTGACTGGGTTGCGGCCGGGGATATAGACTACGTTGCTTGCCGTCCCTCAGGCGGGGGCGGTTCGGCGGCGTAGCCAAGTGGACTAAGGCGCGGGTTTGCAAAACCCGTATTCATCGGTTCGAATCCGATCGCCGCCTGTTTCTCCCGTTGGAATAGCTGCGTGACCAAAGGTGCCTGCGGCGTGTGCTCGGAGCGCGACACGAGGAACGCTCGGACACTGAGGTCGGCTTCAGCCGACCGGCCAGTGCCCCCAGTTTCAACTGGGGGTGGGCGATTCCCTCTTCTTGTTCTCCGGAGCCGGCTTCCAGCCGGCTTCCTCTGGCGTCGAGCGTGTCGCCGGCTGAAGCCGGCTCAGAGAGATCAGAGAAGAAGATACTCATGAGTGTCGGTCCCCCTGCTGAAGCAAGGGGGCACTGGCCGGCCGGCTGAAGGCCGGCCTGATGGAGCGTTTGGTGGACGATCATCCTGCGGCGAGCCATGCGGCGTCGAAGCAGCCTCCGTTGTGCGAACCGGATGCAGATCCCCCGCCGGGTGAACTCTGCGTGCATTGCGGGAAGATCGTGCCGCTGCCGGTGAAAGAAGGTGGGAACGCCAAGGGCTGGTTTGCGGTGTTGTGGCCGGGTGGGGAGATTCTCGCTTGGCTCATCGTTCTCGGCAGTGCGTCTCTGCTGGCTCTGGGACTGTGTGTGGGGGCTCTGGTCTTGTTTGTCGTCGCGTTGGTTGTCTGGCGCGTGTACTTTCCGCGGCGTTGTCCCTGGTGTCGGCAGTGGCAGCGGGCCCAGGCGGTGCGCCGGTGGAAGCGCGGGCATTGTGTGAACTGCGGTTACAATCTGACCGGCAACGTCAGCGGCGTGTGTCCGGAGTGCGGGACGCCGATCGCTCGGGAAGCAAGGTCGGTTTCAGCCGACCGGCCAGTGCCCTTGCCTTGAGGTGAGGGTGGAACGGCTCCGTCGTATGACTGCCGCGCCCGCCAGGGCCAGCAACACGATGGGTGCGGGTTCGGGAACGTGGGCCACGCGGAACCCGAAGGAGATGTCCTCGACCGTTGGGTACATGCTAAAGCATTCCGCTGCGTGCAGCGTGGAGTAATGATCGCAGAATGACCCGCCCCGCATCTGGCGAGACGAAATGCTCGTACCGTTCGCTTCGGTCCATTCCCACACGTTGCCGCCCTGGTCGAACGTACCGTACGGGCTGTCCGAGTTTTCGTGTTCGCCGAACTCCGTGCGGTAGTAGGGGTCGCCGATGGTGTAGTCGCCCGGGAAGGCGTGAAAGGTGGCGTTATTGCCCGGGTCGGGCACTGCCAGATTGTTGCTCGGTATGGCATTGCTGCTCGTGGGGTAGTCGAAGTAGTTTCCTCCCGGCGCGCCGGGATCTTTTCTGTGATAGGCCGCCTTGTGCCATTCGTCTCCGGAAGGGATCACCCAGGTGGCGTCCGGCTCGCGCACGACGGCCGCCAACGCGGCGTTGGTCATCGCTCCGTTCAGGAAGTACGAGCCGTCTTCCGTCGTGTTCAGACCCTGCGGCCCGGTTGGCTGGCCGTTGTGCAGCCAGTTGGCGAACCGCGCCGCATCACACCACTCCATGTAGTTTACCGGTCGGTCCGCCCAGTCCGGGGCCACGCTGTACGTGTAGTTGCCGGACGAGCCGCTGCGCTGGATCATGCAGCCATACTCCTCGGGCCTGCCCATGTCTTCGATGTACAAGGAATGCGGGTCCGCCGCGGCGACGGCGTTGAGAAACGCGGTATACTGACCGGCGGTGACCTCGTATTTCCCGATGCGGTACGTGTAATCCACCGCGCCACGCCCGGAAGACTCGTACCGGGTATCCGCGGCGTTGCCGGGATTGCCGACCGTGACGGTCTCGATGGTCAGGGTCGCCCACGTTGAATTCGCGCAAACCGCGACCAGCGCACAAACAGCCGGCCATCCGCCGAGATGATTCATGTTCTCCTCCCTCTCTCGCCAGGACGTGCTCAGCCGGAATTGGCTTCTTCCTGCAAGGAGGCGCCGACCGCGACTCCAGCAAGCACCCCGATTCCCCGCCGGGTCATGCCAACCCGCGAGTGAAGATTCTACCGCGCCGTGTCCCGCAAGTCCACGCCGATCGGTCATTCCTGTGCGAGCAAGCGGCATCTCCAGAAGGAAGCAATGAAGCGGGGCGTTCAGTCTCGTGAACGCCCCGCGGGAGAACCCTCAACTGGGCGAAACGATCACGGCTGCCAGGTTGGCACGCCGCGGTTTGTGTCGGTTTCCGGTACCAGGCGGAAACGCGGGGCGCCAGCCGGCCAGATGGTCGTCTGGATGTCCGGGATGGGCGCCCAGCACAGCGGGGCGAAGCTGCGCGACAGCATCATCAACTGGTCGTGGAACGACATGGAGACGGCTGGCGCACCTGCCCGGAGGAAGGTCTCGATGTCCCCCGTGACGCCGACGGAGCCGAAGACCAGTTCGCCCAGGCTGCTCGGCCGGGGGTAGTGCACGATCTTCAACTCGGCGCTGGGTGGGATGTTCGCCATGGCTCGGGCGGCCTCGATCGCCTGCGTGATGCCGCCCAGTTCGTCCACCAGGCCGATCTCCTTTGCGTCTCGTCCGGTCCAGATGCGGCCCTGCGCGATCTTGTCGACCATCTCGGCCGGAATGCGCCGGGTCTGGGCGACGCGGTCGATGAAAATCTTGTAGAAATCATCCATGTGTTTCTGGAGAAACTCCCGGTCGGACGGGGCCAGGTCCTTGTGCGGTGCTCCCAGCAGGCTGCGGGCCCCGCGCTCGAACGGCGCCAACTCATAGTCCATTCGATTCAGTTGTGACCGGGCGGTCTGGAGGATCGCAATGACGCCGATGGAGCCGGTCAGCGTCGTCGGCTGGGCGAAGATGCGCCGGCCGGGACAGGCGATGTAGTACCCGCCGGAGCCGGCCACCGCGCCCATGCTGACCACCAGCGGTTTTTCCTCATCCAGCTCACGCAGGGCCTTCCAGATGGCGTCGGACGCGTGGCCGGAGCCGCCGGGCGAATCGACGTGCAGCACGACCGCCTTGATGGATTTGTTCTTCTTGAGCTCGTCGATGGTTTTGACCATGTCGTCGCGGCAGATGACCGACGAGGAAAGGGCCGCCCCCAGGCTGACGTCGATGATGGGGCCGCGGGCGTGGAGCACGGCGATCTTCGGCCCCACCGACTTGCGGGCCTCTTCCGCCTTGCGGAGCTCGCTGTTGATGGCTTCCACGAGGTCCTGGATGGAGTTGATGCCGGACAGCCCGTCTTCGGCGTCGTGGTACCGTTTCATCTTGTTCTGCCTCAGCAGGCGATCGCGGTACTCGTCGTAATAGGCGATGACGTCGATGAGCCCGCGCTGCTGGGCCTGCGGAGCGTCAAAGAGTGCGATGTCCACGATTTCGCTGACGGTTTCATCCGTGAGCTTTCGGCTGGAGGCGACGATCTGCTTGTAGTCCTTGAACCAACTGTCGAAGATGGCGTTGAATTCCTCGGAGAACCAGCGGTCGGGCTCGCGTCGGTTGACGAAGCCCGGGTACTTGTACTTGCCGGCGGTGATGACTTCGAACTCCAGGCCCTGCATCTGGTAGTGGCCTTTCATAAACGGGAAAAGCCGGCCCATTCCCGGGAGCGTGATGGAGCCGGTCGGTGCCGTGGCGATTTCGTCCGCGGCGCAGGCCAGCAGGTAGGCGTTGTCGCCGCCGGCCTGGAGGAAGGCCATGACCTTCTTGTCTTTCTTCCGGAGCCGCTCAATGCCCGATCGCAGCTCCTGGACGTCGGGCAGCGACAGGCCGAGGTCGCCGACGTTCAGCAGCACCGCGCCGATGTCGTCGTCCTGACCCCATTCGTCGAGCTGCTCGACGATCTCCTGGAGCGTCCGGGTTCGACCGGGGATCGGCAAGTTGATTGCGCGAGCCGCAATGACGGTTTCGTCAATCCGCAGTTCGGCCAGGCGGGGAATGGGACTGGGCCGGATCTCGCCCTCGGCGAGCTGCGTGGCGGCCGGCTTCTCCTCCGCGGCCTTCTCTTCCGGCTCGTCTGCGAGGACGGGTGAGAAAAGCAGACCCAGGACCAACATGCAGCAAAGTGCCCACGGTTTCATGAGAGGTTCTCCTTTTTCCGGCTCGTGAATAGAGCAGCGCCTTGTGCCCGCGACCGGCGTGGGCCCCGGTGCGCTGTGGTTATCCTTTCTCTTCCTCGGGTTGAGAAGTCGCCGCGCCGGCCGATTTCTCGACGCGGTGAATCTCCCCGTTTTCGTCAATGAACAGCCTGTCCAGGTGATCGAACGTACCGGGGGCGAAGCCCAATCGCCATGACTCGCGGCCCCACTCGATCACGTAGATGCTGTCGTCGATGTCGCTGAATACGTCGTCTTCGTCCTCTTCGTCGTCCCGGGCGTCCGGCCCGCCGAATCCGATCAGGCTCCGGCCGAATTCGCGCCATGCCTGTTTCGAGGACCGCTCGACCCGCAGCAGGTGCCGATTGCCGGCGAAATCCACGTACCCATCCAGTTCGCGCACCTCCGCCGGCCAGCGGCCCACGTCCTTGCGGAAAAGCCTGGCGTGGTGGTAGAGGACTTTCAGCTTGCGCGCGGCGTTGCGTTCCCGGGCCAGATCGGTCCCGCCGGACCCCTCCATGGTGGACACCACCGCCAGCGCCGGCACCAGCAGAATGCCCGCCGGGACGGGCCCCTCGTGCCGGATCGCCATTCCGGCGTATTGCATTTGTGTCGTGATGATGCCGTCCGTCAGGCGACCGCTCACCTCATCGGCGTCGGGCAGCAGATTGCTGCGCGATACCGAACTGATCGTGATGTTCAGGTACGGGGCGGCGTGCCGGTACACCTGTCTCCAGTTCACCCAGGCCTGCCCCCGCGTGCCGCTCTCGGCCGGAAGGAACCGGCGGGCCTGATGCCTCGGGAAGTTCAGCCAACGCTTGACCATGCCGTCCGGCGACGTGCTGGTGGAGCCGATCACGAGAATGTCACGTTCCCGTCCGCCGGCATCCGTTTCCTTCGTGAGGAACAGGACCGTTCGCATACTGAAGAGTATGCTGCCGCCCATGCCGGGCCCTGCGTCTTTCCAGAAGAGAACCCGACCATCGACGGTCTCCTCATGCCAGGGCGGCGTTTCCTCGCGATCCAGGAATCGCGTGTTCTCCTCGTGGATGGCCGCCCGGACAGAATCGAGGAACGATTCGGTCGACCGGCGGAGGCGGGCCTGGAAGACCACGTCGGGAACCGGGATGACCCCCGTGCCCGGCAGAACGGTGATGCACACCTCAGGCCGTACACCTTCCGCCACGGGTCCCGGCTCGAAGGGTGATTCGCCCTCCACGCCGGCGGCCTGCTGAAGGATGCCGGTGGAGAGCATGGAGTTCGCCACCAGGCTGCCGAAGGCTTCATCCGGGACGAAGAACGTCTGCTTCACCTTGTCGAAGACGGTCTTGGCGCCCAGGCCGCTGATGGGCGGCCAGTGGACGTGGATCGTCTCCACCCAGTTGCCCGACTCGTCCACCCGGCCCCCATACACCACGTCCGTCACGAAACTGATTGCGGAGAACGTTGCGCCGCTGTCTCTCTCTGTCTGCGCCAGGTTCAGGCGGCAGACGAGGAGAGGCGTTCCACCTTCGTGCGTCTCCGCCGTGCCTTCGAAGACCGGATCGGGGAACTCCACGTCGTCAAATGTCGTCAGCAGGGACGTGTTTTCCCCGGCCGGCAGCACGTAGGCCAGTGTCGACTCCGGAAGTGCAATCGTGTAGCCCTCACCCGGGCCGGCGGTGATCGCCACTTCCTTGAGAAGCACCTGTGCGGACTCGGATTCGAGGACGGCCGCCACTCGATCGCGCAAGTCCTTCACGGGCCACTGAATGCGGGCGGCCCAGCGGGGACGTCCCTCACGGTTCGGCGCGTAAAGGGCCACGTCTATCGCCGCGTCGGGCCAGTCCTCCATGTGGCGAAGCAGTTGGAGGGCCTGTTCCACGTCGATCTCCTGAGAGGACTGGCGGCCGGCCTCGGTGATCACGCTGCCGAGGGTCTGGAGCAGAAAGCCCGTGTTGGATCGGCGGGTTTCGTGGATGAGGTTTCGGAACGACGGAATGTGCAATTCGAAACGGGGCCGCAATTCGGGCACGGGCAACGGGGTCGGAGTGGCTGCGGAGGTGGCCGGTGCCGACGTGACTGGGGCCGACGGGG